>NZ_JAMYKW010000041.1:0-49136 GCF_040317555.1 Mesorhizobium sp. M1406 | reverse complement strand
GCGCGCCGACGAACCAATCATAAGGGGGAAAACTGTTACCTATGTATCCGGTTCAAACTGTTACCCATCTATCGGCTGGACAGCTCTCACCGTCGATTTCGCCAATAGCCAACCTTGCGGAAAAGGCGCCAGCGCTGCGGCCAGCCCCCCTCGCCCCGTTTACGGGGAGAGGATGCCGGCAGGCAGGTGAGGGGCGGCGCCAACGTTTGGAAAGGATGTGCGCAGCGCACCAGCCCTGAAGCGCAGGCCCTGCACGAAAACTGCACACGCTTGGGGAAAACCTCCTCGGATCCGCCCTGCCGTTTCCCAGCCGGCCTGCGAGACAGGCGGCATGCACAAGCGAGAAAAACCCCCTCTGCCTTACCGGCTGCGCAACGAAGGATGGTGGCTGGTCGATCAGCCGCGCGCGACGGTGATCCTCATCCCCTTTGCCCGCAGAGCCCGTCGGCAATCCGGCTGGGAGCCATCAGGAAAGCCAGGTCATGACATCGTTGTTCGCTGCCGCGCCGAGCTATTGCAGCCGCCTTGGTGTCGCCATCCTGGTGTGCGCGGCAGCGACGAAGGCTGGTATCGTACCCTCCAGCAGAACTGGCGGGCCTGGAGCTTTCGCGACTGGCGGCTGCTCGGGTATCTCGACAGCAAGGGGCCGTTCGTGGTTCCTCACCGTATCGAACCTTACCTGCCGGGCCGCTGATCGATGCCGCATCACATCCTCGTCGCCGACGATGATCCGCATATCCGCGAGGTGATCTGCTTTGCGCTGGAAAAGGCCGGCATGCGGACGCAGGCGGTGGCCGACGGTGCCGCCGCTTTGCAGGCGATCGGACGGCGGGCACCTGATCTGATCGTGCTCGACATCGGCATGCCGGAGATGGACGGGCTGGAGGTCTGCCGGCGGCTGCGGCACACATCCGATGTGCCGGTGCTGTTCCTGTCGGCGCGTGACGAGGAGATCGACCGCATCCTCGGCCTCGAAATGGGCGGCGACGACTATGTGACAAAACCGTTCAGCCCGCGCGAACTAGTCGCTCGCGTCAACGTCATCCTGCGGCGCGCCCGCCCGGCGTCGCCCCAACCGGCCGACGACAGGCAGTTCGCGCAGGGCAAACTGGCCCTGGTACCTGCCAGCCATGCCGCCAGCTTCGACGGTAAGCCGCTTGCCCTGACAGGGATAGAGTTCTCGATCCTGAAAGGGTTTCTGGCGCGGCCGACGCATGTGCTCGACCGCGACGCGGTGATGGCCAGTGCCTATGCAGGCAACATTCATGTCGCCGGCCGCACCGTCGACAGCCATATCCGCAACATCCGCGCCAAGCTGGCGGCGGTGGGTTGCCTGGATGCCATCGAGACGGTGCATGGCGTCGGCTTCCGGCTCGGCCGATGCGGCTGACGACTTCGCGAAAATGGATCGGCCGCAAATGGCGGCCTCGCCTCGCCACGGTCGTCGTCGCCATCCTGATCATGGTGATGGCCTTGCCACTGGTCGGCCTGTTCTTCTTCCGGCTCTACGAGAACCAGTTGATCCGCCAGACCGAGGCGGAGCTGATCGCGCAAGGGGCGGCCATCGCCGCCATCTATGCGCGGGAAGTGCGCGACGCCGGCATTGCACCGGACAAACTCGGCGCACCGATGCCGCGGGCGGGTGGGAGTTCAAGCCGAACTGCCGATTTGGACCCGCTGTACAGGCCGATCGAGCCGCGGCTCGATCTGGCCTCGGATTATGTGCTTCCGACCCGGCCGGCGGCGGTGGCTGCAACCGCCGATCCCGCCTTCGCGGCGATCGGGGTACGCCTGTCCGGCGTTCTCGACGCCACGCAGAAAACCACGCTGGCCGGCTTCCGGCTGCTCGACCCCCGAGGCGTCGTCATTGCCGGACGCGGCGAGGTCGGGCAGTCGCTTGGCGCGGTCGAGGAGGTGCGCGAGGCACTCAGCGGCCGCCACGCCAGCGCGCTGCGGCTGCGCATCCCCGACCAGCCGGCGCCGCCGCTCTATTCGGTCAGCCGGGGCACCAAGGTGCGTGTCTTCGTCGCCTTGCCGGTGGCCGTCGATGGCAGGGTCGCCGGCGTCGTCTATGTGTCGCGGACGCCCAACAACATCATAAAACATCTCTATGGCGAGCGCGGCAAGGTGACGTTGGCGGCCATCGCCATTCTCGGCGGCACGCTGCTCATCGGCCTGGTTTTCCTGCGCACCGTCAGCCGGCCGATCTACGCGCTGATCGACCGCACCGAGCGCATCGCAGCCGGCGACCGCGCGGCGATCCGGCCGCTCGACCACCACGGCACATACGAGATGGCGGAGCTGTCCGCCGCCTTCCTCGACATGGCCGAAAAGCTGCAGGCGCGCTCGGACTCCATCCAGACTTTTGCCACCCATGTCTCGCACGAGCTCAAATCGCCACTGACGGCGATCCAGGGCGCGGCCGAGCTGCTGCGCGATTCAGACAGCGCGATGGACGATACGGAGCGGCGGCGTTTCTCAAACAACATCGTCACCGACGCGGGGCGGCTCAATCTGCTGGTGCGGCGCCTGCTTGACCTGGCGCGCGCCGAAAACCTTGCGCCGAGCGGCGAAAGCACCTCGATTGGCGCGGCACTGGCGCTGCTTCCCGTCGACAACAGGCTGGCGGTTCGCGTCGAGGCCGGCGGCGATCTGGCTTTGCGCATATCGGCGGAGAACGCTGCAATCGTGCTTGCCAATCTCATCGACAATTCCGCCAGGCACGGCGCGACGCAGGTTTCGGTCACGGCAGCGAGCGCCGGTGGCAAGGCAACCATTCAGGTCGGTGACGACGGTGCCGGCATTTCGCCGAGCAACCGGGCGCGCATCTTCGAGCCGTTCTTCACCACGCGGCGCTCTACCGGCGGCACCGGCATGGGCCTCGGCATCGTGCTGGCCCTCCTGAAAGCGCATGATGGTATGATCGCGCTGGTTGACTCCGAGCGCGGCACGCGCTTCGAGATCATCTTGCCGGTCGCGTGAGGACGCGGGCAGAGGATCGGAGAAAAAAGTGCGCTACGACATCGTCATCATCGGCGGGGCCATCGTCGGATCCTCGGTCGCCTATTATCTGCGCGAGGAAGGGTTTTCCGGCTCGATCGCCTTGATCGAGCGCGATCCGCGGTTCGCCCACGCGGCAACGACGCTGTCCATGGCCTCGATCCGCCAGCAATTCTCGATCCCCGAAAACATCCGCCTGTCGCAGTTCACGCTAAAGCTGTTCCGGCGGCTGAAGGAAGAGTTCGGCGCGGACGCCGATATCGGCTTTCGCGAAGGCGGCTATCTCATCCTGGCCGGCGAGGACGGCTTGCCGATCCTCAAGAGCAATCACGAGGCGCAGATGGCCGAGGGCGCCGACATCGTTCTCGAGGACGCGGAGCAGCTGGTGCGCCGCTTCCCGTGGCTGTCGGCCGAGGGCATCACCGCCGGCGCCTATGGCCGGACAGGCGAGGGCTGGTTCGACGCGCACGCGATGCTGATGCTGTTCCGCAAGGCGCTGCGCGAGAAGAAGATCGATTTCATCACCGCTGATGTCACCGGCATTGCGCGCGACGGCAACCGCGTTACCAGCGTCAGCCTCGACAATGGCCAGACGCTGGAGGCCGGCATCGCTGTCAACGCCGCCGGGCCGAACGCCGGCAAGGTCGCTGCGATGGCCGGGCTGGCGCTGCCGGTCGAGCCGCGCAAGCGCAACGTCTTCGTTTTCGAGGCGCGCGAGAAATATGCCGACATGCCGCTGTTGGTCGATCCCTCCGGTATCTATGTGCGCCCGGAAGGCTCGGTCTATCTCACCGGCGGGGCCGAATCGGAAGAGGGTGACGGCCCGGCCGCCCCCGGGGATTTCGAGGTCGATTGGCCGCTGTTCGAAGAGGTGATCTGGCCGGTGCTGGCGACCCGCATTCCAGCCTTCGAAGCGATCAAGCCGACGCGGGCCTGGGCCGGCCACTACGACTACAACACACTCGACCAGAACGCGGTGATCGGCCCGCATCCCGAGGTCGGCAATTTCCTGTTCGCCAACGGATTCTCCGGCCACGGCCTGCAGCAGGCGCCGGCGGTCGGCAAGGCGCTGGCCGAGCTGATCGTGCATGGGGGTTATCGCACGGTGGATTGTTCCGCGTTCGGCTATGACCGGATTGCGGAAGGGCGGGCGTTCCGGGAATTGAATGTGATTTGAGCGAGGTGTTGCGGAACTGAACCTGTTCCGAAGCGATCCTTCCCGTCTCAGGCTGTTGCAAGTCAGGTGACTCCTTGCGGCCGAAAACCGGAGCCAATTTCGGGTGACATCCATCGTGGCTTGCGTCACCGCGCACAAACAGTTGCCTTTTATTTGCCGCCGGCTTTGTGTAAACCGGCGTCAGCAAATTCCCCCGCAACGAAAATACGGGCAAAAGCCATGGAAAAATTCACCAAGCTCACCGGCGTCGCCGCTCCGCTGCCGATCGTCAATGTCGACACCGACATGATCATCCCGAAGGATTATCTGAAGACGATCAAGCGCACCGGGCTCGGCACCGGCCTGTTCGCCGAAATGCGCTACAATGACGACGGTTCGGAAAATCCGGATTTCGTGCTCAACAAACCGGCCTATCGCAAGGCGCAGATCCTGGTCGCCGGCGACAATTTCGGCTGTGGCTCGAGCAGAGAGCACGCGCCGTGGGCGCTGCTCGACTTCGGCATCCGTTGCGTCATCTCGACCTCGTTCGCCGACATTTTCTATAACAACTGCTTCAAGAACGGCATCCTGCCGATCACCGTCAGCCCAGAGGATCTCGAGAAGCTGATGGACGACGCTTCGCGCGGCTCCAACGCCACGGTGTCGGTCGATCTCGAAGCCAAGGAAATCCGCGGACCGGATGGCGGCGTGGTCACGTTCGACCTCGACGACTTCAAGCGGCACTGCCTGCTCAACGGGCTCGACGACATCGGCCTGACCATGGAGAAGGCCGGCGCCATCGCTTCGTTCGAGAAGAAGAACGCCGAACAGCGCCCGTGGGCCTGAGCGGCACGCTCCAGGCGGATAGGCCCCGGCTGCTTTCAAGCCGGGTTCGTTGCGACTGAGTGGAGGGACGGTCATGACTCGTTCGCTTCTTGCCGGCACCTGCGGGCTGGCGTTTCTTCTGCTGACTGCCGTGGGCCACGCCCAGACACAGACGCCCGCCGCGCCGGCGGCCGAAAAGCCTGCCACGGATCAGGGGACAGACGCCGCCGACGCTTCGGATGACGACAAACAGGCGCCTGTGCCATTCGAGGGCGGCCAGCTGACCATCACCCAACCGGAGCAGGACGGTGAGAAGGTGCTTGTCTTCGACGGCAAGCAGCTGGCCACCAACTATGACGTCTTCTTCGACAGAATAGTCGAGGTCGGCGGCGTCAAGGTGGCGCTGTTCGATGTCGGCGATGGCGGCAATCAATGCGGGCCGGCGACAGTGATCGTCTGGAAGCCGGAAGGCGGCACCATCCAGAGCACCACGGTCGAACAGGACCAGTGCGGTGCGCCGCCATCGGCGGTGTCCGACAACGCCATCTATTTCGTGCCCTATCTGTTGCCGGGGGATCAGAAGCCGGCCTTGCAGTGGTCGCCGACGGACGGGCTGACGATTTCGGGCAATCTGAGCTACATGCCGGAACCCGGCACGGACTGGAAGGACATCGATCCGGAAAAGTACCAGAACATCATCGACGCCTTCCACAACGAGGCTGTCTACAAGGAAGCCGAAAAGCTGCTGGGCAAGGACATGCCCGACATGGCGACCAGCCTGCTGGTCGGCGGCGGCACGGAAAAGACAGCGTCGGGCGCCTTCTACGCCAGCGGCTGCGTGCCGCATGACTGCGGCGGCAATGACGGTTTCATGGCGGTCGACCCGGCCAAGCACAAACTCTATTTCGCCCGCCGCGGCGACGATGCCGAGCCGAACGCCTGGCCGCCGGTTGCGACATGGCCGGCCGATGTGAAGGAGGCGCTGGACAAGGCGCAGGGGTCGGCGAATTAGGTATTTTGCGCGACGGCGGCCGCACCGTCGTCGTGTTGCGGAAAGGAATTGTCCGCCGTGACCCTTCACACCCCCCTCTGCCCTGCCGGGCATCTCCCCCGCAAGGGGGGAGATTGGCAGCTTCGGCGCTCTGCCATCTCTGCAACGTTGGTAATTGGCGAAAGCATTCATGATATGCGATCTCCCTCCTTGCGGGGGGAGATGGCCGGCAGGCCAGAGGGGGGTGCTGCCCCGCCGGCATTGAGGTTTGCACCGCCGATCCCTCTGCGTTGGCCCATGGCCGGAATGGCATCTTGCCTGCAGAATGGCCGCCACAATTCTGTGAGGACACCCATGCGAAAACTGATCTCCACCGGCTCGCCGTTCGAAAAAACCGCCGGTTATTCACGCGCGGTGGTGCAGGGCGACTGGTGTTTCGTGTCCGGAACGACCGGCTACGACTATGCGACGATGACGATGCCGGATACGGTCGAAGCACAGACGCGCAATTGCCTGGCGACGATCGGCAAGGCTCTCCAAGACGGCGGCTTCGAAATGGCCGACGTGGTGCGGGCGCATTACTACATCACCGACCAGGCCTTCGTGGATATGGTCTTCCCGATCCTCGGCGAGACGTTCGGCGACATCAGGCCGGCGGCGACGATGATCGTCTGCCAGCTCAACAGACCGGAAATGAAGATCGAGATCGAAGTGACGGCGTTGCGGCGCACGGCATGAAAGGCGGGCGGATGAAAGTCCGGCGTATCGTCGCCAACATCGAGACACCTGATATCGCCGCGGCGAAGCGCTTCTACCAGGACGTGCTCGGCCTCGATGTGCTGATGGACCTTGGCTGGATCGCCACCTACGGTTCCGATGAAAAGATGCAGGTGCAGGTCAGCTTCATGGCGCAAGGCGGCTCCGGCACGCCGGTGCCGGATCTCTCGATCGAGGTCGACGATGTCGATGCGGCGCTCAATGCCATGAAGACCGCCGGCTTCGCCATCGAATACGGACCGGCCGACGAGCCCTGGGGTGTGCGGCGCTTCTATGTGCGCGATCCGTTCGGCCGGCTGGTCAACATTCTCTCGCATCGGTAGCCGGGCCACAGGACTCCCCGACGCTGGCGGGACAGCACCCCCCTCTGTCCTGCCGGACATCTCCCCCGCAAGGGGGGAGATTGGCAGTTTCGTCGTCCTACCCATTTCCACGCCAACGATTGGCGAAGGCCGAAGTAACATTCGATCTCCCCCCTTGCGGGGGAGATGCCCGGCAGGGCAGAGGGGGGTGTGAAGGATCTCGGCGCTCGTCCCCTTGCGCACGGGCCGCCTGGCGTTTAGCAAGGCCGCGGTTCAAATTCTTTCTGGGACGGTTCTCCATGGCAACGAAGCATCTTTTCCTGCTCCCCGGCGACGGCATCGGTCCGGAGGCCATGGCCGAGGTCAAGAAACTGATCGCCGTCATGAACGACAAGCTCGGCAGCGATTTCTCCACTGACGAGGGCCTGGTCGGCGGGTGCGCCTACGACGCGCATGGCGCGGCGATCTCCGATGCAGACATGGCAAAGGCAATGGCGGCCGACGCGGTGCTGTTCGGCGCCGTCGGCGGTCCGAAATGGGACGCCGTGCCCTACGAGGTGCGCCCCGAAGCCGGCCTGCTGCGCCTGCGCAAGGACATGGAGCTGTTCGCCAATCTGCGCCCGGCCATCTGCTATCCAGCACTTGCGGCGTCCTCCTCGCTCAAGCAGGAGGTGGTCGAGGGTCTCGACATCTTGATCGTGCGCGAGCTGACCGGCGGCGTCTATTTCGGGGAGCCGAAGCAGATCATCGATCTCGGCAATGGCCAGAAGCGCGGCATCGACACGCAGGTTTACGACACGTTCGAGATCGAGCGCATTTCGGGCGTCGCCTTCGAACTCGCACGCACCCGCAAGAACCACGTCACCTCGATGGAAAAGCGCAATGTGATGAAGTCGGGCGTGCTGTGGAACGAAGTCGTCACCCAGACCCACAAGGCGCGCTATTCAGACGTCAAGCTCGACCACATGCTGGCCGATGCCGGCGGCATGCAGCTGGTGCGCTGGCCGAAGCAGTTCGACGTCATCGTCACCGACAATCTGTTCGGCGACATGCTGTCCGACATCGCCGCCATGCTGACCGGCTCGATCGGCATGCTGCCGTCGGCCTCGCTCGGCGCGCCTGATGTGAAGACCAAGAAGCGCAAGGCGCTGTACGAGCCGGTGCACGGCTCGGCGCCCGACATTGCCGGCAAGGGCATTGCCAACCCGATCGCCATGATCGCCTCCTTCGCCATGTGCCTGCGCTATTCCTTCGGCATGGTTGATGAGGCCGACCGTGTCGAAGGCGCGATCGCCGCGGTGCTCGACGCAGGCCTGCGCACCAAGGATATTTTCTCCCCCGGCATGACCGAGGTTGGCACTGTCGAGATGGGCGACGCGATCATCGCCAAATTCCTGGGCTGATCCTATGGCGGTCGACGTCCGCTGGGCGACGATCGAGGACGCCGCGGCACTCGCGGCCATACTGTGCGAGATGGCGGAGCATTACCGGCAGCCGCCTCTCGATGCCGACCGGGCCCTATCTGCTGCACGCAAATGGCTTGGCGAGGAAAGCCCGGCCTATCCGCATTTCGCGCTCGCCTTCGTCGACGGCGAGGTCAGCGGCTTGGCGTCGGTGGCGATCGCACATCCAGGTATCGATCTTGAGCGGCTGCTGTTCCTCAAGGACCTGTTCGTGCGCGACAACATCCGCAACGCCGGCGTCGGCCGAGCGCTGATCGGCTTTCTCGCAGATCATTGCCTCAGCCACGGTATTGGCCGTATCGACCTGACCACCGAAGATTGGAACGAGGGCGCGTTGCGTTTTTACGAGCGGCTCGGCGCCCAACGCCACGGCCAGAAGGTATTTCTCAGGCTTTCGAACGACGACTTGAAGGCGATCGCCCCTAGACCCTGACGCCTGCCGGCACCTGGCCCCAGGGGTTTTCGCCCACCTGGGACTCGATCAGCCCGAAGACCAACAAGACCGCTTCGCCGATAACTGGGATGAAGCAGATCAAGACAAGCCAGCCACTCAGGCCGATGTCGTGAAGACGCCGCACGGTAAGCGCGATCCACGGCAGGCCGAATGCCAGGAGGAAGACAACGGCAGGTAGGAATCCGATCGACGTCCTGCCCGCATTGATGCCGAAGCCGTTGATGGCCAGATTGACGAGTATCCCGAAGCCAAGCAGCGTCACCAGCACAAGATTAAAGCATAGCCAAAAGCCCCAGAATTCCTTGCGGCGGGCGCGTCCGTTGAAATTGAAATAGTTCAGGCTCACCGTGTTCCCGAAGTATGCCCACAGTCCCGTGGAACGAGTGGACTGGTTTTCGTCGGTACGGCCGAGCTGGCCGCCGGGGGATGACGAGATCGTGGTCGAACTCACGGCCACGATATTGCGCGCCGTGCCGTCATCCGGCTGGAATTCGACGAGGGTGCCGCTGACGAGGGCCGCCCCCTGATTCAGATCGTTACGGACGAAGAAGTAACGCTTGCCGTCGACTCCATTGATGTAGCCGTAGTCCTGATCCTTGTCGTAGTGAAGCACCGCGCCCCGCATGCCCTACCCACATCCATGCCGCGATGAGAATACTATCCAGGGTTGCGATAGATTGCAATATGCACGCCAGATCAAACTCGGACGCCCGTGGGCACCGGCCCCCACTGGTTTTCCCGGGCCTGCGTCGGGATCAGCGCGAAGACCAGGATGATCAGGCTGCCGATGGTCGGGATGAGCACCACCAGATAAAGCCAGCCCGAAAGCCCGATGTCATGGATGCGGCGGACGGTCATGCCGAGGCTGGGCAGGAGGGTCACCAGCACGAAGGTGCCGCAAAGGCCAACGGTTACAGCCGCCGACACGCTGCTGTCGAAATTGCCCATTTCGTTGTCGGCGAAAAGGCCGATACCGCCGATGATCAGCAGCGAGACCACCCAGAACAGGAAATAGCCCCAATATTCCTTGCGGCGGGCCCGGCCGGCGAAATTGAAATAGTTCTGCGTCACGCCGCGCCAGAAATAGCCCCAGAGATCGGTGGGCTCGGCTGGCTCTGATGAGCGGCCGAAATGCCGCGCCTGGAAAGCGGAAGCTGCCGGTGCGTTGCCGGCTTGAGTCGATGCGGTGTTGATTCCGGCCTTCGGGGTCGGGGCCTCGGTGACGGTCTGGGCGCCAATCGAAAAGACGTCGCGCGCCTGGCCGCCACCCGGCTGGAACTCGACGACCGTGCCCTTGGGCATGGCGGTTTGCCGGCGCAGGCTCTCGCGGGTGAAGGTATAGCGGTTGCCATCGGCTCCGGTGATGAAGCCAAAAGCCTGCTCCTCGTCATCAAAAGCCTGCTCCTCGTCATAATGAAGCACTTCGCCGCGCATAGGCCACCCCTCTCGCCACGTCCCGGCCAAGGTGTGGCACACTGCCGAGCCGATGGGCAAGACCGGGCAGCATGGCTACCGTCTAGGCGGCAAATGAAGCATAAGACATCAAGTGCAACCGCCTTCGCCAAAGGCAGACCCAAAAGCAGATAATGACAGTCGAGCGTTCCGATGCCAGCGTCGTGACTGAGGACAAAGAGGTCACAAGGCCTCCGAGACTGGCCATCGATGCCACCGGCCTGATGTTCTGGCCGCCCGGCGAGGGTCTGGCAGGCATCCCACGGGTGGAAAGCTTTCTCATCAACGCGGCCCTGGCCGATCCCGACCCTCGCGTGGAGGTGGTGGCGTTCAGGTCGGGCCGGTTTCGGCCTCTGGCGCCTTTCGAACAGGAGCATGTCGCGACGGGCGAGATCTCGCCTTGGCGCGTCAAAAAATGGCCGGGAAGACGCATAGCGCTATCGGAAGCTTTCGAGGCGGTGAGGCAATATCCGTGGGGCAAGCGCGATACCGACCGTCACCTCGCCAGGACGGTGACCAACGGCAGGAAGGGAATTGGGTTCCAGGCGACAAGGCTGCTGATCTTCGCCTATCGCCTGTACCGGCGGGTCGGGTTGGGCTTGCGACTGGAGGCTGAGCCCCTTGCCGCGCGGGCGGAGCCGGGTCCGGTGCTCATCAGCCATCACATCCTGACCTCGGAAGACCGATCCGCCGTCTCGGGTGGCGCCGGCGACGTTGCTTTCCTTTGCCACGATCTCATCCCGGCATTGCGCCCGGACCTGCTCGGTGCGGGCACGCGCGAGACCCGCTTCGGATCCTATCTCGAGCACCTCGTCCGCTCCGGCGCGCCGGCGTTTTGCGCCTCCGACGAAGTCGGTGCCACGCTGACCGATCATATGCGCAAAGCCGGAATCGCCGCGCCGGTCGTGTATCGTTTTCCAATGCCCTCCATCCTGCACGAGACGGCATCGCGCGCCGGCAAGACTTCGCGCATCGAAGTCGCCGAGCCGTTCGTGCTCTATTGCTCGACCATCGAAGTCCGCAAGAACCACATCCTGCTGGCGCGGATCTGGCAGCAGGCGCTTGACGAAGGCGCCAAGCTGCCGAGGCTCGTCTGCGCCGGGCGCTGGGGCTGGATGATCGAGCCGCTGCGCGCTTTTCTCAAGGCCCATCCTAAGCTGCTCGAGCAAGTCACGTTCACCGGGCTGATCAGCGATGAGGAGCTCATCCGATACTATCGCAGCGCCTCTTTCGGCGTCTTTCCTTCGCATATCGAAGGCTGGGGCTTTGGAGCCTCCGAATGCCTCGACTTCGGCATTCCTGTCATCGTCTCGACGGCGCCGTCGCTGATCGAGGCGAGCGGCGGCCTGATGCCGGCAATCGATTCGCAGGACCAGCAAGGCTGGTATGCGGCGATCCGCAAGATGGCGGAGGACCATGCGTGGCGTTCCTCGCTGGTGGGGCGCATCGCCCAAAACCATCGGCCAACACCGGCGACGGCAAGCTGGGCCGCCATCAAGGCAGGCCTGCAGGCCAGCGCGTCCCGCCGATCAAGGTTTTAGGAAGGCCGCTTCTTCGCCTTCTTGTACTTTGGCGCGCCTGTGTTGTCGAATTTCGGCTTGCCCGGGTTTTTCGCCCACGGCTTTGCCTCATGCGCGGTCGCCGGACGCTGATCGGCTGAGGCCGGTGCGCGTTTCTCGAATTTCCGCTTCGGCGCGGTTGGGTCGAACGTTCCTTTGCCGCGATGTGGTTTCTTGTCGGGGCTCGGAGCCTGGTAGCCCGCGCGCGACAGGTCGGGCTGGCCGTCCAACCGCTTCACCAGAATGTTGCCTTGCAATTTGCGGTCGGGACCGATCGCGGCCAGGAAGCGGTCGGCCCAGTCGGCGGCGATCTGCACGAAGGTCTCTTCCGGTTGCATCTTGATGGCGCCGATCTCGCGCTTGCTGATGCTGCCGGTGCGGCAGAGCATTGGGATCAGCCAGCGCGGTTCGGCGCTCTGCCGGCGTCCGATCGACAGCGAGAACCAGACGCTGGCGCCGAAATCGTCGCGGCGGATGGGCGCTTCGTCGCGGCGTGCGAAACCTTCACCCGCCGGTCTTTCACGCGATGGCGTGAACGGCGCGATTTCCATGAGATCCTCGGGCGCCGAGCGGCTGGCGCGGCACTGGCGCACGAAGGCGGCGGCCACCTGTTCGGCGCCATGTTTGGCGAGCAGCGCGTCGATGAAGCCGCGCTCGTCCTCCTTCACCGACTCGTCGAAAACCGGATCGGCGAGGATGCGTTCGTCGTCGCGCCGCATGACGTCATCGGCCGAGGGGGGGCTCGCCCATGTCGCCTTGAGGCCGGCGTTCTGCAACAGCCGTTCGGTGCGCTTGCGGGCGCTGTTGGGCACGATCAGCGCGCTGACGCCCTTGCGCCCGGCGCGGCCGGTGCGGCCGCTGCGATGCAGCAGCGTTTCCGGGTTGGTCGGCAGGTCGGCGTGGATGACCAGTTCGAGGTTGGGCAGGTCGATGCCGCGCGCCGCCACATCGGTGGCGATGCAGACCTTTGCGCGGCCGTCGCGCATGGCCTGCAAGGCATGGCTGCGCTCGTTCTGGCTGAGCTCGCCGGACAGTGCGACAACAGAGAAGTTGCGGTTGTTGAAGCGCGCGGTCAGATGATTGACGGCGGCACGTGTGTTGCAGAACACCAGCGCGTTCTTCGCCTCGTAGAAACGCAGCACGTTGATGATGGCGTTTTCCCGGTCGGGCTGGGCGACGCTCAGCGCCCGGTATTCGATGTCGAGATGCTGCTTTTCCTCGCCGGCGGCCGAAATGCGCACGGCATCGCGCTGGTACCCTTGCGCGAGCGTGGCGATGGAGCGCGGCACGGTGGCCGAGAACATCAGCGTGCGGCGCTCGGCGGGTGCGGCGTCGAGGATGAATTCGAGGTCCTCGCGAAAGCCGAGGTCGAGCATCTCGTCGGCCTCGTCGAGCACCACCGCCTTGAGCGCCGACATGTCGAGCGAGCGCCGCGTGATGTGGTCGCGCAGCCGGCCGGGCGTGCCGACGACGATATGGGCGCCGCGCTCCAGCACACGCCGCTCCGAGCGCATGTCCATGCCGCCGACGCAGGACGCCACCGTGGCGCCGGTCAGCTCGTAGAGCCATTCCAGCTCGCGCGTCACCTGCAGCGCCAGTTCGCGCGTCGGCGCCACGGCCAGCGCCAGCGGTGCGGCGGCGTGGCCAAAGCGCTCCGCGCCGTCAAGCAGGGTCGGAGCCAGGGCAAGGCCGAAGGCTACCGTCTTGCCGGAGCCGGTCTGTGCCGACACCAGCGCATCGGCCTCACCGAGTTCGGGGGCAACAACCGCCTTTTGTACCGGCGTCAGCTCGGAATAGCCGCGTTTTTCCAGCGCCCTGGCAAGCGCTGGGACAAGTGCTTCGAAGTTGGACATCTTACTCTTTCGGAATTTAGGGTCTGCGCTCATCATGGAGCACATGCCGGGGCCGACCTCGCGCCAGCCAAAACAATCTTGCTCGTTCGTACTTCGCGCAGCCGCCATTGTACAGGGTGCGCGGGAAACCGAGGTCGCTCGGCAATTGACTCTTGACGCAAACCGCGTAAAAGCCGGCACCGAACAGGATAGTTTCGATGCGCGGCCTTTTGATGGCGGTTCTTGCATTCGATTTCCCCGGCCACGATGCACATCATTGGGCCGGGCGCGTCGGCGCGTCTCCTCGTTTCAGCAGCAAAACCGCGTTCTTGGCCAAAACGACCACCAAAACGGTCTGATTCCCTTGGCCTAACCACCCTCTCCCGGGTCCGGCCCGGGGGTTGAAACCCGCACCGGCCGGTGGGTTTTCTCCAAAAACCAAGCGGAGAGGGGACAGGAGATTTCTGATGAGTTTCAAGGTAGCGATCGTCGGCGCCACGGGCAATGTGGGCCGGGAAATGCTCAACATACTGGAGGAGCGCGGCTTTCCGGTAAGCGAGGTCGTGGCGCTGGCCTCGCGGCGCAGCCAGGGCACGGAAGTGTCGTTCGGGGACCGTACGCTTAAGGTGAAGTCGCTCGACCAGTATGATTTTTCCGACACCGACATCTGCATCATGTCGGCCGGCGGCAACGTCTCCAAGGAATGGTCGCCGAAGATCGGCAAGCAGGGCTGCGTCGTCATCGATAATTCGTCGGCCTTCCGCTACGACCAGGACGTGCCGCTGATCGTGCCGGAAGTGAACCCGGATGCGATCTCGCTGTTCACGCGCAAGAACATCATCGCCAACCCGAACTGCTCGACGGCGCAGCTCGTCGTGGCGCTGAAGCCGCTGCACGATTTCGCCACCATCAAGCGCGTCGTCGTCGCCACCTATCAGTCGGTGTCGGGGGCCGGCAAGGAAGGCATGGACGAGCTGTTCACGCAGACGCGCGCCGTGTTCGTCGCCGATGGCGTCGAGGTCAAGAAGTTCACCAAGCGCATCGCCTTCAACGTCATCCCGCATATCGATGTCTTCCTCGACGACGGTTCCACCAAGGAAGAGTGGAAGATGGTCGCCGAGACCAAAAAGATGCTCGACCCCAAGATCAAGCTGACGGCGACCTGCGTGCGCGTGCCGGTGTTCATCGGCCATTCGGAAGCGGTCAACATCGAGTTCGAAAAGCCGATCACCGCCGACGAGGCGCGCGATATCCTGCGCGAGGCGCCGGGTTGCCAGGTCTTGGACAAGCGCGAGGACGGCGGCTACATCACGCCGCTGGAATCGGCCGGCGAGGACGCCACCTTCATCTCGCGCATCCGCGAGGATTCGACCATCGACAACGGTCTGTCGATGTGGATCGTCTCCGACAATTTGCGCAAGGGCGCCGCGCTGAACGCGGTGCAGATCGCCGAGCTGCTGGTCGAGCGTGGCCTGATCCAGCCGAAGAAGAAGGCGGCTTAATCTCGCTCACGGGCTCGGCCTTCGGCCGATTCGCTTTCGCTCACGGGCCGTATCGCCGCTGCCGCGGCTGGCTCTCCGCGAGGGCGCCGGAAAGCCGGCGGCCCGCGGTCGCGGGCTCGGCCTTCGGCCGTTAGCCCCCTTCTCCCGTTCACGGGGAGAAGGTCCCGGCAGGGGGATGAGGGGCAGCACCGCCCTTTATTGAGAAGCGTTTATGAACGATCCCGTCAAGGTCTTCCTGCGTCCGGCCACTGGATCGGACGCCGCCGCCATCGCCCGGCTCATGCGGGCAGCGCTTGGCTCATTCGACTGGATGCCGGTCATCCATACACCGACCGAAGACCTCGCCTTCATCCGCGACGTCGTCCTGCCACGGCAGCAAGTGACGGTCGCCAAAGCTGGCAAGGCCACTGTCGGCTTCATTGCCGTCAGCGGCGAATGGGTGGAGCAGCTTTATCTCGATCCCGCCTGGACGGGGCATGGCATCGGCAGCCGATTGCTAATGGACGCGACCGCTGCGTTGGCGGTCGTGAAACTGCATTGCTTCCAAGCCAACACCGGCGCCGGACGCTTCTACGAGCGCCATGGTTTTCGCGCGGAGTCCTTCGGCGACGGCACCGGCAACGAAGAAGGCTTGCCGGACATTCTGTATGTCTGCAGGTACTGATCAAACATGCGTATGCTCTAATTTGGATCGAGCAAGGCATCGAGATGATCGCTCTCCGATGACATACGGCCGCTTGCGATTGCCTCAACATCCTCGCGCTGTAAATCCTTGGTCGCGAATGATTGCCTGGCTAGTTCCCGTAACAGCTCCATCGCCTCCTCCGCCCGCTCGGCCGGGACGAACAGATGGTCGTGGTAGAAGGCCGAGACCGGATTTACGCCCATGCCGGCCGCGGCGAGCCGCGTGGTGATGGCGGCGAGGAAGCCGACCGCTTCCAGCGACGAATGAATGTTCAGCGTCACCATACGACAGCGGAAGGAAGCGGTCAGGCCGGCTGTGCTGGCCGCCTCCTCGGCCACGATGAGCGTCACGCCCTCGCGCTCGCGGAACACCATCACCGGCTCGAGGCCTTCCGGCTGAGCGAGGTCAGGCGCCAGCCTAACGAAGACATAGGTGCCGGCGAGCAGTTCCGGCGTCATCGATGCCAGCAGTGTCTTCAGATCGGTTTCGCCGGTCATTCGTCTTCTCTCCTCCATAGAAAAGGGCCGCAGCCCGTGCTCCTCAATATCCGCGACCGGCGGGTGCCGATAGTCCGCGTGCTGCACAGGCGACATGGCTATGTCGCTGGCGGCCGGGCTTGCGGACCTGTTGCGTCGCACAATAAAGCAGCTGAGGACCAGCGCCGGTCCGCGAAAGGCCTTTGATGATCGTCCGCCCGCGCCCACGCCTTCTGCACCTGTTCTTCATCATGCGCGGCTCGGTGGTGCCGCGCATCCTGCCGCAGATCCTTGGCTTTGCGGCCTATGGCGCGCTTGTGGTGGTGATTACGCGGGCGCTGAAGCTCGACTTCGGCAATGCCGGCACCGCGCCATTCGCACTGCTCGGCGTGGCATTGTCGATCTATCTCGGTTTCCGCAACAACGCCGCCTACGACCGCTGGTGGGAGGCGCGCAAACTGTGGGGCCAACTCGTCTTCGACATCCGCAACCTGGCACGCGCCTCCGCCGGGCTGGTCGACGACCGGACGGAATTGCGCGGCCTGCTGATGGAGGCGATCGCCTTCTGCCACTTTCTGCGCGGTCTGCTCAGGCGCGTCGACGCGGCCCCGCAGGCCCGCGCTTTCATCGGTGACGAAACCGAGATCGTCGCCAAGGCAGCCAACGCACCGGACGCAATGGTGCGTGGCATGGGCCGCCGCATCGCCGCGCTGCGCAAGGCCGGCGCGATCGATGCGATCGGCTACCGCATCCTCGACGAGCGCCTGTCGGAAATCGCCGCCGCGCAGGCCGGATGCGAGCGCATCATGGGAACACCCCTGCCGTTCGCCTATACGCTGCTTCTGCAGCGCACCGCCTATATCTTCTGCCTGCTCTTGCCCTTCGGGCTGGTCTCCGCCGCCGGCTGGGCGACGCCGCTGTTCACGGCGCTGATCGCCTACACCTTCTTCGGCCTCGATGCGCTTTCGGAAGAACTCGAGGATCCGTTCGGCACCGAGGCCAACGACCTCGCCCTCGACGGCCTGTGCCGTGTCTGCGAGATCTCGGTGTTCGAGGCGCTGGGCGAGACCCCGCCGAAAATGCTAACGGCCGAGAAGTTCTATTTTTCGTAGGTGCCCGGCATGGACGGCACTCCCCTCGGAGATTGGCCGAGACGCCCCTCTCTCGTCATCCTAGGATCTGCGCCGCGTCGCTGTCTGCGCGACCCACGTGTGCGCGCGCTGATCCCGTTCAGCCGATAGACCGATGTCCCGCACGACGTCCACAGCCTGGGCCGGGCGCAATCCGAGCACCGCCCCTGCTGGAAGCCTGAATCCCCTTGCCGGCAATCTCTTTGGGATCAAATCGCCCAGTTGCGAGTTAGATATTGGCTTGGCGGCGGAGGCGGCTCCTAGCTGGAGAGGAACGACAATGAAGAAAACGATGCTTTTGATGGCCCTGCTGGTGCCGCTCGCCGCTTGTTCACAAACGGAAAAGGGCGCGGCTGTCGGCGGATTGGGTGGCGCTGCCGTCGGCGCCGCGGTCGCTGGCGATCCGGTTGAAGGCGCCGTCGTCGGTGGCGCTGTCGGCGCCGTGGCCGGTGCGTTGATCGGCCGGGCGAGCGAACCTGGCGAATGCCGCTACCGTGATCGTTATGGCCGCGTCTACGTCGACCGCTGCCCGAGCGGCTATTGATAGGGCCGCGTTCGAAAGTGAAGTCGATATAGCAAAACGGCGGGCCTTGGGCCCGCCGTTTTCCTGGATGCGATAGGGCAATATCTATTCGGCGGTAGCGGCTTCCGCCTCGGCCGGGGCCGCCGCGGCGGTCGCTGCCGCGGCAGCGGCGTCTTCCTGCGCCTTCTTCAAGAGCGCAGCGCGTTCCTGCGCCTTCTTGCCCGGCTCGGCCTTCTTCGGGTTGGAGCGGGCGTCGCGCTTGACGAGGCCGGCTTCGTCGAGGAAGCGCAGCACGCGGTCGGTCGGCTGGGCGCCATGCGCCAGCCAATGCTTGACGCGGTCGGCGTCGACCTTGACGCGTTCGCCGTCCTTGGGCAGCAGTGGGTTCCACGAGCCGATCGACTCGATGAACCGCCCGTCACGCGGCGAACGGGCGTCGGCGATGACGACGTGGTAGTAAGGACGCTTCTTCGAGCCCGCGCGGGCCAGTCGGATCTTCAAGGGCATTTCTTTTCTCCTAAAAACTCTAAGTTCGTTGATCGGGTTTCAGTTGGTTTTCATCACGCCGTTGGAAGCGGGGTCTTTGTCCCGCCGCTGCTCGAAGCGGCGATCTGTTCGTGGTGGCGGATCACTTCGCGGACGACGAAGTTGAGGAATTTTTCCGCGAAATCCGGGTCGAGATGGGCATCCTTCGCCAGCTGGCGAAGCCGGGCGATCTGCTGCTGCTCGCGCGCCGGGTCGGCCGGCGGCAGGCCATGCGTCGCCTTCAGCACGCCAACCGCCTTGGTGCAGCGGAAGCGCTCGGCCAGCATGTGGATGAGGGCCGCGTCGATGTTGTCGATCGAGGCGCGATAGTCGGCCAGGATCGTGCGTGCGTCGGCCATGTCCTTTTCTTCGTTCATGGCGTCCTCACTTCTTCTTGCCAAGGCCAGGCAGCCCGCCGCCCATTCCGGGCAGACCGGGAAGTTTCATGCCGCCGGGCAGCCCAGGCAGGCCACCGCCACCGGGAAGACCCTTCATGCCGCCAAGGCCGGATGCCTGCGCTTGCTTCTGCAAGGCTTCGAGCTGCTTGGGATCCATCTTCGACAGGTCCGGCATGCCGCCGCCCATCATGCCACCCATGCCGCCCGGCATCATGCCGCCGAGGCCCATCTTGTTGGCGAGGCCGCCCATCATGCCGCGCATCAGGCCGCCGCCTTTGCCCTTGCCGCCCATCGCCTTCATCATGTCGGCCATGCCGCGGTGCATCTTCAGCAGCTTGTTGATTTCGGCCGCGTCGGTGCCGGAACCGGCGGCGATGCGCTTCTTGCGCGAATGCTTGAGCAGATCGGGGTTGGCGCGCTCGGCCTTGGTCATCGACGAGATGATGGCGAGCTGGCGGCCGAACATCTTATCGTCGAGACCGGCGGCCGCCATCTGGTCCTTCATCTTGCCCATGCCGGGCATCATGCCCATGATGCCGCCCATGCCGCCCATCTTCGACATCTGCTGAAGCTGGCTGGCGAGGTCGTTCAGGTCGAACTTGCCCGACTGCATCTTCTTGGCCATCGCCGCCGCCTGCTCGGCGTCGATGTTTTCGGCGGCTTTCTCGACGAGCGAGACAATGTCGCCCATGCCCAGGATGCGGTCGGCGATGCGCTTGGGGTGGAATTCCTCCAGCCCGTCCATCTTTTCGCCGGTGCCGATCAGCTTGATCGGCTTGCCGGTGACGGCGCGCATCGAAAGTGCTGCGCCGCCGCGGCCGTCGCCGTCCATGCGGGTCAGCACGAGACCGGTGATGCCGACGCGCTCGTCGAAGCTCTTGGCCAGATTGACGGCGTCCTGGCCGGTCAGCGAGTCGGCGACCAGCAAGATTTCGTGTGGGCTCGACACCTTCTTGATGTCGGCCATCTCGACCATCAGCGGCTCGTCGATATGGGTGCGGCCGGCGGTGTCGAGGATGACGACGTCGTGGCCGCCGAGCTTGGCCGCCTGCACGGCACGGCGCGCGATGTCGACCGGCGACTGACCGTCGATGATCGGCAGCGTGGCGACCTTGACCTGTTCGCCGAGCTGGCGAAGCTGCTCCTGCGCGGCGGGGCGCCGCGTGTCGAGCGAGGCCATCAGGACCTTCTTGTTCTGACGCTCGGAAAGGCGCTTGGCGATCTTGGCCGAAGTGGTCGTCTTGCCGGAACCCTGCAGGCCGACCATCATGATGACGACCGGGGCCGGGGCATTGAGATCGATGGCGACGCCCTCGGCGCCGAGCATCTCGACCAGCTCGTCATGGACGATCTTGACGACCATCTGGCCGGGCTTGATCGACTTGACCACGGCGGCGCCGACGGCCTTCTCGCGCACCTTGTCGGTGAACGAGCGCACCACTTCCAGCGCTACGTCTGCCTCGAGCAGCGCACGGCGCACCTCGCGCAGCGCCGCCGAGACATCCGCCTCGGACAGGGCACCGCGGCCGGTGAGGCCGTTCAGGATCGAACCAAGACGTTCCTGTAGCGATTCAAACATTCTTTTTCCTTTTCCCAGGCAAGCGGTGCCCGAGAGGTAATGCGTTCGCGCCAAGTGTCCAAGGCTCGTGGCGAGCAAAAGCCAAAACCAAAAAGCACCCGGGGGCGCTCAGCGCTGCCGGGTGTTGGCCTCCAGGATCGATTTACAGCACTTCACCTCGAAGAGGTTTCGGCGTCCTGGTCGGCTTGCTCGGAGGGATACTCGTCGCGGAATTCGGGGCGTGTAGACAGGAAATCGGCGCCAGAGTCAAGACAAGCGCGGTTTCGCGTTGTCCCCTGGGCTGCAATCAGGCCGAGTTTGCCTCATCCGGAACCTCGGCGGCAACCCCGAGCGGCGAGCGCGGATGTAAAAGCAGCACGATCGTCAGCAGGCTGCAGGCGATGCCGATGAAGGCGATGAGCACCGCATCAGCTGTCGTCCAGCCTGGCCCTTCGAGCGGCCTGGCATTGAACAGGGCGAAGGAATTGTAGCTCTCCTGATGCGAGATCAGCAGGAAGCCGGTCAGATTGTTGCCGAGATGAGCACCGAGGGCGGCGCCGAGATTGCCGGTGGCAAAGACGACAACCGTCAGCAGCAGCGCGAAAGCGGCGATCGAGGCGAGCACGCAGGCGTTGATCGCGGCGGATGCGCCGGGGCTCCAATGCAGCGCGGTGAACAGCAGCGCCGGCAGCAGCGCCCAGATGAACGGGCTCCTGAACCGGTTGGCGAGACCGCGCAGCAGATAGCCGCGGAACAGCACCTCTTCCGACGATGTCTGCAGCCAGGTGAGCGCGCCGATCGGGATTGCAAACAGCAGCCAGGACGACAGGCTGATTGGACCGCGCGCGATCTCGGGCTGCAAGAGATAGAGCAGGATCTCGGAGACAAGCGAGGTGATCAGCACCGCGATCAGCCCCTTGAGGAAGCCCGATCGCGACACGCGGCGGCTGACGCCGAGCAGCGCCGACAGCTTCTCGCCGTGGACCCAGCGCATGGCGATCCACAGGCCGATCCAGATGCCGGCAAAAGACGCAAGCGCGGTGAGGATGCCGAGCGGCGAGGCAAGGAACCCATGCACGCCGGATGGTGTCGCCGCACCGTCCTGCCAGGCAAAGAATGCATAGATGCCGCCGATCAGCACGGCCACCGTCGTTGCGGCCCAGAACAGGATGACGATCGCGGTTCCCAGGAACAGGCGCGGCAAGGTCGTCCGGGCGTTGGGCGAGCGCCGATAGCGTTCGAAGGCGGCCGAGTCTATCGTCACGCTGGTTCCCTGCCGAATTGATTGCCTGTTGATCTATAGCATTTCATCGTTTCACGAAAACGGCGAACCGATCTAACTCTTTGTTTTGACGCAATTCCGGACGGAAAACCGCGTCACACTTTTCCTGGAATTGCTCTAGCCGAGGGCCGAGAAAATCGGAATCCATTTCGCAAGGGAGCATTCGCGTCTCGGAGATCGCACACGTCCATCGATGGCCCGCGTGGCAGCACTGCTCTGCCTGGCAGTCAGGCGACCGCTGAGGTTGCGGCCGCCTTACACAATTCCGATGTCAGCGTACCACGTACATGATGCGCCGCGTCTGTGGATCAATCAGCGCCCGCTGGCCGTTCACATAGACATAGCGGTAGTCGTAGTTCGGGATTTCGCGCAGCTCGACGGTGTCCGGCAAGATCGCGCCGGTCACCACCTCGCCGTCGAGATAGACTGGATCGAGGCGATGCGTGTCGACATAGGTCCGGACTTCGGCGGGAGGCGGGGGAAATTCATCGACGACCGGATCGCTGGCGATGATCGCGCCGGTATAGTCGGTCGAATAGTCGCCGATGTCGTCCGGCGGCGAGACGACAGCAACGCTGGAACGCCGTTGCGTCAGCACCACCCGGCTGCCGCCGAAATCAGCCGTCACATAGTCGGAATAGACCCAGCCCTGGCCGCCGGCCTCGGCGATGGTGCACCATTTGCTGTTTTCGATGCAGCCATTGAGTGTCGCCGACTGGCCGGCGGCAAGCACGCCGATGACAGGATATTGCGGGCCGGGCCCGGCGCGCACGTTGAGGTCGGTGACGGCGGAGACGGCGGTGTCGGCAAGCGCGGCGCCCGACATCGCGGTCAGCAGTCCCGCGACTGCGGGGAACAAAAGGGATTTCATGGGTTCTCTCCGTTTTCATGGTCCCTCGCCAGCGAAAACGGGTCAGTGGCTTATGCGGTTCCCCCTAAAACGCCTGCGCCAACTCACGATTTGTTCCCTTTTCTTTCGGCAAACCGGTCAGAAGTTCGTGAACGAAGGCCAATTTCCGCGCTGTGACGTCCGAAATGACGAAGGGGTAGAGGTCGGGCAGGCCCATGCAGCGGTTGATCGAATTGGAGGCTTCAGACAGCACCAGCCAGCGGGCAAGGATCTTGTCGAAAGGCTCGGGCACGGTCGCCGGCTCCGAAGGTGCCGCTTGCAGCCCGCCGCCTGTGTCGCCCCGCGGCAAGTCGTTGGCCTCCACCGTCTCCAGCCGGCCGAGCGGGAAGTTCAGCGCATGCACCATCGCCAGAGTGTCGGTGATGTGCAGATGGTGGGCCCAGGTCTCGGCCCAATCCTCCCATGGATGCGAGGTGGCATAGGCCGAGATGTGGCCTTGCTGCCAGTCGGGCGCGGCGCCATTGGCATAATAGGACTTCAACGCCTGTTCGTAGTCGGGGCGCTCATCGCCAAAGAGCGCACGGAAAGCTTCCAGTCTCCGCGGATCGTCGCGGATCAGGCGGTCCCAATAATAATGGCCGAACTCGTGGCGGAAATGGCCAAGCAAGGTGCGATAGTTCTCGCCCATCTCGACGCGCCGCTTCTCGCGCTCGGCTGAATCCGCCTCGGCGACGTTGAGCGTGATCAGGCCATTGTCATGGCCGGTCAGGATGCGCTCGCCGCCAGGCCCGCCGCGGATCGGATCGGCGAGGAAGTCGAAGGCCAGCCCGACCTCGTCGGCAGGGTTCAGCTTGGGCGCAACCGGCAGCCCGAAGGCCAGCAGCGAATAGATGGCGCGCTTCTTCGCCGCCTCGACGCGAATCCAGCGGCGGCGGTTGCCGTCGACGGAAAGATCCGGGATCAGCTGGTTCAGCACGCAGGCGCGGCAAAACCCCCGTCCGGGCTCGGCCATCCAGTTGCAGGCGCATTCGTCGGCATTGGTGCACTGGAAGACGCCGTCGAGGTCCGACAGCGCAAAACGGGCGTGCTCTGGATCGTAGAGCACGAGACTCCCGCAGTTCAGGCACTGGGCGTTCTCGAAATAGAGGCGGTGGCCGCAATGCGGACAGTCGAAGAGTTTCATGTCGGTCCCTAACCTTCAGAGCCAGCATATCAGGGCGGCAGGTGCCCAACGCGAACCGCCCACCGGCGTTCCCATATATCGAGGCTATTTCGCCGCAAGATGCCCGCCGCCAGCAGGGCCTGGCTGTGGTAATACCCACCGGACCGGCGCCGATGATCACGACATCGACGTCTTCCATTGGGCCCCTTGCCACAATAATCACTTGATCGTAGGCAAATTCCACGGCATTCGCCAGCAATGCAGCGGCGACAGTGACAAGTGCGTGTTTCGCTGGCAAGTTCGCAATTGGGACGTGATTCAGGCAACCAGGAGAACAACATGGCATTTCTTGCCAAGGGAAAGATGTTTGCAGCGACCATAGTGGTGGCGGTGCTTGCGCTGGCAACGGGCGCGCAGGCGGGGGCCAGCTGCGGCAAGACCGGCGCCGGCTTCGAGGCTTGGAAGCCGGAGTTCGCCGCGCAGGCCAAGTCCGAAGGTGTGGGCGCCAGGGGTCTGGCCGCCCTGGCTGGCGCGACCTACGCAACAAGGACGATCTCGGTCGACCGCGGCATCCACAAGGCCTTCAGCGGCTCGGTGGACGATTTCATGAAGCGCCGTGGCGGGTCCGCGATCATTTCCAAGGGCCGCGCGCTGAAGAAGGCGAATGCGGCACTGTTTTCCAAGATCGAGGCGAACTACGGCGTGTCGCCGGGTGTGTTGCTCGCCATCTGGGGCATGGAAACCGGCTTCGGTGCCTCCATGGGCAACCAGAATACGGTCTCCGCCATTCTGACGCTTGCCTATGATTGCCGCCGCCCTGAATTCTTTTATCCGCATGCCATTGCAGCCCTGAAGCTGGTTGATCGCGGGGCGTTGACAGCCTCGTCGGTCGGCGCTGCCCATGGCGAGATTGGCCACACGCAGTTCCTGCCCGGAAATGTCTTGAAGTATGGCGTCGGCGGCGGAAACCTGCGCGACAAGGCCACGGCATTGGCTTCCACCGCCAACTTCCTCAAAGGTCATGGCTGGCGTGCCGGCGCGAGCGCGAGTGCGAATTTGGGCGCGATCGCCGGCTGGAATTCCGCGAGCGTCTATCAGCAGGCCATCGCCCGCATCGCCACGGCGATCGACGGCGACTGAGAGCTGGAATCTTCGACAGGAGGCCCGGCTATGCGCCGGGCCAACTGAGGCAATCGCTTCAGTTTGAATTGGCGGGGCGTCGCCGGCGCCGACAATAGGTCCCGGCGAGGACGGCGGTTTGTTTTGAGGCGAACAGGTTGAAGATCAGCTCTTGCGGCTGCGCGCGGCAAGCGTCCTCAGCCGTAGCGCGTTGAGGCGGATGAAGCCGGCGGCGTCCTTCTGGTCGTAGGCGCCGCGGTCGTCCTCGAAGGTGACCAGCGCGTCGGAATAGAGCGTCTTCCTGGACTTGCGGCCGGTGACCATGACGTTGCCCTTGTAGAGCTTGAGGCGCACCGTGCCTTCGACGTCTTCCTGGCTCTTGTCGATCATCGCCTGCAGCATCAGCCGCTCGGGTGCGAACCAGAAGCCGTTGTAGATCAGCTCGGCGTAGCGCGGCATGAACTCGTCCTTGAGGTGGGCGGCACCCCGGTCGAGCGTTATCGATTCGATGGCGCGATGCGCCGCGATCAGGATGGTACCGCCGGGCGTCTCGTAGACGCCGCGCGATTTCATGCCGACGAAACGGTTCTCGACCAGGTCGAGCCGGCCGATGCCGTTGTCGCGGCCGAGATCGTTGAGTGCCGCCAGCATGGTCGCCGGCGACAGTTTCTTGCCGTCGAGCGCGATCGGGTCGCCCTTGAGGAATTCGATCTCGATCTCGGTGACCTTGTCCGGCGCGTCCATCGGCGAAACGGTGCGCTGGTGGACGAATTCCGGCGGCTCGGTCCACGGGTCTTCCAGCACCTTGCCCTCGGAAGAGGAGTGCAGCAGGTTGGCGTCGACCGAGAATGGCGCGTCGCCCTTCTTGTCCTTCGG
Source organism: Mesorhizobium sp. M1406 (assembly GCF_040317555.1). Classification (NCBI taxonomy): domain Bacteria; kingdom Pseudomonadati; phylum Pseudomonadota; class Alphaproteobacteria; order Hyphomicrobiales; family Phyllobacteriaceae; genus Mesorhizobium; species Mesorhizobium sp. M1406. The sequence continues at coordinate 23,239 of NZ_JAMYKW010000041.1, read as the reverse complement.
CACCGGGATCTGGTGCTGTTCGGCGAAATTGATCAGGTCGGTGCGCGACTTGAACGACCAGTCGCGCCACGGCGCGATGACCTTGATGTCGGGGTTCAGGGCGTACGCCGAGAGTTCGAAGCGAACCTGGTCGTTGCCCTTGCCGGTGGCGCCGTGCGCGATCGCGTCGGCGCCGGTCTCCCTGGCGATCTCGACCAGATGCTTGGAGATCAGCGGCCGCGCGATCGAGGTGCCGAGCAGATAGGTGCCTTCATAGACGGCATTGGCGCGGAACATCGGGAAGACGAAGTCGGCGACGAATTCCTCGCGCACGTCGACAACGCGGATATCCTTGATGCCCATCATCTCGGCCTTGCGGCGTGCCGGCTCGAGTTCGCCGCCCTGGCCGAGATCGGCGGTGAAGGTCACGACCTCGGCGCCGAGTTCGGTCTGCAGCCATTTCAGGATGATGGAGGTGTCGAGGCCGCCGGAATAGGCGAGCACGACCTTCTTGACGTCTTTGGTCTTGGACATTTGGCGGTTCCGCAACTGAGTTCTTGGCGGGCGAGGTATCACGCCGTTTCCGGGCTGCGCAAGAGATGAACGCCGCGGATCATGGCCGGGCGGCGGCCGGACAGGCGATTCAGGCAAGTTGGATCAGCGTTTCAACCACCCAGCCGCTGGCAACCACGGGCCGTATCCTCTAAAGCCTGCGTGTCCGAGCCAAGGGGCCGCCCATGTCCTTCATTCCAGACACCGCCACGCTGATCCAGTTCGCCATCGCCACCGTCATCCTGGCGATCACGCCGGGGCCGGACATGACCTTGTTCGTCTCGCGCACGCTGAGCCAGGGCCGCGCCACCGGCTTTGCCTCGATGGCCGGGGCACTGTGCGGTACGCTGATCCACACCACGCTGGTGGTGGTCGGCGTCTCGGCGCTGATCGTCGCCTCGCCGATGGCCTTCTTCGTTCTGAAGATCTTCGGCGCCGGTTATCTCGTCTTCCTGGCCTGGCAGGCGGTCACCAGGGGCTCGGCGTTTTCGCCGGAGAAGAAGACGGGTCCCGAGATTTCGCTGTTGCGCAGCTGGGCGGCGGGGCTTGGCGTCAATCTGCTCAACCCGAAGATCATCCTGTTCTTCATGACCTTCCTGCCGCAGTTCGTTTCCGCGCATGACCCGAACGCACCGGGAAAACTGTTTTTCCTGGGCACGATGTTCATCGTGCTGGCGATCCCGGTGACCGTGCCGATGGTGCTGGCGGCGGAAAAGTTCTCGGCGGCGATGAAAGCCAGCCCGCGCGTCACGCGGGTGGTCGATTATCTCTTCGCCGGCGTTTTTTCGGCCTTTGCCCTCAAGATCCTGACGGCCCAGGCGAAGTAGGGGCGTTCTCGTCCCTCCACCAGCTGCCGGCCCAGCGCCCGGCGCTGAGCCAGTAGAAGATGCCGCCGACCATGCCGCCGCCAATCACCGCCATGATGGCGCTGGTATCGGCAAGCGCGAAGGCATCGCCGGAATGGTCGACGAGGCCGAGGAAGACGGCCGCAACCACGGCGCCCGCCAGCGCATAGAACAGCCAGTCGCGCCGGCCTAGGATTTCGGCGACCAGGATGACGACGCAAGCCGGCATCAGCGCGAAATAGGCGACGAACAGGGCGACGAAGGGAATTGAGAAATACAGCGAAGCCGTCGCCGTCGGCTGTGCGTGCTCCGGCGTGTAGCCCAGCGATGCCAGGAACAGGACGTTGAGGAACGCGCTCGCCGCCAGCGAGGCGACGGCGTAGCCGAACAGGATAACGGCGAAGCGGACGAGATAGCCGACAAGACGGGTCATCCCAAATCTTGGCCCAAATCTTGGCCCAAATCTCGGCCCAAATCCCAGCGCATGCCGGACTTGCGTCCAGCCAGAAGCCAGTAGACCGAACCGGCGGCAATGCCGGCCGTGGCCAGGAAACCGAGAAAGCCCGGATTGAAAACAAAGCTGCCGGCCGAGCGCGGCATGGATACGCCAAAGGCGATGGACGTGATCGCACCCGTGGCGGCAAAATAGAACCATCCCCGAAGCGAAAATCGTTCGGCGACAAAGAGCGCGGGGCCGACGATCAACAATGCGCCGATCATCACGGTCAGCACGGCGAGGGGGAAGGAGCCCAGCCAGTCGAAGGCGAAGATGATGGACCAGTTGCCGTCTTCTATACCTTCCAGAAGAGCGATCAGCAGTACGGGGACCAGGATCGAGGTCAGCACAGCGGCGAAATAGCCGACTGCCATCATGGCGAGGCGCTTAAGCCAGGCGAGGCGGCGGCTCACGCCTCGCCGTGCCCCGCTATCATCATCGCCTCCAGCGCCAGCCGGTCGACCTTGCGCATGCGCTCGGAGTCGGACTTGAGCTGGCCGCAGGCGGCGAGGATGTCGCGGCCGCGCGGCGTGCGGATCGGCGAGGCATAGCCGGCATTGTTGATGTAGTCGGCGAATTTCTCGATCGTCTCCCAGTCCGAGCACTGGTAGTTGGTGCCCGGCCACGGGTTGAACGGGATCAGGTTGATCTTGGCCGGAATGCCCTTGAGCAGCTTGATCAGGCCCTTGGCGTCCTCGATGGAATCGTTGACGTCCTTCAGCATCACATATTCGAAGGTGATGCGCTTGGCGTTCGACAGGCCGGGGTAGGCGCGGCAGGCGGCGATCAGGTCCCTCAGCGGATACTTCTTGTTGATCGGCACCAGGAGGTCGCGCAGATCGTCATTGGTGGCGTGCAGCGAGATCGCCAGCATGACGCCGATCTCCTCGCCGGTGCGGAAAATTTCCGGCACGACGCCGGAGGTCGAGAGCGTGATGCGCCGCTTGGACAGCGACAGGCCATCGCCGTCGGAGGCGATCAGCAGGGCCTTCTTCACCGCTTCGAAATTGTAGAGCGGCTCGCCCATGCCCATCATCACGACGTTGGAGACTTTACGGCCCTCGGCGGGCACGATGGCGCCGTCGGGCGTGTCGCGGTCGGGAAAATCGCCGAGCCGGTCGCGGGCGGTGAGCAACTGGGAGAGGATTTCCTCGGCGGTCAGATTGCGCACCAGCTTCTGCGTGCCGGTGTGGCAGAACGAGCAGGTCAGCGTGCAGCCGACCTGCGAGGAGATGCAGAGCGTGCCGCGGCCTTCCTCGGGAATATAGACGGTCTCGATCTCGACCGGCCGGCCGGCACCGCGCGGCGGAAAGCGGAACAGCCATTTGCGCGTGCCGTCCGAAGAAATCTGTTCCTCGACGATCTCGGGCCTGGCGATGGTGAAGTGCTTGTCCAGTTCGGCGCGCAAATCCTTGGAGATGTTGAACATGCCGGCAAAGTCGGAGACACCGCGCACATACATCCAGTGCCAGAGCTGCTGGGCCCTCATCTTGGCTTGGCGCTCCGGCACGGTGCCCGAAGCGACGAGAGCCTCGCCGAGCTCAGCGCGCGTCAGGCCGATCAGCGACAGCTTTTCGGGCGGCGCTGTACGGGCACGCAACGCGTCACGGGCGCCTTCGGTGGTGAGGTCGAATGAAAGGGTCATGGTTGCACTGATATAAGCGGTTTGCGGCCGATTTCACGCATCGTGCCCGACATGAAGCGCGGCGCATAGCACAGGTTGGAGGCAGAGTCATGCGGTGGGAATGCAAACCATGGATGCCGGCCGACGGTCCGCCATGGCGATCTGGCAACCTTGTCCTGTCCCTCCCACTGCACGGGGAGCGATCACATCATCGTGTTTGCGTAACGATTCCCATCGCGCCGTCGAAATCCGAAGGGGGCAACTATGCCTCTACAAAATGGGAGTACGCAGAATGAACTCTATCAAGCTAGCCCTCATTGCCGGCCTCGTCGGTGTTTCCGCCTCGCAGGCATTTGCCGAAGACGCGATGGGCACAATGACCATGATGAAGGGTGGAGAAGTGATGGCGATCATGCCGGACGGGCATATGGGCACCATGATGCCGGATGCAAAGACGAGCGCCGAGATGATGAAGATGGCAAAGCCAATCAAGCACTGCATGATGATGATGACTGACGCCAAGGGCAAAGCCTTCATGATCGATACGTCGACCAAGAAAGCTCAGGCCGAATGTGAAAAAATGGCCATGTAAGACTGAACCCGTCAAGATCGAGATCCGCCGGCACACGCCGGCGGGTCATTCCGATACGGGTCCAACTCCCCGCCGGGCCTTTTGATCCCGTTACCATCATTTGACCGGTGCGGTCCGGCGGCGAAGGGCCACGCTGGAATCAAACGCAATGCCCGGCCTCCGGGTGGCGAACTTCGCTATTGCGCCATAGACTATCGGGGTGGGCGCCAGCCTATTTGCACTTGGCGATCGATGTCAGCGCCGCCGAAATGCCCTTCAGCGAGAAGACATAGGAGGTCGGGTTGCCGCGGCCGGACTTCGCCGTCACCTTCATGTCGGTGCCAGTCTTCATGGCGGCGATCAGCACCGGTTCCTCGGCGGCGTTCTCGACCCAGGCCGACTTGCCGCGCGTGAACATCGAGAACGACTTCTTGTCGATGGTGACGGTGGCCTTGGAGCCTTCCTGGAAATTGTAGCCGGCGATGAATTGCGGCTCGTAGGACACTTGCTGGCCGGGCCGCTGGCTGACGAAGAAGAACATGTCGCCATGGTCGAGCGTCGGCGGCTGCTTGTCGGTCGGCACGGTCAGGACATAGCAGACCTTGCCGCCCGATGCCTGGTAGCTGTAGGTGCCCCAGGCATTGTGCTGGCCGATCTTGGTCGCCGACTGCGCCAATGCCGGCGCTGCCGTGGCGACCAGGACCAGGCTCGAAACTATAGCAATCAATCCGCGCATCGTTTTTCCCGTATTCCAAAGGTGCGGCGGCAGGCCGGCTCGGCGTCCTGCCCGTCGCTTCATTTTGATTTAATCTGGGTTACCAAACGGTGAATTTCCTTTGAGAAAGGAACCCCACCCCGAGGAAACCGCCGCCATTTCGCGCGCCGCCGCCTTGCGAGCGGGTGGCGCGACGTCCCTTTGGTGACTTGGAGGCCACGAAAGCGGCAAGAGTTTGACTTTTCAAACCAGCTCCCGCAGCCATCCTGGCTTCCGAAACACGTGACGAATTTCCCTCCAAGCGGTAGGATGCCTGCGTTCGCATCCAAGGCGCTCGGCCCGGGCACCTCATTGGTGGCGTATGGGAGATTTCGGTTATGGCCATTTCCGAGACGGTCCTGATCCTGGCGGGCGGCACTGTCGTCTTGTTGATCGTGTTCGGCATTCGTGTTGCCATGCGGGCGATGGCCGGCGGCGCTGCGGCGGTGCCGCGATCGGATGGCGGGGAGGCTGCAGGCGGATCGGGCGCGCCCGACGTGGCTGGGGTCATCGCGCTGCCGCCTTTGATCTTTCTCGGCTTCCTGGCGGCGGCAGCGGTCCTCGAGGCCGTCGTTCCACTCCCGACTCTGGCTGTGCAGTCGCCCGTCCGCTATCTGGGCGGAGCCGTGCTCGCGGCGTGCGGCTTCGGTATCATCTTCATGGCGGCGGGGCGCTTTCACGCCGCTGGCACCAATATTCCACCGACCCTGCCGACGACGGCGCTGGTCGTCGACGGCATCTACCGGCGAACCAGGAATCCGTTTTATCTGGGAACGACCCTCGTCTACTTGGGCCTAGGCGTCGCGGCGGGAAGTTTTTGGGCCATCGCGCTGATCGTCCCGCTGCTGTGGGTGATCAATACCGGCGTCATTGCGCGGGAAGAGCACTATCTGGAGCGGAAATTCGGCGATGCGTATGGTGCCTACAAGGCGCGGGTGCGGCGGTGGATTTGATCGGCCGCAACCGCCCGAGTCTCGTGCCACTCTTTGCCCCGCGCCGGCTCAGCCCTTGTCGGCGATGGCGTCCTTGGCGGCCTGCCGGTGCGCCGGGGTGATGTGGGCACTGACGGCGGTGATCGCGGCGGTGAGCACGGCGATGTCGTCGGTGAAGCCAAGCCCGAGGACGAAGTCGGGGATGACATCCACCGGCAGCACGAAATAGCCGAGCGCGGCCAGCAGAATGCCCTTGGCGCGCAGCGGCGTGTTCTTGTCCATGGCGCAGTAATAGGACGCCACGACCTCTTCCATGAAGGGGATCTGCCGCGCGGCCTTCTTGACTGTCCGCCAGAATTTCTCGCGCACTTCGTTCTCGTCACCGAGCTTGCCGCCAAAGCCGAAGAAATCAAAACCGGATTGTCGCGCCATCAGTGTCTCCTAGGGCTCATGCGCAACCCGGCGCATGCCGCGAGGCAAAATGTGGTGAAAGGCGACCCCTACTGCAAGATACCGGCGCCGATTTGGGTTTGCCGCCGTATCGTGGACGTCGCAACGCCCTGGGCGACAGCGGGCGTCAGCCGCCGGCAAAGCGGTTCATCTTCTTGGCCAGATCGATATCGAGTGCGGTCACACCGCCGGCATCGTGGGTGTTCAGCGTCACGTCGACGGTCTTGTAGACATTCGACCAGTCTGGATGATGGTCCATCTTCTCGGCGGCGAGCGCGACGCGGGTCATGAAGGCGAAAGCCTCGGAGAAATTCGCGAAGGTGAATGTGCGCTTGATGGAGGCGCCATCCGCCGCCGGTGCCCAGCCTTCGAGCCCGACCAACGCCGCGGCGATTGCGTCCTTGCCCAGTTTTTCTCTCGTCATGTCAGCTTCCCGTGCTATTTCGGCTGAGAGACTGTTTGGAACCCTAGCGAGTTTCGAAACCGTCTCTGGAGTCCCTCACCATAGCGTCGGATCGATGAGCGCGAAGCCCATAAATTCCATTCTTTTCGTCTGCCTCGGCAACATCTGCCGGTCGCCACTGGCGGAGGGCGTCTTTCGTGCCGTGCTGGCGGAGCGTGGGTTGGGCAGGAATATGCTCCTCGATTCAGCCGCCACCAGCGGCTGGGAAGTCGGCGCGGCGCCCGATCCACGCTCGATCGCGGTTGCGGAGCGTCACGGCATCGACATTTCCCGACAGAGAGCGCGCAAAGTCACGCCGGAGGATTTCTCCCGCTTCGACCTGATCCTCGGCATGGACCGGTCGAATGTCGCCGACCTGAGAGCGCTGGCGCCGGCGGCCATGCGCGACCAGGTGCGGCTGTTTCTGGAATTTGCCCACGGCAAGGCAGGTGACGTGCCGGATCCCTACTATGATGGCGCAGGAGCCTTCGCTTCGGTCTACCGCATGATCCGCGAGGCGTCGGAGGCGCTGGCGACAAGGCTGGAAGCGCGGGCGTCCGTGCCCGACAGCGGCCAGGCTTCCTCGACGATGTAGGGGCCGCCGCCGACCGAATCGCGCGACGACATCAGCACGAAACGGCCGATGCGGAACGGCAGCGTCGAGAAATTGCCGCGCGCCGACAGATATTGGGCGACGTCCAGCGGGGTCGAATTGCGCAGCCTTGCAAGTGTGACATGCGGCATGAACTTGCGCGGGTCGGCGGGGATGCCGAGCCGCTGGCAGATGCGGTCGATCTCGCCCTGAAGGGCGGCAAGATCGGGCGAGGCGGAAGCGCCCGCCCACACTGCGTGCGGTTTCTTCTGGCCGAAAGCACCGACACCGGACAGGGCCAGCGAAAAGGAAGGTCGGTGGACACGGTCGAGCGCGTTGGCGATCTCGTCGGCGACATGGCCTGGGACATCGCCGATGAAACGCAGCGTCAGATGGTAGTTCTCGACGTCGATCCAGCGGGCGCCGGGCAGGCCGCCCCGCAGCAGGGACAGCGAAAGGGCGGCGTCACGCGGTATTTCGAGGGCGGTGAAAAGACGCGGCATGAAAAGCCTCCCTTCCTCGAATCGAACTGTACCCCTAGCGAATCATCGATAGTCAAACGGGGCAAGAGGTTTGTTGGTCACAGTCCTTGCTAAAAAGTTTCCCCAACGGAAACAGCTCCAGTTCCGGCTTACGAACCGCCCGGCACCGCCGCGATGGCCTTCTCGACGGTGGGCAGGATGCGTTCGACAATCTGATCGACGCCTTGCGGGCTCGGATGCAGGCCGTCCTCGAGCTGCATGCCGGGCCGGCCGGCGACGCCGTCGAGAAAGAACGGATAGAGCGCAACGTCGTATTTGTCGGCCAGGTCCGGAAATATGGCGTCGAAAGCGTTCTGGTAGTCGGCGCCGAGATTGGGGGCGGCGCGCATGCCGGCCAGAAGCACGGCGATCTTGCGCTGTTTCAGCCTGCCCAGCATCTCGTCCAGGTTCTTTTTGGTGATGTCGGGCGAAACGCCGCGCAGCATGTCGTTGGCGCCGAGTTCGAGGATGACCAGTTGCGTGCCGTCCGGCACCGACCAGTCGAGCCGCGCCAGGCCGCCGCTCGTCGTGTCGCCGGAGACGCCGGCATTGGCGACGGTCACATCATGGCCCTTGGCGGCAAGCGCTGCCTGCAGCCTGTCGGTAAAGCCCTGGTCCGGCCCGAGGCCGAAACCCGCCGTCAGACTGTCACCGAAACCGACGATCTTGAACGGCTCGGCACGCGCCGACGAAATGGCGCCGCAAATGGCGAGGAAAACGATCAAGCCTGCGGCAATACTGCGTTTGAAAGACATGCGGCAGGCCCCATATGAGCAAGGAATTCTTCCGGCGACGGCTTCCGGCAAGCAGAGCCTTCATCCTCCATATAGGACGCTTTCATTTTGACAGAAGCCGTCATTGCGCTGAAAGATGTATCGCTGACCCTTGGCGAGGGGGCTTCATTGGTCCATGTGCTGAAGGACGTCAGCCTCGATGTGGCGGCCGGCGAAGCGACCGGCATCATCGGGCCCTCGGGCTCCGGCAAGTCGACATTGCTGATGGTTCTGGCAGGCCTGGAAAGGGTCGATTCGGGTACGGTCCGAATCGCCGGCGAGTTGCTCAACGGCAAAAGCGAGGACCAGATTGCTTCGTTTCGTGGCCGAAACATTGGCATCGTGTTTCAATCGTTCCATCTCATTCCCAACATGACGGCGCTCGAAAATGTCGCGGTGCCGCTGGAGCTGGCTGGCCATGCCGATCCGTTTTCGGTTGCGGCGCGCGAGCTGGCGGCGGTTGGCCTCAATGACCGCGTCACTCATTATCCCGGCGAATTGTCGGGGGGCGAGCAGCAGCGCGTGGCGATCGCCCGCGCACTGGCGCCGTCGCCGCGCATTCTGATCGCCGACGAGCCGACCGGCAATCTAGACCAGGCGACGGGGCGGCAAGTCGCCGATCTTCTGTTCGCCAAGGCTGCCGAACGCGGCATGACGCTGGTGCTGGTCACCCATGACCCGGCCCTTGCGGCGCGCTGTTCGCGCCAGGTTTCGATGCGGTCGGGCCGGATCGAGGCGCCGGCGTCCGTCAAGGTGACGGCCTGATGCCGTTGTCGCGGATGCTGAGGCTCGCGGTTCGCTTCTCGCTGCGCGAGATGCGCGGCGGCCTGTCCGGCTTCCTGATCTTCCTCGCCTGCATCGCGCTCGGCGTCGCGGCGATCGGCGGCGTCAACTCGGTGGCGCGTTCCATCAACGCCGGTGTCGCCAATCAGGGCCAGACGCTGCTGGGCGGCGATCTCCGCTTCCAGGTCAACCAGCGCGATGCCAGCCAGGCCGAACGCGGTTTCCTCGACGAGCTGGGCGCCGTTTCGCGCACCGCCAGCATGCGCTCGATGGCGCGTCTCGCCGACGGATCCGACCAGGCGCTGGTCGAGGCCAAGGCGGTCGACGATGCCTATCCGCTCTACGGCGCGCTGGACACCGAGCCGGTACTGTCGAAGCAGGAGCTGTTCGGCGAAGAGTTCGGCGTTTTCGGCGCCGCGGCTCCCGATTTGCTGTTCGAGCGGCTGCATCTCAGGATCGGCGACAGGCTGAAGCTCGGCACCGCCACCTTCGAACTGCGCGCCAGGCTGGTCACCGAACCGGATGCCGTCTCCGAGGGATTCGGCTTCGCGCCAAGGCTGATGATCTCGACCGAAGGGCTGGGGGCCACCGGACTGATCCAGCCGGGCAGCCTGGTCGAGAATGCCTACAGGATCCGCTTGCCGGCAGACGCCGACGAGGCAAGGCTGAAGGCCATCCAGGATCAGGCGGCCAAGGATTTTCCCGAAGCCGGCTGGTCGATCCGCACGCGCAGCAATGCGGCCCCGGCGCTGTCGTCCAACATCGAACGCTTCTCGCAGTTTCTGACCCTGGTCGGGCTGACGGCGCTGGTGGTCGGCGGCGTCGGCGTTGCCAATGCTGTTCGCGCCTATCTCGACGGCAAGCGCGGCGTCATCGCCACCTTCAAGAGCCTGGGCGCTTCTGGCGGCTTCGTCTTTACCGTCTATCTGGTGCAGATCCTGATCATTGCCGCGCTCGGCATCGTGCTCGGACTGGTGCTGGGCGCGCTGATGCCGTTCGTGGCGAGCGCTGCCCTTCATCAGGTCATCCCGGTACCGGCGGAAGGCGGCTTCTATCCCGGCGCGCTCGGCATGGCGGCGCTGTTCGGCCTGCTGGTGACGCTGGCCTTCGCGCTGCTGCCGCTCGGCCGCGCCCGCGACGTGCCGGCCACCGCGCTGTTTCGCGAGATGGGGCTGGAGGGGCGCGGCTTTCCGCGCGCGGTCTATGTCGCGGCGGCCATCGGAATCGCACTGCTGCTGGCGGTGCTGGCAATTCTATCCTCGGGCGACCAGCGCATCGCCTCGATCTTCGTCGGCGCCACCATCTTCGCCTTCCTGGTGCTGCGCCTTGTCGGCGCGCTGGTGCAATGGGCGGCCAGGAAGAGCCCGCGCGTGCGCTTCGTGGCGCTGCGGCTCGCCATCGGCAACATCCACCGGCCAGGCGCGCTGACGCCGTCGGTTGTGCTGTCGCTGGGACTTGGGCTGACGCTGCTGGTGACGCTGGCGCTGATCGACGGCAATCTCAGGCGGCAGATCTCCGGCAGCCTGCCGGAACGGGCGCCGAACTTCTTCTTCGTCGACATCCAGAGCAGCGATGTCGATTCCTTCTCCGCGCTGATCGGCAAGGAGGCACCGCAGGGAACGCTGGCCAAGGTGCCGATGCTGCGCGGCCGGGTGATGGCGCTGAACGGCGTCGATGTCGGCAAGGTGAAAGTGCCGGCGCAAGGCGCCTGGGTGCTGAAGGGCGATCGCGGCTTGACCTACGACGCCAGGCAGCCGGAAAACGCGACGCTGACCGAGGGCAGCTGGTGGCCGAACAACTATAGCGGCGAGCCGCTGGTCTCGTTCTCGGCCGTGGAAGGCAAGGAGATCGGGCTGAAGCTCGGCGACACCATCACCGTGAATGTGCTCGGGCGCAATGTCACGGCCAGGATCGCCAATTTCCGCCAGGTCGAATGGGAGACGATGGGCATCAATTTCGTCATGGTGTTCTCGCCCAACACATTCGCCGGCGCCCCGCATGGCTGGATGGCGACGCTGACCGAAAAGAATGCCTCGACGGCCGACGACGCCCGCATCCTCAACGCCGTCACCCGCGCCTTTCCGGCTGTGACGACGGTGCGGGTCAAGGACGCCCTCGAAATCGTCAACCGGCTGGTCGGGCAGCTCGGCACGGCGATCCGCGCGGCGGCCGGCGTGGCGCTGATCGCTTCGGTGCTTGTGCTGGCCGGCGCGCTTGCCGCGGGCAACCGGGCGCGCATCCATGACGCGGTGGTGCTGAAGACGCTGGGCGCGACACGCAGGACGCTGATATCGGCCTTCTCGCTCGAATACATGCTGATCGGATTGGCCACCGCGATCTTCGCCCTGGCCGCGGGCGGTGCCGCTGCCTGGTTCGTCGTTGCCCGCATCATGACGTTGCCGTCGCATTTCATGCCCGAGGTGGCGGTGGCGACCATTCTGTTTTCGCTGGTGATCACGGTCGGCATTGGCCTCGCAGGTACCTGGCGGGTGCTCGGCCACAAGGCCGCGCCGGTGCTGCGCAACCTGTGATCTCGGGTCCGGAGCGGCCATCCCGGATTAAATCTTGGTAAGAATGCCGTCCGGAAAGCCGAGAAATCGGCACTTCGTTGTCTCACGAATCGTTACATCTGGTTATGGTCTTGTTCTTGACGCGAATAACCATCATATTTCGCCACAGGCATGCTGGAGCCCTGCCAGCGGCGCCTGGGTCCGGATGGACCTGACACCGGACGGGGCAGAAGCAAATAGAGGACTACAATGGCTGATCCCATTCGCAACTACCAGACGCGCGCCGTGCCCGGCGTCGGCGTCGGTGCTGACATCGACCAGGGCCTGCGCGCCTACATGGTCAAGGTCTACAATCTGATGGGGCTTGGCCTCCTCATCACCGGTCTTGCCGCTGTCGGCACGATCATGCTGGCTACCACCACCGATCCGGCTTCGGCTGTCGCGACGCTGCCGAGCGGCGAGATGCTGACCTCCTTCGGCTATGCGATCTTCGGCTCGCCGCTGAAATGGGTAGTGATCTTCGCCCCGCTCGCCGCGGTGATGTTCCTGTCGTTCCGTGTTCAGTCGATGAGCGTTTCGGCGGCGCAGACTACCTTCTGGGTCTATGCCGGCCTTGTCGGCCTGTCGCTGTCGTCGATCTTCCTGGTCTACACCACGGCCAGCATCTCGCAGACCTTCTTCGCCACCGCCGCGGGCTTCGGCGCGCTGTCGCTCTATGGCTACACGACCAAGCGCGACCTGACCGCGATGGGCTCGTTCCTGATCATGGGCGTGTTCGGTCTGATCATCGCAATGATGATCAACATCTTCCTGCAGTCGTCGGCGCTTTCCTTCGCCGTTTCGGCGATCGGCGTGCTGATCTTCGCCGGCCTGACCGCTTATGACACGCAGAAGATCAAGGAGATGTATTTCGTGGGCGACGCTTCGGATGTCGCCGGTCGCAAGGCGATCATGGGCGCGCTGAGGCTCTATCTCGACTTCATCAACCTGTTCATGTTCCTGCTGCAGTTCATGGGCGATCGCCGCTAATCAGTAGCGCTGGACCATCGAGTTCCAGAAGGGCGGCCCAACGGCCGCCCTTTTCTTTTGTGCTGGCCTTTGCTGTTATCGAAGCAGACAAAGGGTTTGCGTAAAGAATGAGCAATATCACGATTCGGCCCGCGACAGCGGCCGACCTCGACCGGATCACGGAAATCTATGCCGACGCGGTGGCGCAAGGCACGGCGAGCTATGAGCTGGAGGCGCCCAGCCGCGCCGAGATGGGCGTCCGATTCGACAGTTTGATGGCCGGCGGCTTTCCCTATCTGGTGGCGCAGAAGGACGGCGCCGTGCTCGGCTATGCCTATGCCGGTGCCTTCCGGCCACGCCCGGCCTATCGCTTCATCGTCGAGGATTCGGTCTATATCGCGCCCGAGGCCAAGGGCCAGGGCGTCGGGCTCAAGCTGATGCAAAGCCTGATCGAGGCGGTGGAAGCAGCGGGCTTTCGCCAGATCATCGCGGTGATCGGCGATGGCCATGCCGACAGCGCCTCGGTGCGGCTGCACGAGAAACTCGGCTTTCGCCATTCGGGACGCCTTGAAGGCTCCGGCTACAAGCACGGGCGGTGGCTGGACACGGTCTTCATGCAGCTGTCGCTGAATGGCGGAGCATCGGCGCCGCCTGACCCCGAATCGCTGCCGGAGCAGAAGTTCCGCGAGGGCCTTGGAGGGAAATGAACTGAGGAATTGAAGAATTGATGAACTGAAGAATAAAAGAAACAGCGGCTATATATAGTGCTGCGGGCCTTTTCTCCCACTCATCAGTTCTCCAGTTCTCCAGTTCTCCAGTTCTTCAATTCCCCTTCTTCAATTCCCCGCTCAGGCCTCAACCAGCTTCAGCTTGCTGTCGAATATCCCAAGCACGCGGCCGAGTTCCTGGCCGCGCTTCAAGATGCGGCCACCGGCGGCAATGACGGCAAAGGCGCCCTGCTTGCGGGCCAGCTTGGGGTCCTTGACGATCTGGAACAGCGGCACTTCGCTGGTGCGGCGGAACACGGAAAACACAGCGCGGTCGGTGAGATGATCGATGGCGTAGTCACGCCATTCGTTGGCGGCGACCATGCGTCCGTAGAGCCTGAGGATCTGGTCCAGCTCACGCCGGTCGAACCGCACCGGCTGATCGAGGCGCTCGCGTCGCGCCTCGTGCAGCGGGATCAATATTGCGGATGCGTCCCCATCCCCCATCCCGCCGCTGTCATCGGTCATGCCTCGATCCTTCAAAATGAATCTTTGCCACCCAAAGTTGGCGTGTTCGCGGCTGAATTGCAAGACCCGGCGAAGCAGGGCGGTGCCGCGCTGTTTTCGCAACGTCCAGTCACTTTTATGAAACGCCTTGTTGGAATTGGTGATGCTTCGCCACATTTCTGCCTTTTTTTATCCGCGCTCATGCCCCAATGTCCGACGAATTTACCGGCGTTGCCTGAGACGGTTCGGTCCGGCACCGGCTCGTAAACCCCAAGCCCCCCGCCCACGGGTCTGCGTCGGATCGAACCAACCTCGGCTCTTCCTCGGAAGAACCGGGTGCGACGATCCCAAAACCTAAATGACCGACGTCAGAAGCAAGCTGACGTCGGTTTTTTCATATCTGGGCACTTTCCTTCTCCCCTTGTGGGCCCACAAGGGAGAAGGAAAGTGGCCTCTATGGCTTGTGAATAAACGCAGCGCCAAGAATGGGACCGGGCATGCCGTCCTTGCCGACCGACTGCAGCAGCACGGCACAGCCGCCCTTCTTGGCGATCTCGCTCATCGGCAGTTCGTAGCGCTGTGCCTTGCCGTGCCACATGCCGGCGGTCTGGATGCCGGTGACCGCATTCCAGTAGGTCATCATGCGGCCGGTGTTCTCGCCCTTGCCGATCTTGATCGTCCGCGGCGGGTCGAAATAGACGATGACGACGTGGGCATCGCTGGGGCCGCTGCCGGCATCGCCGGCGTCGATCATGACGCGGTCGCTGGTGCGGCTGACCTTGATGGCGACGCGCATGCCTTCGCCACTCTTGGCCATGCGGGCGAGCGCGCCATCGACCTCGACGCGGCTGGCGCCGTTGACGTGGACGCGGCCGTTGATGACGGCCTGCGGTGTATAGACGGAGCGGCTGCCGAAGGCGCGCATATAGTCATATTGCCGCTCGGTGTTCTCCTTGCGGCTCAGCGTGTCTTGCCAGCCGAGATAGTCCCAGTAGTCGACATGATAGGCGAGCGCGACGATGTCTTCCTTGGCAACGAACTCGGCGAACAACGCATCGGCCGGGGGGCAGGAACTGCAGCCCTGACTGGTGAACAATTCGACCACGCCCAATGGTTTGTCGATCTGAGGCTTGTCAGCTTCGCCGGCATGCCCGGCGCCGGCAAACGCCGAGAGGGCCAGCGCAAGGGCTGCCAGCCACAATGTTTTTCGCGAGGCCATGGTCATTCCGATTCCCGCCGGTGGTGCCGGCTTTGTCTTGATTGCTGAAATATGTGGCAGAACCGGAAGTCAACGGGAAGTCACGTTGCGGTGAAATTTTGCCATTGCGGCCGACAGCAACAGGAAGCTCCGCGCTTCAGGATAGAAACCGATTCGGGCGGCAATCACGATGTGGCAAACCCTTTTGGCGCCGGTCGATCCCTATTGCGAGCGGACGGGGCCGGAATTCTGGTCCGAGCCGGTCAATGCCCTGACGAACCTCGCCTTCATAGCCGCCGGCCTGTGGGGCGTGCGCGAGGTGCGTAGGCTGGGCACCGGAACCTTCGCCGAAGTGCTGGCCTGGTGGGTGGTGGCAATCGGCATCGGTTCGACGATCTTCCATACCTTTGCCGCCAAGGGCACGGTCTGGACCGACGTGCCGCCGATCGCCGGTTTCACGCTCGCCTACACGTTGTTCAACCCGCGCCGTTTCCTCGGCATGCGATGGGGCAAAGGCGATCGCCGAAGACAGGCAGTAGGCAGTAGGCAGTAGGCAGTAGGGGTGTCTATTCCCTACTGCCTAGTCCCTATTCCCTAAGCCGCCAGATCGCGCAGCACGTATTGCAGGATGCCGCCGTTCTTGAAGTAGTCGAGTTCGTCCAGAGTATCGATGCGGCAGATGAGCGGTACGTTCTTCACCGTGCCGTCGCCATAGGTGACCTTGGCGATCATCGTCTGGCGCGGCTTGATGGTGCTCAAGCCATCGATCTCGACCAGTTCGTCACCCCTGAGATTGAGCGAGGCCCAGGACGTGCCATCCTTGAAGACGAAGGGAATAACGCCCATGCCGACCAGATTCGAGCGATGGATACGCTCGAAGGACTGGGCGATGACCGCGCGGACGCCAAGCAGATTGGTTCCCTTGGCCGCCCAGTCGCGCGACGAACCGTTGCCGTATTCGACGCCGGCGAAGATGACCAGCGGCACGCCTTCCTTCTTGTATTCCATCGCCGCGTCGTAGATCGATTCCTCTTCCTTCGACGGGTAGTGGATGGTGTAGCCACCCTCACGGCCGTTCTCGCCCAGCATGTGGTTGCGGATGCGGATGTTGGCGAAGGTGCCGCGCATCATCACCTCATGGTTGCCGCGCCTTGTGCCGTACTGGTTGAAGTCGGCGACGCCGACGCCGTGGTCGGTGAGGTATTTGCCGGCCGGTGAAGCCGCCTTGATCGAGCCCGCCGGCGAGATATGGTCGGTGGTGATCTTGTCGCCGAACAGGCCAAGAACGCGGGCGCCCTTGATGTCGCCGATCGTGCCGAAACCGGCGGTCATGCCGGCGAAATAGGGCGGGTTCTGTACATAGGTCGAGTTGTCGTCCCAGGCATAGGTCTGGCCTTCCGGCGCCTTGACGTTCTGCCAATACTCATCGCCCTTGAAGACGTCGGCATATTTGCGAGCGAACAGCTCGCGGGTGACGTTCTTCTCGATGAACTCCTGGATCTCGGCCGAGCTCGGCCAGATGTCCTTGAGGTAGACCGGCTTGCCGTCCTTGTCCTCGCCGAGTGGCTCCGTCGTGAGATCCTTTGTCACAGTGCCAGCCAGCGCGTGCGCGACGACCAGCGGTGGCGACGCCAGATAGTTGGCCTGCACGTCGGGCGAGACACGGCCTTCGAAGTTGCGGTTGCCGGAGAGCACCGCGGCGGCAATCAGGCCCTTGTCGTTGATGGTCTTGGAGATCGGCGCGGGCAGCGGGCCGGAATTGCCGATACAGGTGGTGCAGCCGAAGCCGACCAGGTTGAAGCCGATCTGGTCGAGTTCCTTCTGCAGGCCGGATTTCTCCAGATATTCGGCGACCACCTGGCTGCCGGGGGCCAGCGAGGTCTTCACCCACGGCTTCTGCTTCAGCCCGAGGCGGTTGGCGTTGCGGGCCAGGAGGCCGGCGCCGATCAGCACGCTCGGGTTCGAGGTGTTGGTGCAGGAGGTGATGGCGGCGATGACGACATCGCCATGGCCGAGATCATGATCGGTGCCTTCGACGGCGTAGCGCTTGTGGATCTCGGCCGCCTTCCTGTATTCGGTCTCCATCGCCTTGGCGAAGCCTTCCGGAATGCCTTCCAGGGCAACGCGTCCTTCAGGCCGCTTGGGGCCGGCCATCGACGGCACGACGGAGCCGAGTTCCAGTTCGAGCTGGTCGGTGAAGACAGGGTCCGCCGAGCCGGTGTCGCGCCACAGGCCCTGCGCCTTGGCATAGGCCTCGACCAACGCGATGCGGTCTTCGCTGCGGCCGGACATTGTGAGGTAGCGGATGGTTTCCGCGTCGACCGGGAAGAAGCCGCAGGTGGCGCCATATTCGGGCGCCATGTTGCCGATGGTGGCGCGGTCGGCCAGCGTCATGTTGGAGAGGCCCGGACCGAAGAACTCGACGAACTTGCCGACGACGCCCTTCTTGCGCAGCATCTGGGTGACGGTGAGCACGAGATCGGTGGCGGTGACGCCTTCTTTCAGCTTGCCGGTGAGGCGGAAGCCGATGACCTCGGGCAAAAGCATGGAGACCGGCTGGCCGAGCATGGCCGCCTCGGCCTCGATACCGCCTACGCCCCAGCCGAGCACGCCAAGGCCGTTGATCATGGTGGTGTGCGAATCGGTGCCGACGCAGGTGTCGGGATAGGCTGTGGTTTCGCCATCCTCGGTGTTGGTCCACACCACCTGGCCGAGATATTCGAGATTGACCTGGTGGCAGATACCGGTGCCGGGCGGCACGACGCGGAAGTTGCGGAACGCCTGCTGCCCCCATTTCAGGAACTTGTAGCGTTCCTCGTTGCGCTCATATTCGAGCTCGACATTGCGAGCGAACGCCATCGGCGTGCCGAATTCGTCGACGATGACGGAATGGTCGATGACGAGGTCGACCGGCACCAGCGGGTTGATCTTCTGCGGATCGCCACCGAGCGAGGCCATGGCGTCGCGCATGGCGGCAAGGTCGACCACGGCCGGAACGCCGGTGAAATCCTGCATCAGCACGCGGGCCGGGCGATAGGCGATCTCGACGCCGGCGGTGCCCTTGTCGGTCAGCCAGCCGGCAACCGCCTGGATGCTCTCCTTGGTGACGGAGCGGCCGTCCTCGTTGCGCAGCAGGTTCTCCAGCAGCACCTTCATCGAATAGGGCAGCTGGGAGATGCCGGTAAGCCCGTTCTTCTCGGCCTCGATGAGGTCGAAATAGGCATATTCCGCGCCGCTTGCGGTCAGCGTGCGGCGGCAATTGAAACTGTCGAGGGATTTTGACACGTGCGATCCTTGTCTGTTCAGCCTGAAAGGGAACGGACGCCGATGGCATGCAATCACGCGCAAAGGTGCGGGTACGGCCATTTCCGCTGTCCGTTCCCAAGCAACCCGAGCCGTTCAAGGCGGCGCGTGCGCTGGTTCGGCGCTAATTCTGTTCCCGCGCCGACCGCTGGCACGGATGCACCGCATATAGAGAATTTTCTGGAATAGTTCTAGACAGTTGGAAAGCAAATTTGTGCGATGCGGCAGCTGCCGCGACACATGGTTTTCAGGGCAGGCGAGGGATGCGGCTGATCGCCGAAAATCTGGGCGGCGAACGCGGCGGCGACACGGTGTTTTCGGGCATCGGCTTTGCCTTGGAGGATGGTCAAGCGCTTGTCGTCACAGGGCCGAATGGGTCGGGCAAATCGACCTTGCTGCGGGTCATCGCCGGGCTGCTTCCGGTGGCGGAAGGCAGCGTGAAGATCGAAGGCGTTATGACGATTGAAGACGGGGGCGAGGCGTTTCCGTCGGTCGCGTCGGCCTGTCATTACCTTGGCCATCAGAATGCAATGAAGCCGGCGCTCAGCGTGGCGGAGAATTTGCACTTCTGGCGCGACTTCAACGGCGATGGGCAGCTCGGCGTCGAAGAGGCGCTTGAAACGGTCGGACTGGGCGGCATCGGCCACCTGCCGTTCGGCTATCTCTCGACAGGGCAGCGGCGGCGATCGGCGATCGCCAAGTTGTTGGTCAGCCATCGGCCGCTGTGGCTGCTCGACGAGCCGACGGCGGGGCTGGACAAGGCTTCGGAGGGGCGGTTCGCGGGGTTGATGACGCGGCATCTCGAAGGCGGAGGGATGATCGTTGCGGCGACGCATCTGCCGCTAGGGATTTCGAGCGCGGCGGAATTGGTGATGGGATAGTGCGGTGATGTTGGCATTCCGTCCCACCCCCCTCTGTCCTGCCGAACAGCTCAAATCATGCTAGCGCTCTTCCTCCGCGACATCCGCCTCAACATCCGTGCCGGCGGCGGCGCGTTGACCGGCGTCATCTTTTTCCTCGCCGTCATCGCCACCATCCCGTTCGGGGTAGGGCCGGATCTCAAGCTGCTTGCCCGCATCGGCCCGGCGATCCTGTGGATCGGCGCGCTGCTGTCTTGCCTGCTTGGGCTCGACCGGCTGTTCCAAGCCGACCGCGAGGACGGCTCGCTCGATCTCTTGGTGCTCGGCAATGACCGACACATGCTGGCCTTGACGGTGCTGACGAAATGCCTGGCGCATTGGGCGGGCAGCGTTTTGCCGCTGGTCATCGCCGCGCCCTTGCTCGGGCTGTTCATGAATATGGAACCACTCGGCATCGGCGCCACGGCGCTGACCCTTCTGGTCGGCACGCCGGCAATCACCTTCATCGGTGCAGCCGGTGCCGCGGTGGCGGTGGCGCTGCCGCGTGGCGGGCTGCTGATCTCGGTGCTGGTACTGCCGCTGACCATTCCGGTGCTGATCTTCGGCGTTTCGGCGAGCTATGGCGCGACGGCCGACCCCGATCCGTTTCTGCAGCCCTTCCTCATTCTTGCCGCGCTGACCCTGTTTCTTGGCGTGCTGGGCCCGGTCTCGGCGGCGCTGGCACTGCGCCACGGAACGGATTGAAGTGGCGGCATGAGCGCGAAGGCTGCGGCGCGGCGACCGATTGCGAAGCAGACGAGGCGAGGCTAAGGGAAGGCATGTTCGAACTGGATGTAATGATCGGTTTGGAAGGTCGCACCTTGGCGGGGGCTGCCGTATGAGCGCGCATGCACTCTACGTGACCGCAGCCTATGGTGTCACCGCCGTGGTGCTGATCGGGCTGATCGGCTGGATCCTGATAGACCAGCGGGCGCGCAAGCGCGAACTCGCCGAGCTTGAAGCGGCCGGCGTGCGACGTCGCTCCGACAAGGCCGCCAAGCCATGAGCACCGAAACGGAAACGCCGCCGCCGCGTCGCCGCCTGTTCGTGCTTTTGCCGCTGCTGATTTTCCTCGGCTTGGCGGGACTGTTCCTGTCGCAGCTGTTGTCGGGGCGCGATGTTTCGGAAGTGCCGTCGGCCCTGATCGGCCTGCCGGCACCGCTGACCAACCTGCCGGCGCTGGAGGGCTTGAACTTGCCAGGGCTCGATTCGAAAGCCTTCGCCGGCAAGGTCACGCTGGTCAATGTCTTTGCGTCGTGGTGCGCGCCGTGCCGCGAAGAGCATCCGGTGCTCTTGGCGCTGTCGCAGGACAAGCGTTTTGTCATGGCGGCGCTGAACTATAAGGACCAGCCGGAAAACGCCCGCCGGTTCCTCGGTGATCTCGGCAACCCGTTCCAGGCGATAGGGGTCGATGAAGCCGGCCGTACGGCGATCGACTGGGGTGTCTACGGCGTGCCGGAAACCTTCGTCATCGGCAAGGACGGCAAGATCGCCTACAAGCATGTCGGCCCACTGACACCCGAGACGGCGAGGGATCTCTTGCTGCCACAGATTGAAAAGGCGCTGGCGGTGCCGGGTTGACGGTCACTCGCTTTCGTCATCCTAGGGCAAAGCAAGGAGCGGAGCGACGCGGCGAAGACCCTAGGATCCATGCCGCGACATTCGCCCGGAAATGCGGCGGTCCGAAACGCGCGCTTTTTAGCGCGAAATCACGGGTCATCGCAAAACAAATTCTGCACCGCTGTGGTGCTCGAAAATCACGGCATGGATACTTGGGTCTTCGCTCCGCTTCGCGTCGCTACGCCCAAGGATGACGAACGTGATAGGTCGACCGAATACTACTCAGCCGTAGATCTGCTTGTGGATCTGGTAGAGCATTTCCGAGCGGTCGGCGCGCATGTCGGCCAGATCGCGGCTGGAAAAGCTGTCGATTTCGGCGACAAGGCGGTTGTAGTGCTTGCGCTTGGCAATGCTGTTGCGAGCGCGGGTCATGAGACTGTCGAGGATCATAGCAAGGTTCCTTTTGGCGCCGCATTTGCGCGGCCGTTATTCCTCCCTTGATCGATACGAAGCATGACATAGTAATGGTGCATTGCAAAAAGAAGATGTTGCAATGCACCATTGCGTCTGGCGCATAGCCGGTTAAGCCCGCTTAACCTGGGTTAAGCCTGCTTAACCCAGGTTAAGAGCCATTAACGCGGCATTCCTCGATCACGTCCGCAGGAGACCGCCGACGATTTCACCGATCGATCTTGCCATATCGATCGCCGGCTGGCTTGATCCGATCTCACCTGATGCCGGGAGGAAAACTATGGCGGCCGCAGACTATTATGAAATTCTCGATCCACGCTTCGCGCGCCTGTTCAACGGCAACGCCCAGGTGGAGAAGCTGTTCACCGGATGCCAGTGGGCGGAAGGACCGGCCTGGTTCGCCGCCGGCCGCTATGTCGTCTGGTCCGACATCCCCAACAACCGCATGCTGCGCTATGACGAGACCGACGGCAATGTCAGCGTCTTCCGGCAGCCATCCGGCAATTCCAATGGCAACACTGTTGACCGGCAGGGCCGGCTGGTCACCTGCGAGCATTCCGGCCGCCGGGTCAGCCGCACCGAGTTCGACGGCTCGGTCACCACCATCGCCGCCAAATGGAAGGGCAAACGGCTGAACTCGCCCAACGACGCGGTGGTGAAGTCGGACGGCTCGATCTGGTTCACCGATCCGAGCTACGGCATCGACACCGACTATGAAGGCGACAAGGCCGAGAGCGAAATCGGCGCCTGCCATGTCTACCGGGTCGATCCCGGCACCGGCGAGGTCGAAGCCGTCATCACCGACATGGTCAGGCCCAATGGGCTGGCCTTCTCGCTCGACGAGAGCAAGCTCTATGTCGTCGACACTGGCCGCACGCACGGTGCGCAGAACCCGGCGCATATGCGGGTGTTCAATGTCGGCAAGGGCGGCAAGAAGGTGTCGGGCGAAAAGGTCTTCGCCGACTGCACCGCCGGCCTGTTCGACGGCTTCCGGCTCGACGAGGACGGACGCATCTGGACCAGTGCCGCCGACGGCATCCATTGCTACGATCCGGACGGCACGCTGATCGGCAAGGTCAAGGTGCCGGAAGTCACCGCCAATTGCGTGTTCGGCGGCAACAAGCTGAATTGCCTCTACATCGCCGGCACCACCTCGCTCTACATGGTGCGGCTGATGGTCAACGGCGCCAAGACCTATTGAGACAAAGCACTGGCGACCGTTCGATAGTTTCGTCGAAGCGGCTCGCGAGCACGAACATCCCCGGGAGGACAAAATGCCATTCGTCAACATCCGCATCGTCAAGGAAGTGATATCAGCCGATCCGGCGGGCAAGAAGGCGGATATCGCCAAGAAGGTCACGGCGGCCATCATGGAGGCCACCGGACTGGGTAACGACGATGTCTGGGTGGTCTTCGAGGAGGTCAACGCGCGCGATTGGTATGTCGGGAAGACGGATGTGGAGACGCTGAGGGGGAAGAAGTAGTTCGAAGACGTGGTGGCCCAGCCCCACGCCTTCGTCATCCTAGGGCGGAGCAGTCGCGAAGCGACGTCGCGGAGACCCTAGGATCCTGCCGCGACTTTCGAGCACGACAACGGTGCAATTCTGTTTGTTGTACGGCTCGCGGAATGTCGGGCTATCTTGCGCCCCTCCTGAACCGCAGCATTCTCCGGCAAAGGTCGCGGCATGGCAACTGTGTTCATGCGAAAGCTTTTTTGTCTCGAATGATGGCGTTTAGGACGACGAGAAGCTTCCTTGCGACG
>NZ_JAMYKW010000040.1:0-49259 GCF_040317555.1 Mesorhizobium sp. M1406 | reverse complement strand
CTATACACGCTTTTTCGACCGCGCGCCGGGCGGTTGCAGCATGGTTGTCGAGGCGCGTCCCGAAGGCTGGTGGTACAGCGCCGACTTGCGCGTGCCTCACCGATCTGGATCTGGGCAGCGAACTGCGCAAAGCCGGACATTGGTACCGCGCTTTAGCCGCAACGCAGTCCATCGCGCCGCTCGTGCCGCCCAACGCAATCGAGACCGCCAGCATGATCAAGGCGGCGGGAACCGCAACGATCGATCCGGCCGCCGGTGACCGCTGGGTCGCGGCGGGCGACTGCCTGTTCTGTGCCGATCCACTGTCATCACGCGGGATTGTGCATGCACTCCGCTCAGGGATCCTGGCGGCCTACGCGGCATCGGACATGCTGGACGGGCGTGGCGATTCGCCTGCGCCCGCTATGCAAAATCGCCACACGCGGCTTTGCCGATTAGCTCCCGGCGCTGGCTGCCCACTATGCAGCCGCCGCGCGATGGGACACGCCTTTCTCGCAGCGGCGGCGCAGCCATGTCTTCCACGCGTCTAGCATCGTAGGAGGGAGGTCAGAGGTGGTCTCGGGACGGGGTGCTCGGCACTTATGAACCGACCGAGCGCCAGCGAGTGGTCGTCGGCGGGCTCGATGGCGGCATCAGGTCAGGGAACTCGGCCTCCATGATCATCTCCGATTTAATTCAAATTTGTCTGTATATATTGACGATTGCACTACCTTCACCTCGTAGACGGCAATGCGGGCGGGTAGAGAGGGTTCTATGATATGACAAGCGATTTTTCCGCCGCCCGAGTGCATTTAGATCGAGCGTTGACTACCTTTGTGGGGATGACCCGATGAGTCAAAGGGGCCGCGAAGCCTTGGACCTGCTAATTGAGGCGGTTGCCGTTGAAGAGTTCAAGCAGCCACGCCAAAGCGCTGAGGTGCTAAGGTTTCCGATCGGGCGCCGCTGCTGAGGTAATCTCCACGGCCGCCATGTAGCCTCGCGGGTGAGGCGCTCACGGCAGGGACTCGCCGCCCCGTGAGGGCCGGGAACGAACGCATTGGCAAACGGAAAGCCCACTTGCCAGACCAGCGCCCGGCCGGCGTGGCAAGTAGGCCGGCGGTTCCAAGCGGAGACATGCCGGACTATGTCGTGCTTTGCATCGCATTAAGCTGCCATTCTGGAAAGTCGCGTTCCTGCCAACGTTATTGGAGCTCTTTGCGAAGCCGCGGCATTTTCACTGATGGTCAGGCTGTGCTCTCTCGCAAAACGAATGGCGCAAAGATATCCGTCAACGTCTTCCAAGGTGGGACGGGCTGCATCTTCATTCCAGTGAGCCGCAAGTTCCTGTAGCGATGAAGGTCGTCCTTGTCTTGGGACAAACATGTCTGTGACCCGACGCTTTGCTCTCTCTAGAAAGGCGTCCGAGTTGCCGAGCCGCAACCGCCTTACATGCCACTGAAAGCGCCATCCCGATGCTGACTCGCGCATGTGAATTGAGAAGGGAGATCGAGCCGGCTTCGAGGATGAGCCCAGGCTGAGATCTACGCTCAGCCACGTGCATGATCGCTTACGATGGGCAGTCACGGCGTGGATGATGCCCGCGGTTAGGGGGCGTATCCAAGTAAACCCGCTGGGTAGATTGCAGTTCGGAATCCGAGGCACGCCCGCTGCCGGAGTGGTGGTCATGCGGCTTGGCGTAGAGCGAGTTTCTTGTGCTCGCGCAACCGAGGCGGAAGATGCATGGCGCGTTCGAACGTCACCCAGCGCCTTAAACTTGCGGTCGCGGCCGCCGCGGAACGTTACCCGCAACTCGCGCGTCGCTCGACGCACCCGGGATCATGAAACGCCCAGCGCCCTCACCCTCGCCGCCGCCAGTGTCGGCGGCGTGGTCAGCGGAATCCGCAGACGCACCTTGCCGGGATCTCCAGCTCGATCACCGCTGGGGGCGCCGCCGGCACCGAAGCGGCGACAGGCTCATCGGGAACCACGACAACTTCGGCAAAGCCCGTTTCGCGGGCTCTCAGCGTGCGGCGCCACTTATAGATCAGACTGGTCGCGACATCGTACTGACGCGCCACCGCCGCCACCGTGGACAAGGGCGCGAATGCCGCCGCCAGTATCCGGCACTGATCCTCTTCACTCCAACGACGCCGCCGCTCCGGCCCGGTCAATAATGTCACATGGCTCATGCTGTGCTGCTAACTATGCTGGTAAGGACGACCTTATGAGCGCAGCCTCGCTACCATGCCATCCTCCCGCAAGGCGGCCTCCGCCGGAGGCGTACTTTTCCAGTGACGCTCCGCTTGCGCCGGTTGAATCGGTCCAGCAGCTCAAGCGAGAAGTGCACGACCCAGCGGTGGACAGTGGAATGGTCGACGTGAATGCCGCGCTCGGCCATCATCTCTTCCAGATCACGCAGGCTGAGATTGTAGGCAAGATACCAGCGAACCCACAGTAGGATCACGGATCGATCAAAATGGCGGCCTTTGTACATGACAAAACCCGGAAAAAAGAGCAAGCGTTATGCAGCAAATGACCTTTCCGAAAAGTTTGCGACAGAACCATAATGGCCGCGTGTTGCTGGGAACAGTTCTTGTTCCGGCCCTTTTAGAGAAGCTGGCGTTGTGCGAGCCGCTTGAAAATCCGCCCCTTCTGCAACAGCTCGAGATAGCTGCCGCTTTCAGCTATGCGGCCGTCATTGATAACGTAGATCAGGTCGGCGGACTCCAGGGTTGACATCCGCTGAGCGATGGCGACCCGGGTGCACTGGAGGCTGCGCAGATTGTCCATGACGCGACGCTGCGTGACATTGTCGAGCGCGCTGGTGGCCTCGTCCATGATCACGACGCGCGGTTTGCGTGTAACGGCGCGCGCAATCAACAGCCGCTGGCGCTGGCCTCCGGAGAATGTCATGCCGCCCTCGGCGATGGCGGTGTGTAGCCCCATGGGGAGATCCTTGACCACATCATCGAGGGCGGCAATACGCAGTGCTTCCATCGCCTCGTCTTCGGAAAGCGGGAGGCCGGCTGCAATGTTGTCGTAGATTGAGCCTGCTAGCAGGCGGCCGTTTTGTAGCACGACGCCGTATTGACGCCGCATATCCCGAAGATCGACAAAGCGGAGGTCGGTACCGTCGAGATAAATATTGCCCGACTCGGGAACGTCGAAGCCCAGCAAGAGTCGGATGATGGACGACTTGCCAGCGCCGGATGAGCCGACCAAGGCGACAAACCGCTCGGCCGGGATGCGCATCGACAGGCCCTTCAGAACAAGCGGCGCGTCCGGCGCATAACGGAAACGCACGTCGCGCAGCTCGATCTCGCCGCTCACCCGCGAGAACTGGCTGCCCTGACCGATCCGTTCCTCCTTCGCCTCGAGGATCGGACGGACACGCTGGAAGTAGGCTTGCAGTATGACGATGAACAGCGACGCGCGGGTCAGCGACATGACTGCGCTGACGAACTGGCCAAGAGCAACGTTAAAGCTCGCAAACTCGGCGACCGACATCAGCGGCGTATAGGGACGCGGGTCGTTGGTCGAGCGGAAGAAGGCGAACAGGTTTCCGCTGTGCGCACCCAGAACAACCAGCACGACCACGGTCAGCAGCGGTCCGAAGCCAGATCGCAGAATAGAGAGACAATTGCTCAGGATGCTCTGCCGCAGGCTGAGGGTCACCGTGCGCCGGTAGGTGCGGAGCCAAACGAGGAACGCCTCGCGCTCGGAGCCGGCCACCCGCAACTTCGCGATAGCGCCCAGCAGCTGCAGGACAGTGCCCTGCTGCTTTCCCGACAGCTCGAGCGATTCGAAATTGTAGCTCAGGATGCTCTTGCCGATCAGATAGGCAACGCCGGCGAACAGCACCGAGACGAGCACCAGTAGCAAGGTCACGCGCCATTCGAAGTAGAGCATCAGGCCGACACTGAAGATCATCGACACAGCGCCCGAGAAGACCGTCATGATTGATCGGCTGATCAGCTTGCGGGTGACGTTGATGCTATCGGCGCGACTGGCGAGGTCGCCCGCCGTGAAGCCGCGGAAGAATGGCACCGGCAGGTTGAGGAGCTTGATCCACACAGCGGCCTGGATGCGGTTGTCCGCGCGCGCCTCCAATCTCAGGCCGCTCAGCGACTCCACGAGATTTGTGCTGGTCATGCCGAGCGCTAACAACAGCAGCAGGCCGCTGATCACGCCGACTTGGTCGAGTTCGGCATCTGGAATGATGGGGTCCAGCAGCCAGCCGAGGGCCATCGGGGAGGCGAGTGAGAAAAGGCCGGTCAGAACCATCGTAGCGATGATGGCGAGCACGTCGGCACGGCAGTTATGCAGGCCGAAGCGCAGGAGGCGCCAACCGGTTAGCATGCCGTCAGGAAGCGGGATGTAGAAGGCGTAGGCGGTGCGGTTGATCGTTGCGCCGATCTTGGCATCCACTGCCTGCGGGGCGCCACGGCCGTAACACAGGTAGCGATTGCCGGAGCGGATCAGCGCGCAGGGTGCGGATTCGGGTCCCACGGTCGCTAGCAGTGGGCCGAGGTCGCCTTCCCACCAACGGCCCTCCAAGATCAGTTCCCGATACTGTAGGTGGTTGTCCCGAGCGATCTCGTCGATGGCCCGGGCCAGCGGGGGTGGCGTAATCTTATTGCGACGCCGCGGCAGCGCCGGATGGCCGAGCGCACGTGCCACGCGAGCGGCGATCGTGCCGATCGTCTCGGTTTCCTCACTGCCTTCGACCGCAGTTTTGATGCTTATCAGATCAACGAGGTTGCCCAACTCCGTGGCGAAATCGCCTTCCGCCGCGAGACGTGACGCTTCATGCGCCGCGGAGTTTTGGGCAAGTTCCCCTGCACGGCTGGCGATAGCCGCCCTTACGGCTCTTTCGGCAAGTGCCAAGCCTGGGTCTTGGCTAGATGGTCTGGCCTCCCATGGGGCCAGCAACGCAAGCCAGCCGTTCCGGGCTTGTTCGAGCGCCGGCCGGGCCTCCACGTTAGACGCAAGCTCCCACAGCGCCTTGCGCGTCGTCTCGACGATCTCAGTGTCGGCTGATGGCACGCCAATGAAGCGGAACTCATCGCCGGCCGGCAGGGAATCGATTAGCCCACCCGCCTCGACTGACAGAAACGGGTACCGACCGTATCTGTCCACAAGAAATATTTCGACGGATCCCGAAAGCACGAGCCATATCCGGTCCACTGTCGTGACATCGAGCGTGTTGTTTCCGCCCACAATCCGGCGCTGTCCGGCAATGCCCAGCGCCGATGCGAGCGTCGATCCGGGTGCCTTCCAGCTCAGCGTAATGATCGCATTCAGTTTGGCGCTATTATTGAGGAGGACGTCGACGATGTTCATCCAGCCCTCACAAGGGCGGCATAGACGCCGTTGGCCGCCTTGAGCTTTTCATGCGTGCCTCGTTCCACGATGGTGCCATTCTCGAACACGAAGATCTGATCGCAGTCACGAATGGTACTGAGCCGCTGGGCAACAATAAAGCATGTCGTGCCCCTCAGCCGCATGTTATGGTCGATCTGCGCTTCGGTGACGGCATCCAGCGCGGCAGTCGCCTCGTCCAGCACGAGAATCGTTGGGTTGCGGGCCAGGGCGCGGGCAATCTCGAGGCGCTGGCGCTGGCCACCGCTCAGATTGGTGCCCCCCTCGCTCAGCATGCCCTCATATCCGCCGGGACGTCCCAGGATCGTTTCGTGAATACAAGCGTCCCGCGCCCCGCGCACGATCGAACGCGGGGCGGTAGCACGATTGAACAAGGCGAGGTTGTCTTGAATTGTGCTCTCGAACAGGCGGATGTCCTGATCCACCCAAGCGACGTTCGAGGTGAAGACGTCGCGGGGCACCTCGGCAACCGGGTAGTTATCGTAGAGCACGCTTCCCGAGCGCGGGGGGTAAAGACCGAGCAGAAGATGAACCAGGGTCGACTTGCCGCTCCCGCTGCCACCCACGAAGGCGACGCGCTGCCCCGGCTCGACCTTTAGGTTGATGTCGTGCAGTACGGGCAAGTCGAAGGCGCCGTAGGCAAAACTTAGGTCAGCTATCTCGACTCGCCCGGAGAGTTGTCGGGGCGGTTCCGCAACCGGTGCTGCCGCCTTCGCCGGATGCCCCTCGATCAGCGGATCGCTCTTCGCCGCAAGGACGTCCTCGAGCCGCGCCCAGTGGCCCTTTGCCTCCTGAAGCTGAAGGCTGAGGTTGACGATCTGCTGCAAGGGACTCATGAAGCTGCCGAGCAGCATCTGGAACGCCAGTAGACCACCTATGGTCATCTCGCCCCAGATGATCAGGACCGCGCCGAAGCAGAGAACCATTGCCGTCATGATCTGCCCGAGCAGGGTCGGCGCCGCCCCCAGCGACAGGGAAATGCGTTCGCGCGACTGGAACTGGTTCACCGCGTGCGCCTGGTAGCCCGACCAAATACGGAAGAAATCCGACTCGGAGCCCATGGCCTTAATGGTCTCGATCGACTGAAGGCCGGACATCGCGGCGGCGGCTATTTTTGCACTGATATTGAGGATGACCATGTTGCCGTCCTTCAATCTGCGGCGCACAAGTGCGACAGCAGCGACGTTGCAGGCCACCAGCAAAATCGAGACGATGGTGAGTGGGAGGCTGTAGGCCGCCATCACACCTGCATAGACAATCACCATTGCCAACTGGGTGGCCGCTGTCGGCAGGGGACCGGAAACCAGAATGGCAAGCTGATTGGCCGAGTGGGCGCGACTGACGATGTCGCCGTGCTGGCTCTGCGTAAGGAACAGCAGCGGGAGGCGCAGGACGTGCCACAGGAAGCGCGCACCGATCATCACTGCCAATTTCAGCTGTAGACGCATCAGCACGCGCTGTTGCAGCCAAGTGACAGTGGCCTCCAGTGCGACTCCAAACAGCAGCGCCACGATGATGGGAAACAGCCAGGTGTCGAATCGGCGTACTAGGACCTCGTCGACGAACACTTTGATGAGCGCAGGGAGCAGAATCGACGGCAGCGCAAGCATGACGGTTGTGGCCGCCATCACTACGAGCGCGGCTCTTGACCCAGATGTCCAGCCGAACAGGGTCCGCAGCATACCCTGCCTGTAGCCGCCTGGTTTGAAATTGGATCCGCGCTTGAACTCTAGCGCGACGCCCGAATAGTTTTCGTAGAATTCTTGGTGACCGACGATGCGTCGGCCGAGGGCCGGATCGTTGATCCGGATACCGCGACCTAACCGGCCTTCGACGACGACGAAGTGGTCGGCCGACCAGTGGGCGATGAATGGCAGCGCAAGGGAGTTGAGCGCTTCAATCGGGAGCTGCTGCCCGCGCGCCTCTAGGCCATAGTCCCGCGCCGCCTTGACTATATTGCTGGCGCGCGCGCCGTCACGCGAGACGCCGCAGGCTTGGCGCAGTTCGTCCAACGGGACAAAACGGTGGAAATACCCCAGGACCATGGACAGCGCCGCAGCGCCGCAGTCCGCCTCCATCTGCAACACTGTTGGCGTGGCGACAGCCCGCCGCAGCCGCAGGGTGAACTCACGGCTGGTCACAGATGCGCCCATGTCCGCACGATGGGCAGCACAAGAGAGAGAGGAGTGACGCGGTCCACTACGATATTGACGGCGGCGGTCGTGCCGGGCGTCACCTCTGTCAGTGGACGGGCGGCAGATGTCCAGTGTAAGCCGTCCGTTGTATCCGGATCTGCCTCAAGCTCGATCTCGATGCGCACCGGAGCGCCAGCGCCCATCAAGGTGTCGACGAGCGCCTCGTTACCGAGAACGGCCAGCAGGTCGCCCCGGGACACCGGCAGCAGGCTCACTTGGCTGACCTGGCCCTTGATCGACCCGTAGATTTGTTCATCGATGGACGAAGGACTGATAAGTGCATGCATGCCCGCAACCACGCGCTTGCCTTGGTCGATCGGCAAGTAGGCGTGAACGATCATGCGTCTCTCCAAAGTACTGGATTCGACCGTGATCAGGTTGATTCCAGCGGCAACCGTCGCATTGGGGTAGGTTGTAATCTCACTGACCGTGCCGTCGACCGGGCTGCGGATCGCGGAGCCGACCTCGAACTGCACCTGTAGATCACGGTAGCTGGCTTCCGCATCGATCACCTTTATGCGCAGTTCGGTTCGGCTGCGATGAACCAAGTCTTCGAATTCGATCTCCTCAGTCTGTAACTTCTGAATCTGGTCGGTCATTTGACGGATGGAGCGCTGCACGTCGATGAGGCGGCCGAACTCAAGCTGTTCCTGGATGCGGGTGGCAAAACCGCGCTTCACTTCCGTCACAAAGGCCTCGTACAGGCCTTGAATCATCTGGCGGTTCTTCTCTGCATCCGCAAGGCTGGCCTTCAGCGATGAAATCTCTTGGTGGAGAGTCTGCCTGCGCCGCTCCACATCTGCATGGGAAGTCTTATCGTAATTTTCAGACTCCCCGCGTTGCGCTTGGACAGCGATCCGCGCCTGTTCAAGGCGCTCCGCGACCTCGTCGAGCTTAACCGTAACCAGAAGATCGCGGCGGGTGACCGTGTCCCCGGGTTTGACGTGAATTTGCGCGACTGTGCCCCCTGTCCGGGCTACCACGTCGGCAACGACGCTACGATCGAGCAGAATAACGCCTTGACCCTTGGCATGGAAGGCGAGCCGGCCAACAAACCCCCAAGCCACCGCGCCACTTACGCAAAGCGCGAGCGCAACAAACAGAATCCACGTCGACCGCGATGTGAGTTGGATCGCTTGGTTCAAATGCTCAGGATCACGAAGGGCACGTGGGCTCTCTGCGCTCGTCGTCACAGGGTTCAGCATTTTCTCTCCCCAAGCAGCTGAGAACACCAACGGGCTGTCGCCCTGCGGATATGCGATCGCAGCTGTCCTCATTCACGTGGCGGCATTCACAGGCCTGACACGTCGGTCGAAATAGCCTCCCGGAAACGCGGTCGGCGCGGGCATTGGCGTATATGGATTCCAGAGCGGGAGCCCAACCAGCCGCGCATCCAGCCGCACGACCAGCTTGCGAGCGATCATGTCGGCTATCGCCCCGTTAATCTCGGTCTGCATCACATTCGGCGTGCTCAGCCGTTCGCGCAGGCGGGCGTCTGGCATGCCTTCGTCAGCAGCTAAAAGAATTTCGCGCGCCAGGCCTTTGACCCGGTGTTCACGGTCCACTGCTATGGCGCGCGTGTCCTCGACCGTTATCTCGTCGCCGCTGTCGCGCATCGACAGCATCGGCAGCTTCGGCTCGTTCCAGGCTTTCAGCCATGAATCGATACCCTGGGTAACGGCATGCAGCCCCGGACGACGGTTCGCGGCGCGCGCAGCGAAATGGCCGCCGACATCGTTGTCTTCACTGTCGTCGAAGTAGTAAACCAGATTCGCGAGATCGGCCTCCGAGAGCGGATAGACGTAGCGAAAAGAGACGGCTGGGCGCAGCTTCAGCCTATGTTTGTCGGCTGCGCGATGATAGAGGCTGTAGCGCTGGTAGCGCAACCGAACCGCACGTCCTGGCTGGAGATGATGCAGCAACGGCAGCCAGGAGGCTATTTCCGCATACCAGGCGTCGCTCTCGCCGGGGAAGCCCCACAGCATGCTCCAACTGACCCGCACGCCATACTGGCGGCACCATTTCAAGAGCTGAACATTGTGCGCTGACGTCGTTCCCTTGCCCATCAGCTTCAAAGCACGGGTATCCAAGCTCTCGATACCTGGCTGGATCCAGCGGACGCCCGCGGCAGCCAACTTCTCGACTTCATGGCGTTTCAGATTGGCTTTGACTTCGAAGAAGATCGCAAGCTTGTCGGGTAGGGCGGTGAGGCGAGGCAGGGTCTTTTCGAGGTAGTCAATGGCTAGAATGTTGTCCACCGCTTCGATGCGCGACGAGCCGTAGCGCGCCGACATCTCTATCATCTCCTCTGCGGCCTGCCCGGCCGGTTTCTGGCGATAGGTAATCGATCCGCCGTTCAGCCCGCAGAAAGTGCAGGGGCTGCGCTGCCCCCACCAGCAGCCGCGAGAGAACTCCATCGGCAGCCCCGGATAGACGCGGTCGGCGTAGAGCGATCGTCCGAGTTCGGCAAAATAGTCAGAGAAATCGGGTAGCGGCAGGTCATGCATGTTTTCGACCACTGCGCGGGGCACCAGGTCGCCCATCGACGTGGCGGGATAGCCGGCCTCGCGATGCCCTGGGCCGAAAACGCCGAATGGCAGGTCAGCCGGCGGAATGGCTCTTCCGTGATTGAGGATGTCGCAACACAGCGCGCCGAGCAGTCCGTCAGCCTCGCCCGACACAACGTAGTCAACCCACGGGAAACGCGCGTGAGTGGTACGCCCCATGACCGATTCGCAGTTTGCGCCACCCATGAGAGTCACTAGGGCCGGTGAGCGACCGCTCAGTCGGCGCAGCAACGCGAGTGAGGGAACATGCTGGGCGAAAGTCGAGGTGCACCCAACCATGGCCGGCCCTTGCTCCAGTATCTTGTCGGCTGTCCAGTCGATGAAGCCGCCGATGAGCGAGCGCAGCTCGAGGAGATGGGCACGACGCTCGGCCAAACCGTTGTCTGGGTGTATCGGATTGCGCTCGAAATACCGGTCGAGGAAGACGTCGTGGTCTGCTTCGTAGTCGGGAAAAGCGATGCCTGCGAACAGCCAGTCAACAAGCGCATCCTCAGGCAGAGAACTCTCAAGCAGATTATGGTCGGCGAGGCCCACGTATTCCAGGAACCAGATGTTGGCATACGCTATCCTGGATCGCAGTCCGGCCCGGGTCAGCGCTGACTTCAGCAGACCAAGCGCCAATGACGGCCGTTCAATTGCCGACATCGGCATGTTGACCAAGACGATCGGCACATCGGCGCTCATGTCATGCCACTCTTTTCATTTTGATCCAGGCATGGGCTGAGCTGGCTCAGCCGTGGTTTCATGCGATGGAGTGCAAGCAAGCCATGCGCGGCTCCATGACCGGAACGGTGAACGTGCTGTTGACCAGTTCGGGAAAAGCGCACCGGAGGCGCGCTATTTCGAGCCACATTGGCCGTATCAAGTCCATTGCCTGAAGACTGGCGCGGATGAACGAGCAGGTCCAGCGCAATGTGTCGGAGTGGAGCCGTTGGGTGGATCGCCCAGCCACGGACCGCTCCCCCCTCGGCATCAACCAGCGCCAGGCTCATGTGCGGGTCACTTTCCTCCTCGTAGATGACCGGATAGACGTCGTCATTCACGCCGGGCTCGTCGAAATCCCGGATCATCGCTCGCTGGTCGGCGCCAAGCGACCGCCGGCCGACGATGCGGTAGCGGGCCGGCAAGCGCGCCTCGACAAGCCATGGCGTCTCAAACGTGAGCGGCACGGTCGTGTGGCAGACCAATTTGTTGACCATGGGTCGGGTCCAGTCGTTCTTCACGAAAAAGCATGCGGCGTCCTGCTTGTGCTCGCGGACGCGCAGGAAATGAGCCTAGCCTGAAGCCGAGACCGCGGAACTCCCCTTCGATCGCGTCCAGCATGGAACTGCCAAAGCCCGTTCGGCGGAACATAGGCAGGACGTAGACCGAAAGGAATTCGAACTGCCCGGAAGAGCCTGGCACGGCCAAGGCAAGTCCTGCTGTCACGTCGGTTGTGCGCGCCGCGACGCTGCGGACCGTGGCTGCGAAATGGCTTGTCACCGCAGTCCACACTGCCGGATAGGTAAGATGCCGTACGTCCTTTAGACGGACGTAGCCCAGTATCTCAGGTCGCATCGGCATGGTCGACGCCCGTGCGGGAGGCCGCGTATTTGCCCGCTTCGATGCGGCTCGTCGTCCTCTCGCTGGTCTGCCCGGCGAAGCTGTCGTCGAGGTCCTCTTCGATCACCCCCGCCGCGTATAACTGATCGAGCAGATCGGCGACTGCAAGGGCGCTCGCTCCGTCAGCTATGACGCGCAAGACCAACTCCGACGATGTGCAGTCGCCGTACGCGATGAGATCGCCAACGGAGATCGGAGCGACATCATCATCTATCCGGTGTTCAATGTTGCGTGAGCGGAGATGGAAGTGCCGGTTCCCTGCCTCGTATTGCAGATCTCCGCGGAAGCGGATCGGCAGGTTCGCAGGTGGGCTTTCGAACATATGCTCGTCGATGATGCACTGCAGCCCTTCCCGGAACTCGTCGGGCGTGCTGAAGAAACGTTCGTCGACGATGCGGTAACCGAGAGGCCAGCGTTCGCTACCCGGTACCGGCGTCACCAGTTGTAAACGTCCTTGCCGCATATTTACGAGGAAGCCGGAAACACAGGCGATCGTCGTGTGATCGCGCTCGAGCAACTCGATTGCATCGTCGTTGTTGGCTGCCCTGAGTTTTTCCTTTCGCGCGCGCGCGCGCCCGGCGAAAGCCTTTGCGGTCAGCGCCTCCTTGCCCTGCAGGATGAGTTCGACCCCCATCAGGTCCTCGGGCGAAAACGCCGCGTGAATCTGATTGAGGTGGTTCGTGCTTAGCACGGAGAAACGATTCGTCACGCCACCGTAACGTTTGAACAGTTCGAGCACGCGCCTGGTGAGCGCCTGATCCTTGAGCGGGGCCGCCGTCGTCGTTTGTGGCAATGCGCCCGTAATTTCATAGTAGTCGAACAGAAAGCGGTCGTAGTCCGGATTATCGATCGGATCTGTGGCCCAGTAGCAGAAGCCGGTGCGGGCTGCCGAACCAAACATCTCGCTCGCGACACCGACCACACCGCGCCAAACCCCGGCATGCTCCTCGCTATACTCATAATAGCCCTTGAAGCGGTCGGCCGACAAGCCGCAGAACCAGCAACCGACGGTGCAGCCTTCACTCAGCTCGAAAGCGATGACCGGGTGCGTGACCGACGGTGCCGATCCGCCCAATTCGCCGTTGCAGCGGCGGATTTGGCGCTCTCGCCAGGCATGGAAGCGGGGGTTGACCATCGACATTTCGCCCTCGGCGCGCAGCATGTCGCGATGGCGCAACATCTCGCGGATATACTCGTCCCACATCACAGCCAGCGGCCACGACGCACATTCCGGCTCGAAGCGGTATTTCAGGTAGCTATTGCGCCAGAGCGGCAGCATCTCCATCGGGTCAACTTCGATGCCGTAGCGCTCAGTGACCGTTCGAGGGTTGTCGCCGTTCTCCGAAAGCGCGGTGCGGAACGCCATGTCGCCGACCAAGCGCTCCAGGAAGCGCTTGATGTGTGCTAGCGTACGAAGTTGTCCGGGAGTGCGTCGGTCAAAGATCTGTCGGTAGTGTTCGGTTGCAGCGTGCGTCATGACGTTACGGACGGCCTCTTGATGCGGCGTTTCGCAGGCCAGCTGCCAAAAGCGATCCCATGATCGCTTCTCGCGAGTGGCCTGATTTTAAGTTTTCTTCACACGTCTCATCGAGCACGGGTGGATGCGCTCAGACTCTAAAGTGAGCGGTTAGATCAGGACCGCAGCGACGACTACAACGGCTTCGGCTGCCTCTGCGACAGTCGTAGCTGCTTCCGCTGCCTCCACAGCGGTGGTAACGACCGCAGCGGTCTGCACAACCTTGGTCGAGGTCGCAACGTTGGGATCATGCTTGCCGCCGAAAATCGCATCGAGTTGCTTGTCGGTTAACTCGCGTGGGCTTCGCGATTGAATGTAACTCTTAGCCTCATCGAGCGTGAAATTGTAGCCGTGGCTCTTTGCTATAGCCACAATCGATGCGAGACCCGTAGCATTCGGTTTTACCTTTTCGAGCAGATTACCGTCTTTCGCCAGATCGTCGACGAATCGTTCTACCTCAGCTTGCGACATCGTTACCTTCCTGCCTCGGCACGCTGCGCCTGCAGCTCTTAGCCGAAATCTTCAGTTGCGCCGAGCAATTCAGTAATTCTGGACCAATTGCCATCGTCATCTCCGTTGGGTCTGGAGAGACCGTCACAACGGCTTCCCAAAATTGACCGTGCAAGCGACGTACCATCTTGAGGACGTAGCTGCGCTGATACTCAATTCGGGCCGGCGCACCTTTGCGTCGCGCTTCTGCTGGCTGGGTACCGTTTCGCTTCTGTTCGATAGGTGACAATTTGGTCGACAGTATTGTTTGCTCGGGATCGAGACACCACGTGGTCGGCAGCTCGGTACGTCGGTTTACGTCAGCGAAATACCCTCCTGAGAGGAATGTGTTGCAAAGTTCTTGGTAACCAAGCGCACGGCATTGGGCTCCGGTGTTCCCCGAAGAGTTGAGATGTTCAAAGGCCGCCATTT
Source organism: Mesorhizobium sp. M1406 (assembly GCF_040317555.1). Taxonomy (NCBI): domain Bacteria; kingdom Pseudomonadati; phylum Pseudomonadota; class Alphaproteobacteria; order Hyphomicrobiales; family Phyllobacteriaceae; genus Mesorhizobium; species Mesorhizobium sp. M1406. The sequence goes on along the minus strand of NZ_JAMYKW010000040.1, from coordinate 35,097 downwards.
CGACCAATCCGTGATCTTGCTCTGCATTCGCGGGTGTCTGGCCTACGGACTGAGCCTACGCGATCTTCGAGAAATGATGGCGGAGCGTGGCATTAGTGTCGGTCATTCGACGATCCATCGCTGGGTCGTTCATTTCGCGCCGGTGCTGATGGAACGCTTTAACCGGCGCAAGCGCTCCGTGATCGGCAAATGGGATGCGGACGAGACTTACATCAAGGTCCGCGGGCGATGGATGTACCTCTATCGCGCCATCGACAGCATCGAGTTCTGGTTCAGTGAATACCGGGATTTGCCGGCCGCCAAGCGTTTCTTCACAAAAGCGTTGGCACGCCATGGCCGTCCCGATCACATCGTCATCGACGGCAGTCAGACCAACCGGGAAGCCATTGTTTCCTGCGATGCCACAAGTCGATTGCAGGATTGCTCCCGGCGCCGGTCGAAGCCGATCCGCATCCGCCAAAGCCAATACCGCAATCACCGCATCGAGCAGGATCATCGGCGGATCAAGCGCCGGGTGCGGCCGATGCTCGGTTTCATCGATGCACACCCCGCCGCGGTAACCCTGTCCGGCATCGAGATGGTCCACATGATGCGCAAACGACAGGCGCGGTACGCCTTCAATCCGAACCCGTCTCTCTCCGAGCAGTTCGAAAGCCTCGCTGCCGCATGAGGTTGCCACCACTCTGGCAAATTCTCTGACCAGACAAAACTTGCACATGCCGGGAACGCCCGAGCCATACTACGTGCTGATCGCGATGGGGATTGGTGCTGTGGCCGCCGAGGAATCGATCCGCTTAAGCCTTGGCCGTTCTACGACCCAAATCGATATGGACGAGGCCGCGATTGCCCTAGCGGAGGCGCTCGAAGAGGTCCGGCATAGGCTTGAGTTCTGTAGCTTTCGCCCCTTCCGCATAGGTATAGATGACGTTGACGATGGTGGAGGTGATGTCGGGATATCGCGCGACTAGATGGGCGGCTGCGGCCGTATAGTTACCGGCCGACAGCTTGTCGACAAGGGCGGCGACCTCCCCTTCTGCGTGTCTTGGGATCTCATAGAGGGTGACAGCAAACTCCTCGTTCAGTTCTGGGTCTTGCGGCGGACACCATGCATCCATTTCGGCATAGTGCCGTTCGATCGCCGACGCCGCGTCCGCGCCACGGACCAACGCCCCATAGTCAACCTCTTGGGACATCATCAGGAACATCTTCGTGCTCGTGAGCATCATCAACTCCATCATCATGCGAAAAAGCGGTAGGAGCGAGGGGGCGAACGCCGTTCGCCCCTCCGGGCAGTTCGATCAGGCGGCCATCTTCACGCCCTCCAGGATCGGGGAGTTCGCGGGCGACCTTGGCAGCCTCGGGGTCGTTGACGTCGATGCCGAAAGCTTGATTATAGTTGCGGAGCCCGGCGTCGTGCTCTTCCTCCGTCATGACGTGCCGCGACCATCCAGCAGATCACGTTCGCCGCGCGCGTCCGGGATTCCGAACCGGCGTCGATCGCGCAGCTGACCTTGATGAGTACGCCCTCCCAAAGCAGTGCGTGCATCGCGCCAGTCGTTCTTATTCGCGCGGCTGACCGCCTCAGTGAGTGGCATGCGGCCCTTTGATCAGTGCTTGCACAAACATTCCTTTATGTCTGCGCCCACGTCAAGTTCTGTTGTGCAACACCATAGTAAATTCATAAATGTTGAAGTGTTGAAATGTCGACAGATCAACACCTTGATTACTTATGTTCCTCTTTTATGTAGAGCTCCCGGGCGTTCTTCTTTCGGTGGTGATGTATGGTCGCAAACAAGCCTCCGTCCCGAAGCGGGCGGCGCCAAATTTCCGGTCATTTCGACCCTGAAGTTGTGAAGGCGCTGAAGCGTCTTGCGCTAGAACGAGATAGCACGCTGCAAGCGCTCCTTGGCGAAGCGATCAATGATTTCCTGTCGAAGAACGCGCTTCCGAGATTGGCCAACGAGACGCCGCTACCGCGTGGTGGGGCGGCTCTGCAACGCAGAGTGACCAAGAAGTGAGGCGCCACGCACGCCAAACTGTCCATCGGGCGATGTCACTTTGTCTACAGATGAACGCGTTGAGATCTGCGGCCGCTGATGTCAGCTGACCATGGCCACGGCTTTCCATTGCGCCATGGCCTGCAGGCGGTGAATATGGGTAGCCAGAGCGGAGCATTTTGAGCGGGGCAGGACGAAGAGATTGCGCAGAGCCGTGAGAAGATCGAAACGAAGCGTTGCAGTGCTCCTGGTGACCGGAAGGCACCGTAAAGTTAACGGACGGCTGATGAAGATGTGGGTACACGGGCCATGTCAGAAGTTGCTCGTGATCCGCTCTACGGAGACCGCGCATCTCGACGAAGAGAATTATCCTCTGATCGGCGTGCCCCTGACAATTATCAAGGGTGACAAGCCGCGCACGATCTACCCGCCGATCCGCCTGGTCGACCGCATGCAATCCTATATCAACTTCGCATGCCGCAGGTCCGGGCGTTGCGGCGCCAGCGGCCGGATTATCGGCCGCCGTCGGCGCTCCTCCTCAATCTTCAGGGAAACGCGGTCAGCAAGACACGATTTGACGGCGGTTTTTGCAGAGGCGTTCCGGGGGACCGGTGTGACGGGAACTTTGCATCACCTGAGCCACACATTCGCGATGACCATGCTGGTGCGGTTGCAGCGTCAGGCATTGACCACTTGGCAGGTCCGGGCGGCGGAGATCAATGGCGAACTTCGCAACCGGCTGCGGGCGCCTTTCCGACATCCAGAACTGAACGTGCCTCCAATATTCGAGGCCAAAACGCCTCTTCTACGCGCCGCCTGACCCCAGAGAAATTACCGGTCGCACACTCACACGATCGACTGAGCCGGATGGTCGAATTTCTGCGCCGCCAGCCAGCGGGCATGTACTGGGCGCCAATTCTTGCGTCCGCTAAAAACTCGGCCAGGGCGCAGCAGGAACGATAAAAGCTGCTGGCGCTTCTCGCGCAGATCCTCGCCAGAAGCAGCCCGCACGCGCACCAGATCGCGCACCGCTTCTTGCACCGCGTCGGGAACCCAGATCCCTTCAGTTCCCCGCCCGAACAGTCGCGCCAGGCTGACCGCATCGCGCCGGTGTTCGTCTTGAAGCGCTCGCCCGGGCGCTTGGGAATCAGCGAGGGTGCTACGACATCGCAGCGGTGACCGCCAACTGGCGAGCCCGTAGCCGATCGGGTCGTAGCAGAAATAGAGGCGAGAATGCTTCTTGCCTGTCCTTCCTTTGCTGGGGCTCGGCTCGGCACTCCCGAGCAACCCGGTTTGCTATACAGCTGCAAAGACTAAGGGTGGGGCCGCTAATCACACCACGGTCATAATGTCTAGTTCCCAAACGGTTCGTAGCGTAGCGGCATGCTGTTTGTGATTTCGGCGGCCTCAGGCGGCAGGAGTGCGATGCGTCGGCCAACGCAACGGCCGTCAAATTGGCCGAGGTTCCACGTTCAGGCATCTCCAGCACAGGTTCACCCATTTCGGTGCGGCCGGATATGCGGACGGGCACAAACTCCGTTCGGCCTTGCCGCTTTTTGCAGTTGAAGCCAGCCACCGCCGAAAACCATTGCGGCTGGGTCTCCGCGAGGCCAGCCAGCCTTCGCAAGGCAGGCAGGACAATCTGCCGGAAGGCTATCAGCGCCGCGTTGGGATTGCCTGGCAACCCTGCAAAGACTGTTTTCCTGATCCTTCCGACCTTCAGCGGCTTGCCCGGCCGCATCGCGACGTTGAGGACGCCAAGGTCGGCACCATGGGCCTGAACAGCCACCACCGCATGGTCTTCCTCGCCTGCCGAGACCCCGCCTGTGGTCACCAGGGCATCACAGGACGTGACGGCGCGAGCGACAACGTCTGTGAGGAGACCCAGGCTGTCAGGGACCATGCCGAAGTCGACGATCTCCGCCCAAGGACAACCCGCCAGCAACGAGCTCAGCATGATCTGATTGGAATTGTAAATCTGACCGTATTCGAGGGGCTCGCCCGGTTCTTTTAACTCGGTTCCGGTGGAGAGCAGTCCTATCCGGATCTTTCGAAGCACCTGAACGTTGACGAGCCGCTGCCAACAAGGTTAGATCCCTGGCGGACAGGCCCTTGCCCCGCCGTACCAGTTCCGTGCCGGCGCTGACGTCCTCGCCAGCAAAACGGATGTGACGACCACGACGGGGCCGCTTGTCCATCGTGACGGTACGCTAATTCGCTCGCAGCGCTCTTGCATGACCACGGCATCAAGCCCCACGGGACGGGTGCTCCCGTGAATATCCTGAGTGCAGTTCGTGGGTCGAGGTTCTCAAGAGCGCGCACATCGCCGGCGACCACCCGTTCAGCCAGACGAAATGTCCAAGGCCCTTCCCCGTCGAAATCCGCCGTTCGAACGGCAAACCCGTCCATGGCCGAATTATCGAACGCAGGCAGCGAAATAGGCGAGCATATATCGGCGGCGCAAACCCTCCCTAATGCACCGACGAGCGAGACTGTTTCCCTATATCGAACAGGTTTGGCGAGCGCGATGGCTTTGGCTACCGCCGTCTCGAACGGGATAGCTTCGCCAATCTGCCCGGCAGAACAGTCGGCTTTCAAAACAGGTTTCACGGAGTGACAGACGATCGCTCCCTTCTTTGCGTTGTTCTCGACGCGCAAAGGCCAAAGGTTTCTAACCTGACACACTCTTGAGATAGGCGATGACGTTTTTGGCGTCGTCGGGATTCTTGAGGCCAGGGAACCCCATTTTGTTCGCCGGCACTTTCGCCTTGGGATCTGCCAGATATTGCATCAGGTTCGGCTCATCCCATACCAGGCCCGCAGCGCCCACATCCTTCATGGCTTTCGAATAAGAATAGCCAAGGACGGTCCCCGCTGTCCGGCCCACGACGCCTTTCAAGGATGGCCCGACTCTGTTTGCTCCGGTATCAGCGCTGTGGCAGGCGGCGCACTTTTTGAAGACCGCCTTGCCTCCCTCGATATCCTGGGCCCGGGCGACCGGAGGCAGTAACGCCAAAACCATCGTGGCACCGACGAACAGATATTGCACGCAGGAACTCCCCCCTCCTCCCCTTAGACATTGACGGTGGCTAACGTCGACCAGCTTGCTCCAGCGATTCATGCGTTTCTCCCATTTGTCGAAATGTCGTCGAAAACAACTCTGCAACGGTTGTGCCAACCGGAAAGCCGGCGATTTCATTACAAGATGCGAATGGACCCCACCTCCAAGTGCCCACCACGTCCCGAGTTGGACCATGCTGCGCTGCCGAAGGTTCACGAAGTCGAACGGCCCAAGGTCCCGCTCATTCCTAGACCGGGCCTGCGTTGTGAAGTGCTTGACGTGCAAGACAGAGTCCCTTTGGCCCGGAGGGAGAACAGGGTTGGAGCAGCGAGCGCGATCGCCATCAAGGCGACGGATGATTTCAGGAATGTTCTGCGTTGCATCTTGGTACCTCCCTTGGTTCAAGAAATTGCATGGTCTTTCCGAACTCGGCTTTCGATTGGATGGCGACATGTCACTGGCTGATGTCGCCCGCCCCGGACCAACCCCGGCCGGATGTGTGTTGACGTAGATGGCGTAGAGGGATGTCTGTGCGGTGATGTAGAGGCGGTTGCGCTTGGGATCGCCGAAACAGACATTGGAAACGAGCTCGGGAACCAGGATACGGCCGATCAGGGTTCCGTCCGGCGCATGGACGCGCACCGAGTCGGCGCTGGAGGCCCAGATGTTGCCGTCGCGATCGACCGAAAACCATCGAACAGGCCTGCCCCGCATTCGCAAGGATGCCGCCGGCACGCGCCGACCGGCCGTCGGCGGCAAGGTCATAAATCCTGATCGCGCGCGGCAGGCCGGGCACGTGGCTGGCGCCGCTGTCCGAAACATAGAGGATCGTCTCGTCGGGCGAGAAAGCCAGGCCGTTCGGCTGCACCATATCGGTGATGACGGCGCTCACCTCGCCCGAAACCTCGTCAAACCGGTAGACATGGGAGCCGCCGATCTCCGCTCTGGCGATCTTGCCCTCGTAGTGGCTTTCGATGCCGTAGACCGGGTCGGTGAACCAGATCGTGCCGTCGGATTTGACCACCACGCCATTGGGTGAATTGAACCGCTTGTCGGCAACGCTTTCGACAAGCGTCCGCCATGCTCGCAAGCAACGACGCGGCCTTCGCGGTCGAGCGTGTGGCCGTTCTGATTGTTGCACTGGGTCTCGAAGACACTAACGGAACCATCGCCTTCGTCGTAGCGCAGCAGCCGATCATTCGGGATGTCGGACCACAACAGATGCCTTGCGGCGGGGACGTACACCGGTCCTTCCGCCCAACGGCTGCCGAAATGCCGACCGCCAGGATGATGACACCAGTTATCGTGCCCCAGACATTGACGCGTCCGGTTTGATCGCTGTCGAGCCAAGAAGAGGCCGCCGACGAGTGCCGGGAGAAGATATTGGATGCGGGTCCGAGAAGCGCTTCGTGATTATCGTCTTGCCCATGCTGCTGTCGCCGGAAGGCACTCGCGTCCTCGCGGATAGATAAGCCAGCGCCATGCGGCCCGTCATCCCACCGCTGTTCGGCCAAGCGAAACGGCGTCGAGGTCCTCTTCGATCACCCCGGCCGCGTATAACTGATCGAGCAGATCGGCGACTGCAACGGTGCTCGCTCCGTCCGTCGCGATCCGCATAATAAGCTCCGAGGCTGTGCAGTTGCCGTACGCGATGAGATCGCCAACGGAGATCGGAGCGACATCATCATCTATCCGGTGTTCAATGTTGCGTGAGCGGAGATGGAAGTGCCGGTTCCCTGCCTCGTATTGCAGATCTCCGCGGAAGCGGATCGGCAGGTTCGCAGGTGGGCTTTCGAACATATGCTCGTCGATGATGCACTGCAGCCCTTCCCGGAACTCGTCGGGCGTGCTGAAGAAACGTTCGTCCACGATGCGGTAGCCGAGAGGCCAGCGTTCGCTACCCGGTACCGGCGTCACCAGTTGTAAACGTCCTTGCCGCATATTTACGAGGAAGCCGGAAACACAGGCGATCGTCGTGGGATAGCCCTCCGCCAAGGCTATTGCATCATCTTTGTTGGCTGCCTGGAGTTTCTCCTTTCGCTCGCGCGCGCGCCCGGCGAAAGCCTTTGCGGTCGGCGCCTCTTTGCCCTGCAGGATGAGTTCGACCCCCATCAGGTCCTCGGGCGAAAACGCCGCGTGGATCTGATTGAGATGGTTCGTGCTCAGCACGGAGAAACGATTCGTCACGCCACCGTAACATTTGAACAGTTCGAGCACGCGCCTGGTGAGCGCCTGATCCTTGAGCGGGGCCGCCGTCGTCGTTTGTGGCAATGCACCCGTGATTTGATGGTAGTCGAACAGAAAGCGGTCGTAGTCCGGGTTATCGATCGGATCTGTGGCCCAGTAGCAGAAGCCGGTGCGGGCTGCCGAACCAAACATCTCGCTCGCGACACCGACCACACCGCGCCAAACCGCGGCATGCTCCTCGCTATACTCATAATAGCCCTTGAAGCGGTCGGCCGACAAGCCGCAGAACCAGCAACCGACGGTGCAGCCTTCACTCAGCTCGAAAGCGATGATGGGGTGCGTGACCGACGGTGCCAATTCGCCCAATTCGTCGTTGCAGCGGCGGATTTGGCGCTCTCGCCAGGCATGGAAGCGAGGGTTCACCATCGACATTTCGCCCTCGGCGCGCAGCATGTCGCGATGGCGCAACATCTCGCGGATATACTCGTCCCACATCATCGCCAGCGGCCACGGGGCAGACTCCGGCTTGAAGCGATGCTTCACGTAGTCTCCGCACCAGAGCGGCAGCATCTCCATCGGGTCAACTTCAATGCCGTAGCGCTCTGTTACCGATCGAGGGGCGTCGAGGTTCTCCGAAAGGGTCGTGCGGAATTTCCTATCACCGACCAGCCGCTCCATGAAGCGCTTGACATGAGGCAACGTTCGCCGTTCCTGCGGCGTGCGCTGGTCAAAGATTTGTTGCCAGTGTTCGCGAGTGTACGGGTGAGCCCTTGAAGCGGCCCGTTGTACGCCGGATATCATGATCGCATCCTCGACCGCGGTTTGCTTTGATGTTACATTAGACCGGCTCGTACGAGCCAATGCGGTTATGTTGCGACCACAACAACAATTACGACAATTAATACGACCGCAGCGAAGCCAGTTCTTCCTCCGAGTTGCGCAGGGCTCATGGATACATCAGCAGAATTAGCCAACGCGGTGGTCTGTACAAAGCTGGTTAAGGCCGGAACGCTCGAACCGCGCTTGCGGCCTGCAATCGCGCCGAGCTTCTTCGTACTGGACTTCTGTCGGCTGTTGGATCGGATGTAGCTTTTAACCTCGTCAAGCGTGATGTTGTAGTTGAGGCTCTTTCCAATCGCTACGATCGAAGCGAGCCCTCCAACGCGCCGTTTGGCGTTTTCAAGCGGACTGCCTTTTTTTCCTAAATCGTTGACGAATCGCTCTAAGTCAGTTTTCCGCATAATGAATTCGTGCTCTTGCTTAAGTTGCTCGCTCTCACAAGCGATCGGATGATGCTTCCGCGAACAAGCAAGCGCCGTACCAACCTCAAAATTCTGATTTGCGCGTTCTCTGACCGTACGCATTGTCAACTTGCCGACCTTTTGGGTTGGGAATCGACAATTGGCCCGCTCCGTGCGATGCGGGTGAGGATCTCCCCAAACTTGGCCTGCCGTGATAGTGGGTGGTCGAAATCAAGACGCAAATCCGCCAGCGTTTGTCGACATCCAGGCATTCTGCGCATCGTTCTCGATCGCATCCCCAACATAGCCCGACGGGCGCCGGACGCCCCGAAAACGAACCCGCTGACCTTTCAAATCCGCAAACCCCGCCTTCCATCACAACGGATGATCGCCGGCGCCCATGAGCCTTGTGAAAAAGCACCGCAAGGGCAACCACATCGCCGCTTCAGGCGCCAAAAAACTCATCGCCTGCATCAAGGGGGCTAGGCGCCACTCGAGGACTTTCGGCGGGCGCAACGTGACCAAACTCATTCAAGTCTTGCCGGAGGCTGCCAAAGTGAAAGACGTATTAGGTCCTCACGCTCGGAACCGAAACGGGTCCGATCTACGATGTTTCGCGATAGCGGCCCTTCTCGACCCACAAGTCGCGCAATCCCTCGAGCATTGCCTCGCGCGGAAGCGGTTTCGGCCGCCGCTCGTCCAGGCGCTTCCGCGCCTGATCAAGAACGACATGATCCTTGGCGCGAAGTTCCTTCTGCGCCAGCGCACGTGGTGCGATGCGCGGCAGGATGCAGAGGCGATTGGGATCTAACGTCCCCCGGTTCGACTGGCTGTGCGGAAAGTTCGACTGCTGGAGGATGTTGGCGAAGTAGGAGAATTCAACCGGCACGGAAAATGATCGGCCAGATGTCGCGCCAGAACCATGGACGATAGGCTGGGCTCCATTCCACCGGTCCAGCTTTCCAGTGAAGCAGGGCTGCGGTCTCGGTCGGATCGATCTTTTGCGGCGCGTCAAACGTGCCTGATGTGCCAAACATGTCGGTGCGATAGGCGAATTCGCGGATCGACATGTCATCGACCACATCTTCCAGCGTGATCATGTCGAGCACTTCCGGCGCGTAGCGGGGATACCCGTGCTGCGCAGATCTGTGCTCCGGCCACTCAAATGCACCCTGACCGGATCTACCCGGTCCGTTCGATCAAGGACAATTTGTCCGATAGCTAACAGTTTTGTCTCCTCGGAATTTTAGGTGCATTCATCAAGCACACTCCGACCTCCTATCAAAAACCCCAGCAAAAAAGGCCTATAGCGATTCGCTGGGCGAGATTGGCGGCTACATCCTCAACATGGTGCGCTCGTTGCGGGTCATCTGCCGCAAGCCTTTGAGGGTTGCGATCAACCAAGGGAGATTGACCTATGCCGAAGGAAAAAAAACCAGGATATCTACATCAACCAGACGTTCTGCGGAGTTTGGCTGCTCAGCTTCGTGATGAGGCTTCGCGAGCCGAGGCGCGGGCGCAGCGGCTGACAGACGGGGTTGAAGCAGTCACCTGTCTTCCCGGCTGCTGGAATACTCTGTCTACCTGCATTCAGGTCCAGCCTCTTTAAGTGGTGCACTGGCCGGCATTTTCGTCGGCCAGCTACTTTCTTGCTTTCTTAAAAGCGCAGCTGTGCTTTGAAATCCGGATATCCGACCATGGGCCATATCGAATTGCTGCCCCAACTCAAAAAATCGGTACGACTCAAGCCAATGCATGGCTATGCCTTGGTTCATGCTCGCCATCCATCACAGATTCGCATGGTCGATCCCTCTCACGCGTTCTTTCTGTCGCTGTGCGACAGAACACTCCTCACCTCCGAAATCGCCTATATCTATGGGCAGACATTTGGGCTTACGGATGTTGAAGCAAAGTCCCAAGTAGATCAGCTCCTTAGACTTTATCGGCAGTTTCTCACGTTCGAAGCCAAACCAAATCCAATCGAGCGATTTAGTCCACAGAAATTCCTCTACCCGGCCGACACCCCCGCGATAGAACGCGCCACCTTCGGAAAGTGGCCCGTTCCTGCGGGAATCAGTTTCACTCTCACTTTCAACTGCAATTTCAGCTGTTCGTACTGTTACCAGTATCGCCACCAGAGGAGCGACAGACGCTGGACCCTGAGCAAGTGCCTCGAACTGCTGCACGAGGCGGCGGATTGGGGAGTCGTATTTGTCGGGCTTACAGGTGGTGAGCCAACGCTTTTCGACGGCTGGCTTGAGGTAGTGGAGCGCACCCTCTCGCTGGGCATGCTTCCGGCCATGACCAGCAACGGCACGGTGATCGGAACTTGTTCGGACATTGCCCTTCGGTTGGCAGCTGCGGGCATGGAAGAAATGACGATCAGCCTAGACGTGCCTTCACCGCAGTTACACGATCAGGTTACGCGGTCTCGCGGGCACTTCCCAAAGGTGATCGACGCGATTCGGTTTTTGCGGGCGGCGGGGATTCGGGTGGTGGTCAAGAGTGTGGTGACACCAATGACCCAGAACACAGTGGAAGAGACTATAGATCTTCTGGTGGATTTGGGTGTCGCGGAAGTCGGCATCTCCTTCATGGAGAGTGGGGCCATCAAGTCTCCTGCCAATCGCGCTCGCAAGGTGACCTCCAAGGACCTGGCCCGGATAAGAAATCGGATCGAGCGAAAGCGAGAGCAGTATGCACAAGTCTGCACTGTGCATACGCCGAAGGATGCAAAGGGAAAGTGGAACCACAGCGAGTGGTATCCCTGCGGTGGCATCAATATGGGGATGTCGATATTTCCGAGCGGTGACGTCTCAGTTTGTGACAAGATGCATGGGGTGAAGGCCTTTACCTACGGCAACGTGTTCAGCGCGGGACTCAAAGCAATCTGGGACAGTGAAGCGTTTGCTGTCCTTCGTGCGCGGACCGCGAACCCGAAGGTCGTTGATCCGGACTGCGCCCGCTGCAGCAAGTTGCACCTCTGTCGGACATCCTGCTTTGTTGATTCATTCAACGCCACGGGCAGCTACTTCTGCAAGGCCCCATCTTGCGGTGGTCCTTTCTTCAACTAAGTCGCAAACTCATAAACTGGATTTCCGTTTTGTGACGGTTCTGATTCAAGGCTTCCTTTGGAGGCTTGAATGCGTCGATACGAATTGAGCGACTTCGAGTGGGGTGTGATCCAGCCGCATCTGCCCAACAATGCTCGTGGCGTAGCGCGGGTTGATGACAGGGAAATTGCGGTGGCGACATTGTCGCCGGCGCCGTGATCTGGGCGACCGGCCGCAGCTGGCGGCTGGCGCGATCCTTCGGCGCGAAGCTTCGTGTGCACGGCCACCTCGCCGCATACACCCGCTTCCCGGGCGATTGCCGCATGGTCCATCGAGGCCCGGCCCGAGGGCTGGTGGTACAGCGCCGACTTGCCTGGCGGACGCCGGGTGGTGGCGTGCCTGACCGATCCCACTGGGCAGCGAACTGCGCGATCCGCAATCCTGGTACGGCGCACTGGCGGCGACGCAATTCATCGCCCCGCTCCTACCCCCAGGCACACGCGAAACCTCGGCGTCGATCAGATCGGCGGGAACGGCCACGATCGATCCGGCCGCGGGTGAGCGCTGGGTGGCGGCGGGCGACTGCCTGTTCGCCGCCGACCCGTTGTCGTCGCGCGGCATCGTGCATGCGCTGCGCTCGGGCATCCTCGCCGCCTATGCCGCGTCGGACATGGCCGACGGACGCGATGACCTCGCCCGCGCGCGTATGGGATGATCGCCGCGCAAGGCCTTGCCGACTACACGCCCGCGCTTGCTGCCCACTACGCCGCCGCCGCGCGATGGGAGACAGCTTTCTGGCAGCGGCGACGGCCTCAACCTGAAGAATGCGCGGCATGTGAAGAGCGCGGCGGATAAATTCATCATGCCCGTCGAAACCTTTCTTGGGTGTACGACGTCCATAATGGAAATGCTCGCCGCGCAATCAGGCTCGATCGCTGCCCTGTCCTTGCAACTGGCACGACGGCGATTGTGGAGCAAAACGTGCCGCCTAGCCTGCTCGCTCGTGTCCGCTTTTGCCGTACGGACAGGGTATGCCGAACGACCAAGCTGACGCGCTAGGCGGACCTATGACTTTGGAACCAAGCATCAGTTTTCGGGCACTAAAACGCGCTGAACCTGGCACGCTTGACGATCGGCAGTCCATTCTCTGTCTTCCCGACAATAAGATGGGTGGCCCCTGGAGGCAAAGAACCGTCGGGATGGGCCTGTACGGCTTCGCCCCGTTCGATCATACCTCGCACGAACGCTGCTTTCTCGGAGTCGTTCGGGACTATAAGATCGGCCTTCCTTTTAGACGGCACCTTCGCTCTCTCTATGATTTCGCACTATCATATTGTCCAGCTTATCATTGGCATCCACAGTCGCAATCGAATAGCAGCCTTTCCAAGCGCGCGCCGCCGGGGGTCGTTACCAGCCGATGTGACTTTAGCTTACGTCCGTGATCCAGCCGAGCCTCAGGCAATACCACATCGTCATAGTCCACACGACCTCGGCTAAACAGATCGTCGACGAACATCTGAGCCGCGGTCGCTGCGCTGAGAGGTTGTACCGGCGACAAGTCACCGGCGGCGCTTAATGCGACAAAATGGTCTCTCTGTGATGGCGTCCTGACGAAGAGCACCCCGTTGATCCCGTAGTCAACGGCCGGCAACGCTGTCTCGGCCAGTTCTTCCTGTGCGGCAGCAGCGGCAGGGCCAGCAGCTCGCGCGGTTGGGACAGAGGCAATGCTCGCTGCGGAGTGCAGAGAGAGGATCAGACGACGCACGTAGATTGCTTTGATGATCGGCGGATATCTGGCATCCACCGGGCCAGCTGCGATCACCATATTCGCGGCCACTTGGGCGTACCAGTTGGACACCACCGGCGAAGCTTTGATCGCGCTTATGAGAATGCCGGCCAGATCGCTTGCGACTGAGAGCAATTCAGCTTCCGTCGGCATCGTTGGATCTTGCGCCTTGGCGGAAAGGGCCGTGCCGAGCGACTCGAAGAACGCGCCTGTAAAAACGCGCGAAAACGAGTGTGGCTCCGAGGAAAGCTGTGCTGCCGGAGCCGAATTGGGGAGCGTGCTCGGGTCTTGGTACCCAAAGGAATTCACCGCATTCCGCAGGCAGTCCGCATCTACAGCGTCCGGACGCTGCGCGCGGATGGCCGCGCCGATCTGTTCGGCGAGGCGAGACAGCCGCGAATTTCTGTAAAGGCGGCCGCCGGTATCGTGCAGTATGCTGATGCGAAGCGACGGAAGCTGGATGGCCGACAAGATTGCGCTGATGTCGGCGAACGATTCATGGAATGCCGCGACTTCCTGGCTGCCTACGTCCCACAACTCCGGCTTGAAGGAATCCAGTACCGCGTGTCCCATCTCGTGGCAAACTACATCGGGGCTCTCTCCCGAATAAACGGTACCTGTTCGAGAGGGACTGTGGAAGAAGTTAAGGGCCTCGCGATCGTAGTAGGCATTGAGATCGTCTCCTTCGTCGAGGATGACCTTTAGGGTCGCGCCGACCTGCCACTTCGTCAGCGGAACGCGCACCGACCAGAAGTCCGCGCCCCGTCGCAACGCCTCCGCTGCGGTCCAATACCTGAAATCGGCCGCTCCGGGAGGGTATACGCCCGGCTTTGGAGCAGGCTCGGGAAACCCAAAAGCAAGAGGCTTCTTGGAAAGGTCTGGAATGGGTCGGCTAACCAGTATCCCCGTTCCGGGATCGTCCTCCCAAACGGAAACCGATTTGCTTCCCTCCGCTTTGGCGTTCTTCGCCGAACCTTTCGCCTTCGCCACTGTCGTCTCCTCTTTGGTTTCGATTGAATGGAACTTCGAACTGCTCGCCACAGGCGGCGCCAAATCGGGGTTGTCCGCCCTCGAGCGTCGGAGAGCGTTCTGCGTCGCAGTTAGCTGGCAACGCGAACACGCTCCGGCAGCGATCTGGCTACAAGACGCGATGGAGCATCAACCGTGCCGCGCCGCCTCGATCGCGGCGACGCCGATTTTCAGAGCCATCCATGACATCGAACGCGCGCTTTGCTTCAGCGCCACCAGCCGCAAAGGAGGGGCAGCGCAACCTGAGACGGTGCCGTATGGCTTCGGTGCTCGGCCCTTGACCAATTGGCGGCGATGTACAGGGATCCCGAGAGCTTAATGTCGACCGCGCCTGCTACGGCTGATGGACGGGAGAGCACTTGAACGACAACCATCCGAAGGGATCGAGACGATTTTTCGCAACGGTACAGTCACCGTCGTGGGGATCTTGCTTGCCTTTTCGCCCGGCTTCGTCACGCATTGGGCTGCTAACCCCAGGCCATGGCGATTCTACGATCTGTTCACCGTTGTGCCGATCCTCTTCGGCATCGCGTTTCAGATGCGGGCGGTGTCCATGTTGCTCGACATGAGTTCGCTGCGCCGACACACCTACGAACGCGCCAACTGCATCTTCATGGCGAGCCTTATCCTGACCGCGTGCGGCGTGGGGCTGGCCATCCTGCTGATTTCTTCGCGATGTCGGCGAAGGGCGCGCTGCCCGGCGCTTGAGGGGCCTGTGACTGCGCTTTGGCGCTGCCGCTCATGGGCCGACGGGACGTCAGATCCGGAGGTGGTTAGGCTTCAGCCGACGCTTGCGTGGTGCTGCCGGACGATGTTCCGCCTCAGCAGTTCACGCCGTCGAAACTTTGGCAACTCGTTTCGGACCTCGATGCGTCTATCCAAGTGTACCCGTTGCGCCGCTCCGCGTTTGAGGCCAAGAGGGACGATATAAACAGCCTGAGCCACGACATTGCACGTGATGGATACCGGCCTGCGCGAACGGCTGAGCACGGCGAATGTGATGCAGACCGAAACTGACGGGGCGATAGCCGAGATGGTCGCTCGCAAGCTGGTCGTGCGGCTGGATGCGCGTGATTGGGCTCCCGCTTCATATATGCCAATGCCCGCGCCGACCGCGTTTCCAGGAGCTTATTCGACCGACGTGTCACGCCCGTGAGTTCCGCCACGTACATGAGGACAACCGTGATTTGCATATTCGCAGGCGAAAGCCCCGTTCGTGTCTGGACTGCTTGGTCAGATAAAATACTGAACACTATGGCAACGAGCGCAGAGAGCCATATGCTCGTCGTGGTCTTGAGCATTCGAACCAAGCGATCCAACTCACATCGCGGTCAACTCTCACATCGCGGTGAACGTGGAGTCTGCTTGTTGCGCTCGCACTTTGCGTAGCTGGCGCGATGGCTTGGGGGTTTGTTGGCCGGCTCGCCTTCCATACCAAAGCGTCAAGGTATTTCGGCGATGCATTCCTCGAGACGCGCCAGGCTGAACTTCGCATTGCGAAATTCATGTCCCGCTTCGAAACGCCGACGGCGCCCATTGGTGCGGTCACTATGAGGTCGCGCTCCAGTTCGGCCATGCGCGCTCGGACCCTGTCGACCCTCGCCCTGATGCAACGCCTTGGTCCATCCACACCCGCGCATCAGTCTTCCTGCCAGCACACCAAAAGCCATGAGAGGTAGCCACCGAGCTTCCAATTTCCGGCAAGCCGAAACGCTCAAATTTAACATCGGCGCCCGCTTGGGAAGAAGCGCTGGGACCGGATCGGTAGAGGACCATCGGCGTATCAAGCGCCGCGATCATGAAATGGTTCAAATGATGCGTAAGCAACAGGCGAGCCTCGCCTTGCCGCGTGATTGGCCTCGTGTCAGACCTCTCTGCGCCTCCCATTCAGCCATTGCAACAAGACCCTGACATTTATCAACGTTTTCTATCCGCACAGGAGCGCGATGACGGCCGCACTCCCATTTCCTTGAGCAGCCGGCCCGCCCCGTCAATCTTGTCCATGGTCCACAGCATGAAGCGACTGTCGACATGGATGGCGCGGTCACGGTCCGCGTCGGGAGCCCAGTCCGAGATGACGCCCTCGAGTGTGCCGTCGAAAGCGAGACCCACGAACTCGCCACGCCCGTTCAGCGTCGCCGAGCCGCTGTTGCCGTTGGTGATGTCGACGGTGGACATGAAGTCGACCGGCAACGTGCCCAGCGTTGGCGCGACATATGGGCCATAGTCCTTGGCCTGAATCGCGGCAACTATGGCATCCGGCGCATCGAACTCACCTTTGCCAGTGTGCTTCGCTAGAAGTCCCTCGGCCGTGGTGAAGGGCGTCCAGATCTGCCCGTCGCGCGTGCGTCCTGTCACCTTACCCCAGGTGATGCGCAGCGATCCATTGGCGTCGGGATACACGGACCGGCCGATCGACTGCCGATAGGCACGCAGGCCCTGCATATAAGTCGCCCGGGCTGCCTGCGTGCGGCCGGCGCGGTCCTTGGCCGCGCGCTCCGTAGCTATATCGCCGGGGTAGAGTGCGACCGCCAGCTTGATGAAAGGATCGTCCGACAGCTCGAAAGCAGCCGCGGGCTTGTCGAGCCAGCCGAGCCGCGTGGCCGTGTCAGCGAGTTTGGTGTCTGCATAAAGTCGGTCAAGGCCGATTTGGTCCAAAGCGGTCTCGAACGCAGCATCGCGGTCCTTTTCGTTCAGCCGGCGATATTCATCGAGCGCGGCCTCGAAGAGTTTGCGATCGATGTCGGGCAGATAACGGCGTTCGATCTGCATCAGTTGATCCACGGTCTGGTTACGGTCGCGATCCTGAAATCCGCTTTCACGGTCTTCGTCAGACTTCTCGCGCTCCTTGGCCCAGCGATAGAGACCGCGCGCGGATGAGAGGATTTGCGCGCGGTCCAGCAGCGCCTGCCGCAGCTCCTCGAGTGAGGCCCGGCTATTCTCGGCCACTATGGCGTCCAGTTCGCGGATTGCTGCTCCATAGCGCGCCTGCCGCGCAGGATCGTCAGCGACCCAGTCGCGATAAGCTTTCTCCTCGGTGGCCTTGCGCGCCTCGAGCCCAATTGCATCGGCGCCGGCGAGATCGCCCGCCAGCTTTTTCTCGTAGTTTTCCGCGCCTTGCAGGATGGAGGCGTAGCGGATCTGCGCCTCGCGATTGCCTGTCGTGGCTTGCCTGATCTGGGCGGCATAGTCCGACAGCAAACGCTGCAGCAGCGGTTCGTAGTGCGCGAAATTGAACCGGACTTCGTCGGCGGTGCGCAACCGATTGGTGGACCCCGGAAAGCCGGCGACCATGACGAAATCGCCTTCCTTGACCCCGTCACGGGCTATGGGCAGCCAGCTCTTCGGCCGGTAAGGAACATTGTCGCGCGCATATGGACGGGCGGAACCATCAGGAGCGACATAGGCGCGATAAAAGCCGAAGTCGCCTGTGTGACGCGGCCACATCCAATTGTCCGTCTCGCCCCCGAAGTTACCGATGCCAAGCGCGGGCGCATAGACAAGGCGCACGTCCTGAATTTCGAGTTTCTGCTCCAGATAGTAGGAGGCGCCGCCATAATAGGCCCATACCTCGCAGCGGCGATTGGGCTGTTCTTCACATGCGGCGATCAGCGTTTTGCGGTTTGTGTCGAGCCGCTCATAGCGGGCAAAGCCGTTCAGCTTGTCCGAGACGCCGTTGAGCATGTCGGCGGTCACATCCCGCATATGCTCGATCACATAGATGCGGCTGCCAGGCGCCGCGGGCAATTCTTCGTCCACGCTCTTCGCCAGAAAGCCGTTTGTGAGATAGTCCTGACCCTCCTTGCTGTGGTATTGGATGGATCCGAACACACAGTGGTGATTGGTTGCGACTAGCCCTTGTGGACTGACGAAGGAGGCAGAACATCCGCCAAGTGATACGATCGCGTTGAGCGGGCCAGCGTCCAGACGGCCCAGCTGTGCGGGATCGATCTGGAGCCCATCCGCGCGCATGGCCGCGCCCACTTCCGCAGTCTGGCCCGGCATCCACATACCTTCGTGCGCCCACGCAGCGCTGACCGTCCAGAGCAAGGCGATGGCAGTTGCCTTGGCCAACCGTTTCAAATTCGAGTTCATGCTGGTTGTCCCTCTAATCCGCTTCCTGTTTTCCGCAGACCGGAATCGATGACAATCGGGACGGCCGGCATCCGCCCGCGCCCATCGGCTGCCACTCCGAGTGGACCGTTAACGCAAGAATCCGGATGACGCCCACCTCTCTTGTGGGGTGGCCTGCATGTTTGCGAATCGTTCGCCGCACTAACCGTGCCAAAGGAATAAAGCTTTCAATTACAATGTGGTGGTGAGCCGCCCCATCTGTGTCCGATCTCCGACATCGTCGTAAACCCGACACTGTCGTCACCCGACACTGTCGTCCTAAGTGATCATCTGCGGCGGGAAACATCACGCTTATAGCTGACGGTCGCGGTGTTCATGCCGTCGCGTTTAGCCGGCCGGCGCAAGCTTGAGAGTCACCTGAGATCAACCTGGCAAACGTTTCCTCTGGCGAGAACGGCCGGTTGAGCGCATGCCGATGCCGATGCCTTCCTCCTGCACTAACCGCTTCAGCACCGAGAAAAGTTTGGCCGTCTCGCCGGCAGTTGGGTTGGCCGTCGGCTCGTCAAGAAGCAGCACTTCCGCTCCAGTTGAAAGTGCACGAGCGAGCTCGACGATCTGGCCCTCGTGGAGGGACAGTTTGCGTGCCGGCAAATCGATGATCTCTTCGCCGATCGCGGGGTCGATCAGCCGGAGCGCACCAAGGGCGATTTCGCGCATGCGGCGACGGCTGATTTGCGACCAGCCCGACCTTGCATACACGATGCCGATGTTTTCCGCGACCGACAGCTCGGGCAGCAGCCCCAGCACCTGATGCACCACAGCAATGATCGGGCTGGTGTGGCCGGCCTTCGACGAGGCGAAGCTAATATCGCCGGCATCGCATGAGGTCAGTCCCGTCCACGCGAACTCGGGCGCTCTTTGCCTGTTCGCCATCATCGGTGGCCCGCGGGATGCAAACGGCAACAATCCCGATGCGATCGCATTGATTTCGCAGTATGGCAATACAGGCCCGGAACCGCCAAATCGGCCCCTGCCGGCTATCATGCGACGACCAGCGGGGGGGGGGATTCTATGCTGCCAGTCTACTGTTTCGCAGCGGATCCGCCCTGGCGAATATTCCAAAGACTGAGGACGCACCTCCCACAGCGACACTACAGTCGACCAACAATGCTTGGATCGAAAAGCCACATCTTGCCGGAAGGAAGGGCTCGCAAGAACTTTCATGCCGTGCCAGAACACGGTATCAATCGAGCCGATCGGCGTGCCGTCCACGACCCGACCATGGAATGGTTGCCTGAGACGCACAAAGTGCGGGAAAGTGGAGAGCTCATGGGACTTGTGACGCTGGAGCATTTCGCCGGGTGCGTCGGCAGCGCGTTCGACCTCGACATGGGGGAGAGTTCGCTGCCCATGACGCTGTCAGAGGCGCGGCCGCTGCCGGAAAGCGGATTTCCCGGAATTCGGCGATCGCCCTTTTCCCTGATGTTTCGAAGCGGCTCACCGATCGTCCTGCCGCAAAGGCTCTACAAGCTGAAGAATGCGACGTTGGGCAGCCTCGAAATGTTCCTTGTCCCTGTCGCCAGGGACAAGGAAGGCATTGTCTATCAGGCAATCTTCAATTGACGGTGCATCCGGTCGACCGGACAAGCAAGGCCGGTCAGGCCGTAGACCACTCCATCCCGATATGGGTGTCGGTAGCATCGACTTCCTGAAACTGAAGGCGGCGGTACAGAGCCTGTGCGCGGATGTTGCGTCGCTCGACATGCAGGAATACCCCCGATGCCCCGGAGGTTTGCGCCTGGCGTTGAATTGCCTTCAGCAGGGCGATCCCTCGGCCACGCTTGCGCCATTCCGGCAGGCAACCGATGTCGATGATATGCCAACGCTCGGCGCTGGTATCGACATAGAGCCGTCCCATCGGCTTGCCCTTGTCCTGAAGGATCAGGAAATCGGCGTTTGAAAATGCGCTGACATAGTGGCGATGCTGGAGGGCGAATTGCCCGTCGATGAAAGCCCGCTTCATCTCCTGCAGCCAAGGCACGGGTTCCATTTCCTCTATGCGGAATGACCAGTAGAGCCGGCGCAGAAATGGAATGTCCGCGAGCGTCGCCCTGCGGGACGCGCCACGTGGAAAGCTCAGCCGGGAGCTTTCGCCGGCAGGAAATGCCGGCAACGCTTCTGCTTTGCTGGAGGCCATCAACCGAAGGACGGAAAGACCCCCGACATCGCTATACTGTAATTCACCGCGAGGTAAGGCTGGCGATTCTCATGCGGCTGACTGTTCCCGGTAGCGCCGAGCATGGTGGACAGGAATTGCGCGTTCGCCTGCGCATTGGCCACAAAAGGACTGGTGCTTCCGGGCGGGGCCAATGAATTGCCGGCAGAGGGCGAGCCCGTTTTCTTGGCCAGATCCGGCTGGTTGTATATGGTGAACTGATGCGCGTGCGCCGGCATTTGTGCAACCGTCAGCGTCTCGCTGCTTGCGCCAAACGTCTCGCCGATGGTGCGGCTTGAAAGCCCGGGGCCCCTGCCCTGGTTGCAGCCGGCGCGGTTGGTGAAGTTGGGCAGTTGAAAGGTAGTTGTGCCATTGCCGCCGTAGTTGGTGCCAAGCAAAGAGAACAGCGCCGAATTTTGCTGGATCGGAACAACGGCGCCATTGCAGGAAGCCCACCCGCGCGGAGCGAAGCTGAACCCGAAAACCTGTATCTCACCGAGGAAGGGCTCAGTCATTGGAATGTCCTTGCGATCTGGATGGCGAACCGGTTTCCATAAACAATCCCGTGCGCGGGCTCAGCCCTGCGATGGGTAAATTCCCGCCCATGCAATGCAGAACTGCACTGTCAGCGTCGGCATCGTGTTGTCGTGAGCCGTGTTCCCGCCGATAGTCTGCGTCGATTGAGGGGCGGTGACATAAGGCGTAGCGCCGGCAATATCGGTCACATACATGGTGTCGTTTGAGATGGCACCAAGTTCGGCCGCCGTGTTGACCGATTTGCCATCGGCGCTCGACGTGGTCGCGGTCATCGAATGATTGTGCTGCGGCATCTGCTGAGGGAGCAGGGTGACGTCCTCGTTGCCGGCCGCCTGGCCCAGGACATAGCTCGATAGGCCAGACCCTGTGCCCTGATGGATGGGCACACGACCGGAAAGATTGGGCACGGCGAACGTGGACTGGCCATCGCCGCCATAGGTGGTGCCGATCAGTGTAAACAACACGTCATATTCCGAGATGGGATACACCCCTCCGTCGCAGGCGAACCAACCGTTCGGCACGCGCGAAAAACCGAACATGCGGATTTCTCCGACAAAGGGCGTGCTCATCGATGGACCTCCTCAGGGCAATGATTTGGCGGGCAATTGTGTGCTGGCGGCGTCAACTGCGTGACGGAAAAATCCCGCTCATCGCGATGTTGTAGTTGATGGTCTCGTAAGGCTGAATGTTCGGGTGCGACTGGTTGCCGCCGACATAGGTGACGGTGGGAGCCGACAAGGGAACCGCGCGGCCATTCGGTGCGGCATAGATGGCGTTTGTGGTGGCGCCATAGAGCGCCCCGCTGGGATTGCGCGCCGCACCCGCTGCCGTGGTCGCATTACCCACATGGTTATGGGCCGGCAGTTGCTGAGACAGCAGCGTGACGTTTTCAACCCCGCCCGTTTCACCCCACTGATAGGCCGTCGGGTTCCAGTTCGGATCGGCGGATGGGCCAAATCCGACCGGGGTGCGGCACTGCAGATTGGGCAGGCCGAAGGTCGTGGTACCATTGCCGCCATAGGTCGTGCCGAGCAGCGAAAACAGCGCCTGGTTCTGAGCGATGCCGATTATCGAGCCGTTGCAAAAGGCGAAGCCCTTTGGCGCGAACCCGAATCCCGTCATCATGATCTGACCGAGAAAAACTTCCGCCATTAGCACCTCCTAATATTAGACATCTTAGTTTGTTGAATTCATCATTGCTCATGAATCACGGATTCTGCAAGTGGAGTCTTTCACCTGAGGTAGACATGGTGAAGACTGTATGATTTACTTTGCATTCGAATCCGAAGAAGGTGATCGCGCCCGGATTCTGGGGCAGATTAAAGCTTTGATTGATTGATATTTTTCGCTTCGGCAATAAAGCGTGTCGATTGGCGGCATGGGGGGCGTGCATTGGATCTGACTGTAAAGTATTGCGTCGGGCGTTCGGACGCGCTTGCCAGCAGGTTCCTGCTATGGGTTGCCACGCTAGCGTTTGTTGGCATGGCTGCGTTCGCTCCATCCCGGGCACAGGCCGCTCCATCATTAGGCTGCCCCGCCCCCATAACGTTTACCGTGGCATCTGGCGGCTCTCATCAGATCGACGCGTCATCATGCGATGCTTTCGGAACAAACCCACAGAGCCAAGTGGTGCAGCCCGCACACGGCACCGTCACCATCGACAACCCGTCGGCCGGGCTCCTGACCTATGTCAACAATGGCGACGGCGCCCTGTCCGACAGCTTCACCTTTGAAGACGCCTCCTCGGGTGTCGTCACGGTCAATGTGACAGTCTCCCCTGCCAGCTCGCCGATCACCGTTACCCCTGCAAGCCTGCCGACACCGGCAGTCGGCGTTTTCTACGACCAGACACTTTCCTCTAGCGGTGGCGTGGGGCCCTATACCTATACGCCGGGGGGCGGCAGCTTGCCCCCGGGACTCAGCCTTGCAACAAACGGCAGGATTTCCGGCACGCCAACGGGCTCGGGCCCTTACAATTACACCGTGCATGTGGTGGATTCCACCGCCGGCACGCCTTTGACGACTGACAAAAGCTACAGTTTGAGTGTCCCTGGACCCACGCTGGCCGTTTCGCCGACCAACCCGCCCGCAGGCTCCGTAGGCTTTGCATACAGCCAGCAACTCAGCACCAGCGGCGGCACCGCGCCCTATACTTACAGCGTCGAGATTGGCCCCCTGCCGGCTGGATTGAGCTTGTCTTCCAGCGGCCTGATCTCCGGAACGCCGAGCGTTCAGGGCACCGTCACATTCAAGGTCAAGTCGCAGGACAGCACAACGATCTCGACCGGGGGCGTCTGGTTCGTCATCCAGGACATAACCGTCGTCATCAATGCCGCGCCGACCATCGTCGTTAATCCGCCCACTCTGCCTGGCGGCGCAGCGGTCGGATCGACCTACAGCACGACCATTTCCGGCAGCGGTGGAACAGGCCCTTATACATTCGCCGTCACCGCGGGATCGCTTCCGGCCGGTCTGAGTTTGAACACGACAACAGGCGCACTTTCGGGCACGCCAACCGCCGGCGGCACATTCAATTTCACCGTCCAGGCAACCGATAGCAGCACCGTGCCCGGGCCATTCAGCGGCACACGTGCCTATACGCTGGTTGTTGCCGCGCCGACCGTCAGCCTACCGACGACCACACTTGCCAACGGCACGGTCGGCGCGGCCTATTCGGCCTCGCTCAATCCCGCGACCGGTGGCACCGCGCCCTACGCATATGCAGTGACGGCCGGCGCCCTTCCGCCAGGCATATCGCTGTCCGGCGCGGGTGCGTTTTCGGGAACGCCGACCGCAGAGGGAGTTTATAACTTCTCTGTAACCGCGACTGACAGCAGCACGGGAACCGGCCCCTATTCAAGCGCGCCCCGCGCCTACAGCATCCAGATCGTCAACATTCCGCCGGTTGCCAATCCCGTGTCGGCCACGGTCGCCTATAACAGCAGCGCCAATCCAATCACGCTTAACATTACCGGCGGAACGCCGACATCGGTTGCGCTCGCCACAGCGCCTGCCCACGGCGCGGCAATGGCCAGCGGCACATCGATAACCTACACCCCCACTGCCGGATACGCCGGTCCAGACTCGTTCACCTATACGGCAACGAATACGGCCGGAACGTCCGCACCGGCGACAGTAACCGTCACGGTCAGCAATCCGACGATCGTGGTCGCGGCATCCGGGACTTTGGCCGCCCAAGTCGGCGTTACCTATTCACAGACCTTCACCGCATCCGGTGGTGCTGCGCCGTACACACTGACGGTAAGTGGCTTGCCGGCGGGCCTTTCCGCCACAGGGACGACGACCAACAGCGTGACCGTTTCCGGGACGCCGACAGAAGCGGGCAGCTTCGGCCTCAATGTCACAGGCACTGACAGCAGCACCGGAAATGGCCCATTCCCGATTTCCCAGCCCTTCACGCTCACCGTCAGTGCGCCGACGCTTTCCATGACGCCGGCGGCGGGGGCACTCACCGTTCCCTACGCTGCGCCGTTCAGCCAGCAGTTTTCGACGACAGGCGGCGTTTCGCCCTATGTTTTCGCCCTCACCGGAACGCTTCCCACCGGCTTGTCCTTCGATGATACGACAGGGCTGCTGTCCGGAACGGCGACCCAGACCGGAAGCTTCCCGATTTCGGTCAAGGCAACCGACAGCTCTACCGGAACCGGAGCGCCATTTTCCGTCACAGCCAACTACACGCTGAATGTCGGCGCGCCGACCATCACGATCACGCCGGCTTCGCTGGCCGATGCGACTGCGGGGGCTGCCTACACACCCGTCTCCCTTGTCGCGTCCGGCGGCGTTGGTCCCTACAGCATCACTGTATCTTCCGGTCCGCTGCCGAACGGCACGTGGCTCACTACGGCGGGCGTTCTTTCGGGGACGCCGACGCAGTCCGGCACATTTCCGATCACGGTTCAGGCGCAAGATGCGAATGGCCAGACGGGCACCCAGAGCTACGGCTTACAGGTCCTGGTGCCTGGCCTGACGGTGTCGCCCGCCAGCCTTCCGGGCGGTGTGGTCGGAACCGACTACAGCCAGCCGCTGTCGGCGAGCGGCGGCAATAACCCTTACAGCTTTGCAGTAACTTCGGGTACGCTGCCGGCAGGCATAACGCTCACGGGAGATACTCTCGCAGGCACGCCGACCGTTGCCGGTAGCTTCAGCTTCACCGTAACGGCAACGGACAGCACCGGCGGCACCGCGGCCACTGGGAGCCTGGCCTACACGCTGGTGATCGCGCCGCCGACCATAACGCTGGCGCCGGCCACCTTGCCCACAGGCCAATACGGCGTTGCATACAGCCAGACGCTTGCGGCCAACGGCGGCACCGGCCCATACACCTACGCGCTGACCGGCACGCCGCCTGCTGGAATAACGCTGTCAACCGCGGGCGTGCTTTCGGGCACGCCGACGGAAATCGGCTCGTTCAACATCACCGCCACGGCAACGGACGATCTCGGTTTCACCGGCGCGGCAAATTATACCCTGGTGATTGGAAACAACCCGCCGGTCGCCAACCCGGAGACGGCTGAAACGCTTGAAGGGCAGCCTGTGACCATCCACGTCACGGACAACGATGGCGGGACCATCACCTCCGTGGCGATCGCCACCGCACCCGCGCACGGCACCGCGTCGGTCAGCGGCACTGACATCATTTATACCCCGGGAGCGTCCTTTAACGGGTCGGACACACTGACGTACACGGCGACCGGACCAGGCGGAACCTCAGCGCCTGCCACCGTCACGATCAACGTCAGGCCTCTGCCCGTCCCTGTCGCGCAAAATGTCACGACATCGTCCGGCAAGGCTGTGGTCGTCGACCTGACCAAGGATGCGGTCGGCGGACCGTTTACCAGTGCGACCCTGGTTTCCGTGCCGCCGCCTTCGTCCGGCACGACGACACTGAACGGGTTCCAGATGACGTTCACGCCGACCCCGACCTTCCGTGGCACGGAGACGGTGACCTTCACCGTGAGCAATGCCTATGCAACGTCGGCGGTGACGGCGATCACCATCGAGGTCGTCGAGCGTCCCGATCCGACGCTGGACAGCGAGGTCATGGGCATCCTCAACGCCGAGACCGCGGCTACGCGCCGTTTCGCCACCTCGCAGATAGGCAATTTCCAGCAGCGCCTGGAAGGCCTGCATGACAGCGACAATGGCCAGGAACCCACGGATGGTCTGGCCTTTGTCCAGGGCATCGTGCTCTCCTTCGACAGCACCTGCGGGGAAGCCGAACAAGCGGCAAAAGGACCAGACTGCGGTCGCAGCAAGGCGGCCGACCCGGACTGGCCGTTCAAATCGTCCCTCGACGACACCACCACATCGGGCACGCCGGGCGGCTTCGGCACCGGCAGCTTCGGCCACAGCAAGGTAACCATCTGGACCGGAGGCTCGATCAATATCGGTGAGCGTGACGGCAACGACGGCTACAAGTTCGAGACCACAGGCCTAAGCGCCGGCGTCGACTATCGCCTGAACCGCGCCTTCGCGATCGGTCTTGGCATGGGTTACGGCCGCGACGTCAGCGACATCGGTGACAATGGCAGCCGCAGCAAAGGTGAAGCCTACACAGCGGGCCTCTATGCCAGCTATCATCCAGGCCAGGATTACTTCATCGACGGTCTGGTCGGATATCAGTGGCTTTCATTCGACTCGCAGCGCTATCTGACATCCGGTGGCGGCTTTGCCACCGGCGAACGGGACGGCGGCCAGTGGTTCGCCTCGGTTTCAGCGGGCAAGAAATTCGAGATCGAACAGTGGCAGATTTCGCCTTATGCCCGTCTCGACGTGGCACGGGCGACGCTGGACGAATTCACTGAAAATGGCGACCCGTCATTGGCCCTGCACTATGGTGAGCAGGATATCAGCACCACCACCGGCAATCTCGGCCTGACGCTCGCCTACAGGTTCGCCGCTGACTTCGGCGTGGTTTCACCGCAGGTGAGGATAGAGTACCAGCACGACTTCCAGGGCGACAGCGCGATCACCATGAACTACGCCGACATGTTCGGCGGGCCGATCTATCACACCTCGATCGACGGGCTCGGCAAGGACCGCTTCATGCTCGGCCTCGGCGTGAATGTGCAGACGGTGCAGGACTTCAACGTGCGGCTGGAATATCGCGGCCTGTTCGGCAGCGATGGCGATACCGACAACGGGTTCCTGGTCAATCTGGGCAAGAACTTCTAATCCAGCCGCCACGAGACCTGTGGCGCCCGTTTAGTGCTTGTTCTTCGCGGCCCAAACGTAGGCGAGGAGCTTGCTCGGGGAAGACGCCCTGCGAAGCGGACATCGGCGTAAACGCCAGCTGGATACGAAATTGGTGATCGTGCCGCGCTGCAGAGCCGCCGATCGCGGCTGAACTTCTACAAGTAAATGAAATTGCAATAAAATCTTAATGAGCCGTATAAGCAACCCTGCACATGGCCATTGAAGTAACTTTCACCTTTTACATTCAATCCATCTGGACAATTCTCACGATCTGGGTCACTATGCTTGCGGATTGAAATCTAGAGCCAATTTGAGGGAGGCCCCATGTCACGTGGTGGATCGATGGTGCGCGCGCGAATCTTCGCGGGTTTTTTCGTTAGTGGCCTGGGACCAATGGCGGCAGCGGCAGCCGAGATCCTCAATCCACCCTTGTTGCAGGACGAACGCGCGCCGATCGCCAAGCCTATCCTGACGGAGGCAGCACCGGCCTCGCCCCTGCCCGGCAACACGGCACCGGTGCGCGGCGACCGGCTGCTCGACCTCAAGATCAACTATATCGACAATCAGATCTACAACCCGTCGACGGGCGGCTACGACAAGGTTCATCTGCGCGGCTACACGGGCAAGGGTGTCGATCCCGGTGCGCCCTATGTCTCGCCGACCATCGAGGCCGTTCCCGGCGACACGGTGCGCATCATCCTCGACAACCAGCTGCCGGCAGGCCCGCAGCCCGGCGACCCCGGCTGCATGACGGGCGGCCAGATGCCCGACATTCCGCACTGCTTCAACGGCACCAACCTGCACACCCATGGCCTGTGGGTAAGCCCGACCGGCAACAGCGACAATGTGCTGTTGTCAATCAACCCGCAAACCAAGTTCACCTACGAGTACAATATCCCGTCGGACCACCCCTCCGGCACGTTCTGGTACCACACGCACCGCCACGGCTCGACCGCGTTGCAGGTGTCGAGCGGCATGGCCGGCGCGTTGATCATTCGCGGCGGTCGCCCGCCGACGCCAACCGCCCATGGCGACATCGATACGCTGATCCCGACCTCGGCAGTTCCGGAGCGGGTGCTGGTGATGCAGCAGATTCAGTATGCCTGCCGCGGCCCGGCCGCGAAGCAAGGCGACCTCGGCCCGATCAAGCAGGATATTAAAGGCCGCTATTTCTGCGACCCCGGCGATGTCGGCGGCATCGAAGGCTACGACCAGTTCGGCCCGGGCACCTGGCCGGCATCGGGTCGTTATACCTCGCTCAACGGCAAGGTGTTCAACCCCACCGACCCTATGAAGGCGACGCAGGGTCAGATCGAGCGCTGGCGCATCATCCATGCCGGCGTGCGCGACACGATCAGCCTGCAGTTCTTCAAGGTGCTCGACGGCAAGTTGAAGCCTGGGGTGAAGACCCTGCTCAGGGCCGAGACCACCGCCGCCTTCATCAAAGATACCTGCGACACCGAGCCAGTGCCTTATGCGCTGGTCGCCGCCGATGGCCTGACAATGGCGGCTGCGCAAATGACCAAGCTGGCGACGCTCCAGCCCGGCTACCGCTTCGACGCGCTGGTCGTCTTTCCGGAAGCCGGGCGCTACTGCGTGATCGATTCCTCGGCGCCCAAATCGGGCGTGGTCAACGGGCTGGATGTGAGCCCACAACTGCTCGGCCTGATCGACGTTGCGCCGGGCAAGCCGGTCGACAATGTCGAGTCCTATGTTAAGAGCATACTGGTTGCACTGGCCGAGACCAACATGCCCGCCGACGTCAAGGCGGCAGTGGTGTCCGATCTCAAGGCTGGCATAAAGTTCACCAGCTTCACACCGCACCCCGACGTCACGGACGAGGAGGTCAAGGGCAACGGCACGCAGGAACTGACCTTCTTCATCGATACAACAGGGCCGGACATAAAGTTCGAGGTTGGCAACACCCTCAACACCGCCGACACCAAACCCTATGATCCGACCCGCATCGACCGCCAGCTGCCGCTCGGCAAGGCGCAGGTGTGGACGCTGCAATCGCATTTCGTCAGCCATCCGTTCCACATCCACGTCAATCCGTTCCAGATCGTCTCAATCACCGACCCCCTCGGCAAGGACGTCAGCGCGCCTGGAGCGATAGACGACATCGCCGGGACACCCGACCCGCAATATCCGGGCCTCAAGGGCGTGTGGAAAGACACGCTGTGGATCAAGAGCCTGATCCCGCAAAACCTGCCCACGGGTTTTTCAGGCATCTACACGATCACGCTGCGCACCCGCTACGAGCGCTATATCGGCGAGTATGTGCTCCACTGCCATATCCTAGACCACGAGGATCAGGGCATGATGCAGAACGTTGCCGTGGTGCTGCCCGGTGAGGTGGGTGACGCCGTGCAGGGCGACGTCATGCAGATGCATGGGATGCCGATGGGTGGCCACGATGCCCACAAGTAAGGCGCAGGCGTCCGAACCCGATGCGCCGTTTACGTGGAGCGACGTGGAGGCGATCCTCACCGCTGCGGGCGGCAAAGCTGGACCAGGCAGCCTGACCGGGGTGACGCTGCCGGATTTCCTGACGCTTGAGCTCCAGGGCATGCCGCTGATCGCGCCGCTTTCAACAACGTGTTGCGGCAAGAGCGACGCCGAGGGGCGCGGTGCGCGCTCAGCGCTGGTCCGCGGCTTGCGCGGACTGCCGCCCTTCGACGGCAAGCAGCTCCCCCGCCTGCCCTGGGGCGGCAAGCCGATCGCTTATGACGATATCGACCGGATCGAGACCTGGATCGACGAAGGCTGTCCCGGAGAGCTGATCGGATCAGTCGCGCTTGCCGGCGAGGTCAGTGTGGCCACCGAGGCACGCGTCGAGGTAAAGGGGCTTTCCGGCCCGATCTTCGGCCCGGCATCTGATCCCGCGGCATGGCGCTATGCCAAGGGAGAATTGCGACAGCGCATGGACGTCGATGTGCTCGACGACGCGCAGAAAGAGCGGCTGCGCCATGCATTTCGCGAGCTGTACAAGCTCAACAAGTGGGTCGGCGACAAGCGCAGCTACAACAACCTGGCGCTGATCCACCAGAACCACTGCCAGCATGGCTGGGAGCGATTCCTGCCGTGGCACCGCGTGTATCTCTATGAATTCGAGCAGGCCTTGCAGGATTTCTGCCCCGACGTGACCATGCCGTGGTGGGATTTCCCCGCATCGCGCTACAAGCCTGAAGACCCGGCCAACGGCGCAATCCTTCCCGATGCCTTTAAGGGCTTTCTGACGGAAGAATCGGCACGTTTCCTGGGCGATAAGGGTTTTCCGGCCAAGATCGACACGCTGGTCGGCCAGTTCTGGGCCAATCCGACCCAAGTTTACGACGCGGTGAGCACAGCCTGCGGCAAGGAATATGTTGCGGGCGAAAACCGCAAACGGCTGATCGACGCGCTGCTCGAGGCCAATCCGCTCTGGTATCCGCTGCGCTATTCCAGCCAGTTCGGCAACGGTTCGATCAACACCGTCATCCATTACCATTACCCGGCGCAGGAGGACATTGACGAGATCCTGTCGCTGCGCACCTTCCGCGACTTCGGCGGCGGCAGCCTTTATGTCGACAGCTTCGGCTTCCTAGACCAGAACCCGCACAACACCATGCATATCTGGACCGGTGGCATGAACCCGGCGTTCAAGACCGACGCTCCCGCCGATCGCAACAGCGCGGTGCGTGTTGCCGGCCGAAAATTCCACCAGCGTGACGATCTCTACTCCGAGCCGCAGTTCGGCGACATGTTCTCGAACCTGACTGCGTCCTACGATCCGATCTTCTGGCCAGTGCATGCCAACATCGACCGGCTCTGGTCGCGTTGGCAGCAGGAGCATCCCGACGGCCTGCCGGCGGACCTCGATTCCGCGCTGACGCCGTGGAGCTATGCGGTGCGCGACACGCTCGAAATGAGCCGTTTCGGCTATGAATATGTGCGCGGCGGATGCCTGATGCCGGTCGGCCTGACCAACCCGGTGGGGCGCTTTGTCTCGGCGCCGATCGCGGTGCCCGAAGCGACCAAGGGCTTCCGCTCGGCCGAGGTGCGGCTGCATCGCGTGCCGCAACTGCCGCGCTCCTGCTTCATCCGCGTATTTCTCAACACCCCGGATGCCGATGCCACGACACCACTCAACCTGCCTGGATACGCGGGCTATGCCGCCGTGTTCGGCCATGGCGAATGTTATGGCGGACCCGGACATTGCGAGGTGCCGCCAACGGAAAACCGCAAGTTCGATTTGCGCGAGCGCAGCATGAACACGCCGCGCAACCACCGCATCGACGTGACGCGCGCGGCAAGACGCTTGATCGCGGCCGGCGCCGCCAGCCTCACCGTCAGCCTGGTGGTGATCGGCGCTTCCTATGAGGAAGACCGCGAGCTGTTGCGGCTCGACGGCGTCTCGCTCAATTTTCTCGACTAACCCACGGCCGGCACTGGCACCAAGGGGAAATTAATATGGCCGACCCAACGATCTATCGTATTCATCCCGCTGTCGGCATTGCCCGGCTCGGTGACAGCCCCGATGCCTTTTGCATCGCGCCCGAAAAGCCGGCGCAGATGCCGATCGAATGCGACGTCAACGGCAACGCCGCTAAGGGCGATGCGCCGATCAAGCACTTCAAGGACGATAAGGGCCGCATCAAGCGTCAGGCGGCACGCTTCCAAATCTTCGTCTATAACGAGGCCAACCCTGACGGCGTCCCGCTCAAGATCGGCGACCATGTCGAGGGCGGTGGCAATCGCGGAAAGCTTGTCGACATCCAGTGGCGCGTTCAGCTCGCCAACAAGAAGGCGGCCTGGTTCACCTTCGACGGGCTGCGAGGGGAGGCCGGCTACCCCGACGGCGCGCCGCTGCGCAACGCCGGCATCACCGATCCGGTCGAACGGCAGAAGCTGATCATCGACGCGGGCCCGCAAACGGTCGACAGCACCTCGCGGCGCAAGGCAAGCTTCGGGCGCGACACCAACCTGGCCTATGCCGTCACCTTCCCGCCAACCGGGATGGCGCCCAACGCGATCGATACGCTGGGCGAGATGATCACGGACGACGACGGGCGGCTGCTGGTGCTTGGCGGGCATGGGAACAGCGGCTCGTTCCTCTCAGGCTTCGGCCATCCGCGCATCGAGACCTATGCCAACAGCGACGGCTGGTTCGACGACATTTCGGACGGGCCGGTGATGGCGCGGCTGATTATGATGGAAGAGCGCGTCCAGGCGCTGCGCTACATCGACGTCGAATATCCGGCCTGGGCGCTGGTCGGCTATCCCCGCTACGCGCCGGAAGTGCTCGACATGATCACGCTGGATGACGTGATCGAGGACATGTCGATCCGCGAATTCGCCTATCGCACCGACTTGTATGGCACCGCAGGAACTTTCAGCGCACCGCAGAAGATCGACCCCACCGATACGCCGGCCTTGCTACATTGGAAGGCCGGACCGGTGGAGTGGAACCCGGCCTACCGGCCGTGGTTCTGGCGCGACGTCTGGCCGATCATTTTCCGCGCCGACGAATTCTCGTACTTCGCCAACATACTCCAGCAATCGAATTTTCCCCACAACCAGTCGAGCCGGGGCACATTCGATCCCTACCGATTGTGCATTCCACCGCGGGTTGCGCCCCGCGCGCTGGCGCAGAAGGAAGGGCGCGCAAGAGACGATCATGTCGGCGGGCGACTGCTTGAAGCTGCGGTCGAACCAAGCCTGATGCTGCTTGACGCCACGCATGCGCCGGGCGCTGCGAAGGATGCCGTGGTCGGCGAAGCCGGGGCCTCGCTTAAGGCGGCAGCAGCGGCTTTCACCGCCGCGGTCTGTCGGCCCGGCGAGGGCGAGGCAGCGCGGGCCTACGCCGCGCGCTGGCAAGCGGCTTTCGCTGAGAACGATGCCGTAGCCGACCCAGCCTATGAAGCCGCCCGCAACGCATTTGACGCGGCCGTCGGCGATGTGATCGAACACATTAGCGCCGCAGCCGCGCCGCCCAAGAAGCGGATGCTCACCCTCGCCCGATCCTCGTCGCGGCAAGAGCCCGCCGAACCCGATCGCACCACCGACCCGGACGAGCCGATCGAAGCCGCACTGCGCCGGCTTGCGTTTGAGTACCGCTCCGGCCAGTTGCTGGACCGCGCGCTTGCCGCGGCAACCAAAGACGCGACGACCGATCCGGGCCGCTCCGCGCGGCAATACCTGTTCGACCTCTTGCGCAAGCCCGGCGAGGAAAACCTATTTCGGCTCGAGGCCAATCCGGCGACGCGCACCTACCACCTACCGCTGATGCCGCTATTGGCCGGCGATAACCCGATCACCAACAAGACGGTGAGCAAGTTCCTGCGGCTAACCGACACGCAACTCTTCCTGCTCAGGCAATGGGCGGCGGGTATCTTCATCGACGAGGTGGATGCCGGCTTCGCACCGGCCATCGACCCGTGGCAGCCCTACAAGGACTGGAATGTGCCGGGCGGCCGCGGTCTGGACCAGGGCGTGCTCTCGAACGGTCTCGGCGGCGCCTTCTGCCCGGGCGGCGAGGTGACGTGGATCATTCGCAACCCTGCGATCTGGCGCGAGCCCTATCGCATCAAAGCCGACCCCGAATGGTATAGCTTCGCGCTGACCGCCGCGCAGGAGAATGCCAATCGCTGGGGCGCGGGCACCAGCGAGGAAGGCTACATCGCCTATGCCTCCGACCCGCTGTCGCAAGGCAGCGATTTCGATATCGGTCTGCAGCCCGGCGACCTGACCAAGCTCAGCGGCCTGCCCTGGCAGGCCGACTTCAACGAATGTTCCACCCAGACGATCGACGTTACCTATGAGGAGTGGAACGTGCTTTATCCCGATAGCGTAGGTGACACGTTGCTGGAGCGCGAGGGGCGGGTATGGGAGACGCTGTGGTGGCCTGCGCACCGGCCGATGCAAGTCTATTATCCGGTCGGCACCGACTTCCAGTTCCGCAATTGGGCACGCGGTATTCCGCAGACTCTGGCCGGCGACCTCAAGATGGTCACCGAGTGGTCGAAGCTCGGATTCATGATCCGAAATCCTGCCGGCGGTCTCGACCAACCCTCACCCGGTGTCAAATACATCTGCGTCGAAGATTCGGGAGAATGACGATGAGCAATCCCTTTGTCGGCAACTGGACCTATCGCAGCTTCCTCAACGATCCGGACATCAGCAAAGCGGCCAACGACCTGCTCTTCGGAGAAGGCACGCTGGCCATTTCCGAGAACTCGCAAATCGAGCTGTCGGGAACGATCGGCGGGCCAGGTTGGTCGCTCGATCTGCGTGGCGGCTTCGGCTACGGCTCGCCTATGCAAGTCCGGTTCCAGGGCAAGGGCGTGGTCGGCGGCGAAGAATGGATCTACGACTATATAGGCTGGCTCGTACCGGTCTGGCCGAACAGCACGGACCGGCTGGAGGTTCCGGCTATCGTTGGCTCTGTGGTGCGCACCATCCCGCATTCAGGCGACGGCGGCAGCACCAACCCGGCAGGAGTGGTGGCTTCCTTCTATGCCGTCCGAGCAAGCTGACTTTGTCGTGATCGGTGGCGGTCCTGCGGGTGCGGCGGCGGCGCTGACGTTGCGTCGGCACGCACCCGCGCGGAGCGTGCTGTTGCTGGAAGCAGGAAAGCATGATCGGCCAAAGCCGGGAGAGGTGCTGCCGGCAGTAGCGAATGGGCTGCTGCGTCAGCTTGGTGTCTGGACGCCGTTCGCC
>NZ_JAMYKW010000039.1:0-49849 GCF_040317555.1 Mesorhizobium sp. M1406 | reverse complement strand
CCTCCAGCTCCAGCCAGAAGGTTGAATCAAATTCCAATCGATTTGGGAATCCCTTATCGACTCACCGTAATTTCATCCCGCTCTATGCGGCGGGTGGGACCGTTCAGCCGAGCCGCACGGATAGTTCGACATCCTCGCCGAAGGGCGTGGACATGTAACCCGACGCCGGCGAGCGCACGCGTTCCAGATATTCGGGGCAGAAATCGGCATTGTCGGCGATGACCAATGCACCCGGCCTCAGGCGGCTCTCGACGAGGCTCAGGATCTCCGGATAGATCGCCTTGGCGCCGTCGAGCAGCAGCAGGTCGATCGTATCCGGCAGGTCCGCGCTCAACGTCTGCAGCGCGTCTCCCTCGCGGATCTCCACCAGGTCGATGAGGTCGCCCTCAGTCAGGTTGGCCTTGGCCCGCATGACCTTGGACGGCTCGAACTCGGTGGTGATCAGATGGCCGCCGCCATTGTCCCTCAGCGCCGCGGCAAGGTAGAGCGTCGAGATGCCGAACGAGGTGCCGAACTCGATGATGATGCGCGCGCCACTGCCGCGTGCCAGCATGTAGAGAAGCGTGCCGGTCTCCGGCGAGATCGCCAGCCAGAGGTCCTTCAGCCGTCCATAGAGATCGACATAGTCGGTCTTGCTGCGCGTGAGACGCGCCCGCTCTTCGCGCGAGAGTGCGGTGAGCGCGGGGCTGGTCGCCGCACCGGCCTCCTTGAACAGGCGAGCCAGCAAGGGTGCAAGCGGGGCGTTGGTGAGCGTTGTCATGAAAGTCTCCGTTCGAAAAATGACTGCGTCTTGTGTCGTGCTGAAAATACGAATATTCCTTCAGGTTTCCAATTCGCATTGCTGGGGCGCGACATGGCAGGACGCGTAAGCCTTTCAATTTCCTCCCGAAAACAGCCAAAACAGACTCGCGCCACGGAGCTCGTCGCCGCGATTTTGGAGGCTGCTGTTCAGGTTTTGGCGAGCGAAGGCGTGCGGCGTTTCACCACCACGCGCGTCGCCGAAAAAGCCGGGGTGAGTGTCGGCTCGCTTTACCAGTATTTCCCGAACAAGGCGGCGCTTCTGTTCAGGCTCCAGAGCGACGAATGGCGACAGACGGGTGGCCTGCTGCGCACCATACTCGAAAACGACCAGCAGCCACCGCTCGAACGACTGCGTGCGCTGGTTCACGCCTTCATCCGCTCGGAGTGCGAAGAGGCTGCGGTGCGCGTGGCGCTCAACGACGCCGCACCCCTTTACCGCGACGCGCCTGAAGCGCACGAGGCGAGAGCCTCGGGAGCGCGCATCGTCGAGACCTTCCTGCGGGAGGCATTGCCCGAGGCTGGGGAAGCCGTCCGCGCCTTGGCGGGAGACCTGATCATCACGACACTCAGCGCGGTGGGAAAGGATTTTTCGGGAACCCCTCGAACGCCAGGCGAGATCGAAAGCTACGCCGATGGCATGGCCGACATGTTCTGCGCCTACCTCGAAAGCCTCGGTTATCGGGACTGAGACCGCCGGCTCTGGCCGGTCGCCCCTTTGATGTTATTCCGCCGCCGATGCCAGCGGCCTGACCCTGGCCATCATCGTGCGCAGCACCGCCGGTTTGAGCGGCTTGTTGATCATCGGAATCTCGAGCCCGCCCGCGGCCGTGCGCACCTCGTTGGAGCGGTCGGCGGTGACCAGCACGGCCGGCAGGTTATCGCCATGGATCGCGCGCAGTCTGGCGATGATATCGAGACCAGTTTCACCGTCGAGATGGTAGTCGGCAAGGACGATGTCCGGCCGGTGCATCGCGGCACGCTCCAGATCCCTTGAGCCCGACACCGTGTCGACGTTGCAGCCCCAGCCTTCGAGCAGGAGCCTCATGCCTTCGAGGATGCGAGCGTCGTTGTCGATGCACAGCACGTGCAGCCCGGCCAGCGAAGCCGTCGCGCGGGCAGGAGCCCTGGTTTCGATTTCGCGCCGCGTCTCCTGCACGGCCGCCACGGGCAGGATGACGGAAAAGCGCGTGCCCTTGCCCGGATTGGAGAAGATCCGGATCTCCAGGCGCAGCACCCGGGCGATGCGGTCGACGATGGAGAGGCCGAGACCGAGGCCTTCGGCCTCGCGCGCGCCTTCGTCGAGCCGGGTGAACTCGCGAAAGACGGTGTTCAGCTTGTCGCCGGCGATGCCGATGCCGGTGTCGATCACCTGGATCTCGGCCAGCTCGCCGCGCCGCCTGACGCCGACCAGCACACGGCCGTGGCGCGTATATTTGATGGCGTTGGAGACGAGGTTCTGGATCAGGCGGCGCAACAAATTACGGTCCGTCGTCACGGTCAGTGATGACGGCATGATCGTCAACTCAAGCTTCTTTTCGGCGGCGAGCGGCCGGAAGTCATTGCCGATCTGGCGCAGCAGCCAGTCGAGGTTGAAGGCGCTATCGTCCGGCTTCATCGCACCGGCATCGAGGCGGGAGATGTCGAGCACGGCACCGAGAATGGTCTCGACCGATTCCAGTGAGGATTCGATGTTGACAGCTGCCTTGCCGGCAGGCCCCTTGCCGGCTTTCTCGATCAGCGACGAGCAATAGAGCCGGGCGGCGTTCAGCGGTTGCAGGATGTCGTGGCCGGCGGCGGCGAGGAAGCGCGTCTTGCCCAGATTGGCCTCCTCGGCCAGCATCTGCGCCTGCGCCAGTTCCTCGTTGACCCGGGTCAACTCCTCGTTGACCCTAGTCAGCTCGATGGTGCGGGTCTTGACGCGCTGCTCCAGCGATTCATTGGCGCGTTTGAGCGCCAGGTCCTGCTCGACTCGTCCGGAAATGTCGGCATAGGTGGCGACGATGCCGCCGTCCGGCATCGGGTTGGAGCGCAGCTCCAGGATGCGGCCGCTGGTCTTCAACTCCATCTGCCACGGGCTGACGAAACTGGTCAGCCGGTTGAGCATTGCCACGCGCTGCTCCGCCGGAATGTCGCCGCGCTCGGCAAGATGGCGCAGGATGCGATCGAGCGAGACGCCGACCTGGCCCATCTCGTCGGGCAGGTCGAACAGCGCCCGGTACTGGCGGTTCCAGCAGATCAGGCGGAAGTCGCGGTCGAAGACGGTGATGCCTTGTTCCATCTGGTCGAGCGCGATCTGCAGCAGGTCGCGGTTGTGCTGCAGCGCCTCGGTGGCGTCGTCGAGCAAGCGGAAGGCATCCCTGGATTCGCGGTCGTGGCGCCGAAACAGCAGCGACAGGATCAGCCGTGCCGAGGAGGAGCCGACGGCGCTGGCCAGCAGTTGCTCGGAAAAGCGGATGACGTCCATGCTCGCCTGCTCGTTGCCGTGCAGCGAGGTGCCGTTGGTCTTTTCGAACGACTGGAAGGAGCGCTCGGTGCGCTCGACGCCGAGATAGCGCCCGATCGTATCCTTGAGGTCGTTGACGGTGATAGCGGTGCGAAAGCGGCGCAGGCTGGGCATCGGGCTGGCATCGCGCGGCACGAAGATCGACGCCTGGATGCGCTCCAGCGGCACTGACGCGCGCGAGAGGGAACCCAGCACGAAGAACACCGCGTTGATCGACAGGCTCCATAATACGCCGTGGTTGAGCGGTTCGGCGACGGTGCCGAACAGGGCCTGCGGCCGCAACGCCTCGAAGCCGAACAGCCCGTGCGCGATGATGCCGGTATCGGGCGCGGCAAGCGATGGAAACAGCAGCGTGTAGCCCCAGACGAGGATGCCGGCGACCATGCCCAGAGCTGCACCCCGGCCATTGGCGCCGCGCCAGATCAGCCCGCCGATCAGGGCGGGTGCGAACTGGGCGATGGCGGCGAACGACATCAGGCCGATCGACGACAGGCGCACGCTGTTGGTGCTCTCGCGATAGTAGAGGAAGGCGATGAACAGCAGGATGAAGATCGCCCCGCGCCGCACGTTGAGGATGAGCGTCGACCAGTCTTCGTTCTCGGAAGTCGATGTCTTGAGCAGGCGGCGTACGAACAGCGGAATGACGAGGTCGTTGGAAATCATGATCGACAGCGCCACGCTTTCGACGATCACCATGGCGGTTGCCGCCGACAGGCCGCCGATAAAAGCCGCCATCGCCAGCACGTCATGGCCGCTGAACAAGGGCAGCGACAGCACGTAGAGATCGCTGCTGGTCCCCGTGCCGACCAGCGACAGGCCGGCGAACGCGATCGGCAGCACGAACAGATTGATCGCCACGAGGTAGAGCGGAAACACCCATGTCGCGGTGCGCAGTTCGGCCTCGCCACGGTTCTCGACGATGGTGACGTAGAACTGCCGCGGCAGCATGATGATGGCAAAACCGCTCAGACAAGTCAGGACCAGCCAGGTGGCCAGCGAGGTGTTGTAGCTCATCGCCTGCCGAACCTGCGCATTCTGGGCGAGCTTGTCGAATATGTCGCCTGGGCCGCCGAAGATCAGGAAGGTGACCATCAGGCCGATCGCCAGGAAGGCGGCAAGCTTGACCACGGTTTCGACCGCCACCGCCAGCACCAGCCCGTCCTGGTGTTCGGTTGCGTCGGCGTGGCGCGTGCCGAACAGCACCGCAAACAGCGCCAGCAGTATGGCGACGACCAGCGAGATGTCGCTGACGAAGGGATCGAAGGAGGGCGGCGATCCCGTATAGTGCTCGACCATCAGGCTGACCGAACCGGAAATCGCCTTCAACTGCAGCGCGATATAGGGCACCGCGCCGATGGTGGCGATGAGCGTGGCGATCGCCGCGACAGTGAAGCTCTTGCCGTAGCGGGCGCCGAGGAAGTCGGCGATCGAGGTGATCTTCTCGGTCTTGGCCAGCCGCACGATGCGGTTGAGCAGAGGAAAGCCGAACACGAACACCAGCACCGGGCCGGTATAGATGCCGAGGAATTCGAGGCCGCGTTCGGAGGAGAGGCCGACCGAGCCGAAGAACGTCCAGGACGTGCAGTAGATGGCGAGGCTGAGCGCGTAGATGAAGGGCCGGGCCCGGCTTGGCTCGGAAATGGCCGAGCGGCGGTCGCCCAGGCTGGCGATGGCGAACAGCAGCGTCACATAGGCGATCGCGATGATGACGATGAACAAGCCCTGCACGCCGGCAATATCCTCCCTTGCCGAATTTCAACCCGGCTTGCCCAGACGCAATCACAGCTTGGCTTCCGAGTCCATCACGGCTTTGGGTGCATGAAGGCTGTGATTCCGATGCATGTCGACCAAAGAGCGCAGCAGCTTTGGGCAACGGCATGCACAAAAGCAAAAGGCTCAAAGCACGGCGTAACGCGCTTTAACGGATGGCCGTCGGGTAACGGGAAACCGGTTGCTTTCTGCTTTTTGCCGATGTTGCAACCGGAGGTTTTTGTTATGTTTGTTCTTAGGTCGATGCCTGAGGACGGGAAACGGCAGCTCGGCCGGTCATGACAAGGAGGGTCGAATGCTGAAAGAGTTCCAGGAATTCATTTCCAAGGGCAATGTGATGGACCTTGCGGTCGGCGTCATCATCGGCGCGGCCTTTGGCAAGATCGTCGATTCCCTCGTAAACGACATCATCATGCCGATCGTCGGCGCGATTTTCGGCGGCCTGGACTTCAACAACTATTTCCTGGGGCTCTCCTCGGCCGTCAATGCCACCTCGCTGGTGGACGCCAAAAAACAAGGTGCTGTTTTCGCGTATGGCAGCTTCATAACCGTCGCGCTGAACTTCATCATCCTTGCTTTCATCATCTTCCTGATGGTCAAGGCGGTGAACAATATGCGCAAGCGGCTTGAGCGCGAGAAGCCCGCCGCGCCGGCCGCTCCGCCGCCCGCCGATGTCGCGCTGCTCACCGAAATTCGCGACCTGCTCGCCAAGAGATAGACAGATCAGGTTCTTCTGGACCAAAACCCCGGTCGTTCACGGCCGGGGTTTTCTGTTTTCGCATCTGGTAAGGAGCGCTGATCAACGCCCGAGATCGGAACGGACCCGCCCATGACCCTGATCGACAGCCTTCGCGCCGAAGCCCGCGCCGCGCCCGAAAGCGGCATTGTCGCCGTCGTCAATTACGGCCGCCTGCGCGAGGGCATGATCCCGCTCTGGGCCGGTGAGGGCGACCTGCCGACGCCTTCGTTCATCGCCGATGCCGCGTCAAAGGCGCTGGCCGGCGGCGAGACGTTCTACACTTGGCAGAGGGGCATCCCCGATCTCAGGCAGGCGCTTTCCCGCTACTATGCCAGGCATTTCGGCAAGACGTTTCCCGAGGAGCAGTTCATTGTCACCGGGTCCGGCATGCACGCCATCCAGCTGGCACTCGACGCGCTCGCCGGTGCCGGCGACGAGGTCATCTATCTGTCGCCGGCCTGGCCGAATTTCGACGCCGCGGCGGCGATATCGGGGGCCGTTCCGGTGGCTGTCACGCTCGACCATTCCGGCAATGGCTGGTCCTGCGACATTGAAAAGATCGCGGCGGCGATCACGCCGCGCACCAAGGCGCTGTTCATCAACACGCCGTCGAACCCGACCGGCTGGACCGCCGATCACGAGACCTTGCAGGCGATCCTCGATCTGGCGCGCGCGAAGAACCTCTGGATCATCGCCGACGAGATCTATTCGCTGTTCCACTACGGCCACGGCCGTGCGCCGTCCTTCCTCGACATCGCCACGGCGGAAGACCGCATCCTGTTCGTCAACAGTTTTTCCAAGAACTGGGCGATGACCGGCTGGCGCGTCGGCTGGATCAAGACACATCCCGCCTTGCAGCAGGTGTTCGAGAACCTGATCCAGTATTCCAACTCCGGCGTTGCCCAATTCATGCAGCGTGGCGCGGTTGCCGCCCTTGATGAGGGCGATGCCTTCGTTGCCGAACAGGTCGAGCGGGCAAGGAAGGCGCGCGACCTGGTCTGCGGTATTCTCGGCGCCACGGGCCGCGCCCGGTTCACCGTGCCGCAAGGCGCGTTCTATCTGTTCTTCACGGTCGACGGCATCACAGATTCACGCACTGCTGCCTTCGACATTGTCGACAAGGCCAATGTCGGCCTGGCTCCCGGCACCGCCTTCGGCCCCGGCGGCGAAGCCTTCCTCAGGCTGTGTTTCCACCGCCGCCTCGACCAGATCGAGGAAGCGGCGCATCGTCTGGCGAATTGGATGAAGACTGTTTGATGCCCTGAAGCCGGATTGAAAGTCGCTCCGGTGAGTCAACTGGCGCGGTTTTCGAGAACCGGAGCGCAGCGGACCTTTGGGTCCGTGAGCGGCGGAAGCGCAGAAAACTGTGTCAGATGGCCGCCGGAGTAGAGTTTCAAACGGCTTCAGCCGCCCGACTTGGGCACCAGCAGGGGAATGATCCGGTCGCTCTTGGCCACGGACGGCCGACCGGCGGAGCCATAGGGAATGCCGAGCGCATCCCAGGTCTCGACCAGCGCATCCTGCAACTCGGCGATCA
The DNA here is from genome assembly GCF_040317555.1 of Mesorhizobium sp. M1406. Taxonomy (NCBI): domain Bacteria; kingdom Pseudomonadati; phylum Pseudomonadota; class Alphaproteobacteria; order Hyphomicrobiales; family Phyllobacteriaceae; genus Mesorhizobium; species Mesorhizobium sp. M1406. Next base: position 42,499 of record NZ_JAMYKW010000039.1, on the reverse strand, counting down.
GTGCATCGGAGTGGAACGGCGTCGGCGTGATGCGCAGCCGCTCGGTGCCGCGCGGCACGGTCGGGTAGTTGATCGGCTGAATGTAAAGGCCGTGAACGCCGAGCAGGCGGTCGCTGGCCATCTTGCAGAGTTCTGGATCGCCAACCAGGACCGGCACGATATGGGTGGCCGATTCCATCACTGGCAGGCCGGCGGCAGAGAGGATCTGCTTGGTCCTCGCGGCCTGCTGTTGCTGGGCGTCGCGCTCGGCCTGCGAGCGCTTGAGATGGCGGATCGACGTGGTCGCGGCAGCCGCGATCGCCGGCGGCAGCGCCGTTGTGAAGATGAAGCCCGGCGCATAGGAGCGCACGGCGTCGATCACGGCACTGGTGCCGGTGATGTAGCCGCCGAGCGTGCCGAATGCCTTGGCGAGCGTGCCTTCGATGATGTCGATGCGGTCGGTCAGGCCTTCGCGCTCGGTGATGCCGCCGCCGCGTGGTCCGTACATGCCGACGGCATGCACTTCGTCGATATAGGTCATGGCGTTGTAGCGTTCGGCGAGTTCGACGATCTGCTTGATCGGCGCAATGTCGCCATCCATCGAATAGACGCTTTCGAAGACGATCAGCTTGGCGCGTTCGCGGCCCGCCGCCTGCAGCAGGCTTTCCAGGTGCGCGACGTCATTGTGGCGGAAGATCTTCTTCTCGGCGCCCGAGCGCCGCACGCCTTCGATCATCGAGGCGTGATTAAGTTCGTCCGAGATGATCAGGCAATTGGGCAAAAGCCGCGCGATGGTCGAGATCGACGCTTCGTTGGACACGAAGCCTGAGGTGAAGACGAGTGCCGCTTCCTTGTCGTGCAGGTCGGCGAGCTCCAGTTCGAGCTCGACCAGCGGGTTGCTGGTGCCGGAAATGTTGCGGGTGCCGCCGGCGCCCGAACCCATCTTGCCGGCCGCATTCTGGAACGCGGCGATGACGTCGGGATGCTGGCCCATGCCGAGATAGTCATTGGAGCACCAGACGGTGATTTCCTCGGCGCGGCCGTTGGAACGCCAGATGGCGCGCGGAAACTTGCCCGCGATACGCTCGAGGTCGGCGAAGACGCGGTAGCGACGCTCTGCGTGGAGCTGGTCGATCGCTTCCTCGAAGAACCGCTGATAGTTCATGTCGGCTTCCCAATTTTTGCGCGGGATCATAACCATTGCCCTATTGGTCGTCCACCGGGCCTTCTTGGTCAAAATGCCACGCCCCGGACCTGTTCCTAACGACCACGGATCGTGGCCTATTCCCTTGATGTGGATCAACTTTGTTTCGGGACGATGCCACATACCGGCGATGCCGGTTACCATGAGTTGTAATGGCCAGGCGGCAGGCTTTCCAGTAAGGCGGGGGTTGAGACAGTTTCCGATAAATCTTGAGATGCGAGGTCGCGGATGACAGTTTTGGTAACAGGCGGCGCCGGTTATATCGGCAGTCACATGGTCTGGGAGCTGCTGGATGCCGGCGAGAGCGTGGTCGTTCTCGACCGTCTTTCGACCGGCTTCGAATGGGCGGTGGCGCCGGAGGCGAAGCTGGTGGTTGGCGATGTCGCCGACAAGGAATTGGTCGGCTCTATCATCAGGGAAAACAAAGTCGACGCGATCATCCATTTCGCCGGCTCCATCGTGGTCCCGGAATCGGTCGCCGATCCACTTGGCTATTACGAGAACAACACCTGCAAGACGCGCACGCTGATCGAAACCGCGGTCCGCGAGGGCGTGCCCAATTTCATCTTTTCCTCGACCGCGGCCGTCTATGGCGGCGCCGGACTGGAGCCAGTGCGCGAGGACGCCCGTCTGGCCCCGGAATCGCCCTATGGCCTGTCCAAGCTGATGAGCGAATGGATGCTGCGCGATGCGGCGATCGCGCACGGCCTGCGCTATACCGCGCTGCGCTACTTCAATGTCGCCGGCGCCGACCCGAAGGGCCGCACCGGTCAGTCGACGCCGGGCGCCACCCATCTGATCAAGGTCGCCTGTGAGACGGCGCTCGGCAAGCGGCCGTTCATGCAGGTGTTCGGCACCGATTATCCGACGCCGGACGGCACCTGCATGCGCGACTATATCCATGTCAGCGACCTGGCGGCGGCGCATCGCCTGGCCCTGCAGCGGCTGCGCGCCGGGGGACAAAGCCTCGTCGCCAATTGCGGCTACAGCCATGGCTACTCGGTGCTGGAGGTCATCGACAGCGTGCGGCGCGCCTTTGGCCATGATTTCGAGGTGAAGATGGGCGATCGTCGTCCCGGCGACGCCGCGGCGGTGGTTGCCAATTCGGATCTCGCCCGCGCGGAACTCGGCTGGACCCCGCAACGCGACGATCTCGACCAGATCGTTGCCGACGCGCTCGCCTGGGAGCGCATCCTGACCGGCAAGAACTCCGCTCGGGGCTGAGCCGGGTTCTCCCAAGGGCTCGCAAGGCGGGCGGTGAAGCGCTATTGAAGGCATTCGCGGCACGGCATGGAGGCGCTGCGCCGCGAGGAGCTTTTGGGGGATGGCATGAAAATAACGGTGCTCGGGGCCGGTGTCGTCGGTACGGCGGCCGCCTATTATCTGGCCAGCGACGGGCACGAGGTCACCGTGATCGAGCGTCATCCGGCGCCGGCTCGCGGCACCAGCCAGTCGAACGCCGGTCTGGTGTCGCCGGGGGACGCCACCGCCTGGGCCTCGCCGGCGGCCCTGAAGACATTCCTGCGCGCGCTCTACAACCATGATCTCGGCATCAAGGTCAGGCTGCGCTTCGATCCCTATTTCCTCGCCTGGAGCCTGCGCTTCCTGCGCCAGTGCACGAAAGAGCGCCTGCGCGCCAACAGCCGGGTCAAGTTGCGCCTGGCGCTCTATTCGCGCGACTGCATCAACGCCATCTCCGCCGATACCGGCATTCACTATGACGAGCGCAAGAAGGGCATCCTCTATTTCTTCCGCTCGCAGCACAGTCTCGACACCGGCACCGACAATTATCGCTATCTGGCCGAGCATGGCCTGCCGATCGAGATCGTCGGCCGCGAGCGGCTGGTCGAGCTTGAACCGGGTCTTGCCGGCGTGAAGGGAAAGATCGCCGGCGGCGTCTATTCGCCGATAGACCAGACCGGCGATTCCCGGCAGTTCGTGGAAAAACTCGCCGCCTATTCAGCCGAAAAGCTCGGCGTGAAATTTCTCTACGGCACCACGGTCGAGGGTCTGGACATCGAGGGCGACCGGGTGCGCGCGGTGATGACTTCGGCCGGCCCGGTTTCCGGCGATGCCGTGGTCATCTCGATGGGACCTGAGAGTGGCCTGCTCGGCCGCCGTTACGGCATCGACCTGCCTGTCTATCCGGTGAAGGGCTATACCGCGACCATTCCGCTGGAAGACGAGAGCAAAGGGCCGACCATGGGCGGCGCCGACGAGGATCAGCTGATCGCCTATTCCAGGCTCGGCAACCGGCTGCGACTGGCCTCGACCGCCGAATTCACCGGTTTCGACCGCTCGCACAAGCCAAGCGATTTCGCCGCCATGTTCAGGACCGGCAAGGATCTGTTCCCCGGCGCCTTCGACGAGAAGAAGGCGGAGCTGTGGGCAGGCCTGCGGCCGATGATGCCGAACTCGGTGCCGGTCATCGGCCAGGCGCGCTATAGGAATCTCTATCTCGACACCGGCCACGGCCACGTCGGCTGGACCATGGCCTGCGGCTCGGGAAAATTCCTTGCCGACCTCGTCGCCGGCCGCAAGCCGGAGATCGACCCGCAAGGGCTGGTCTACGGAGGCTAGGATGTCGGGACCGCAAGTCGCCATCGACCTTGGCCGCATCGAGCGCAATGCGCGCACGATCGTCGAGCGCTGCGCGCTCTCGGGCATCAAGGTCTTCGGCGTCACCAAGGGCACTTGCGGCATGCCGCAAGTGGCGCGCGCCATGCTACGCGGCGGTGTCGCCGGCATCGCAGAATCCCGCTTCGAAAACATCCGCCGGCTGCGCGACAGCGGCATCAACGCGCCGATCATGCTGTTGAGGAGCCCGCCCATGGCCCGTGTCGAGGAAGTGGTACGCACCGTCGACATCAGCCTGCAGTCGGAATTGAGCACCATTCGCGAGATTTCGCGCATCGCCGAGCGCATGGGCCGGATCCACGACATCATGCTGATGATCGACCTCGGCGATCTCCGCGAAGGCATCTGGCCGAACGACCTGATCCCGACGGTCGAGCAGATCCTGCGGTTCAAAGGGGGTGCGCATCGCCGGCATCGGTACGAATCTCGGCTGCTTCGGCGCCATCATGCCGACGCCGGATAATCTCGGCCAGCTCGTCGCCCATGCCTACAAGACCGAGCGCCTGTCCGGCAAGAGCCTCGACGTGATCTCCGGCGGCGCCTCGTCGTCGCTGCCGCTGCTGCTCGAAGGCAGACTGCCGGCCGGCATCAACAATCTGCGGGTCGGCGAGGCGATCCTGCAAGGCGGCGTCGAAACCTTCCGCGACACGCCTTGGGCCGAACTCGAACCCGATGCCTGCCGGCTGACCAGCGACATCATCGAGGTCAAGCTCAAGCCGTCACGGCCGATCGGCCAATCCGGCTACGACGCCTTCGGCAACCAGCCGGTCTTCCCCGACGAGGGCGACAGGCTGCGCGCCATTGCCAATATCGGCCGCGAGGACGTGCTGGTCGAAGGCCTGACACCGATCGCCAAGGGGATACGGGTGCTCGGTGCCTCCAGCGACCATCTGCTGCTGGATGTCGCCGATGCCGATCCGCCGCCGGCCGTCGGCGACCGTGTCGCCTTCCGCATGAGCTATGGCGCCATGCTGCTGGCGATGACCTCGGAATATGTCGAGAAGGCCCCGATGCACGACGTCGAGGACTTTTCCGGTCGCAAGATGGTGCAGATCACGGCCGAGCAAGGGGCTGCCGGCATCCTCGCCCGGGAAGGCACCGGCGCGCGGCTGGAAGCGATGAATTTCGACGTCATCGAGTTGGCCGATGTCGAGCGGCCGCCATCGGGGCTGATTCGGCTTGCCGCCGGCGCCGACCGTCGCATCGCGCACAAGGCGCTGACCGCAACGGCGCGCGCGACGCATTCCTTCGGCCTGATCTGGATCGATTCCATCGCCGCCCTGATGCCCGAGGACGAGGATGGCATCGACCTGCCGGAAGGCTCGGTGCTGGCGCGTACCCTCGGCCTCGATCACAAGGCGGGCGCGCTGCAGCCGCAGCTGTCGCCGGAGAATGTCGTCATCGTCGGCTTGCGCCACGCCGATCCGGCCGAGGCACGGGTGCTGAAGGATTCGCGCGTCTCCGCCTTCACCATGACCGACATCGACGCCATGGGCATGCGCGACCTGATGCATGAGGCGATCCGCGTCGCCACCTCCGGCACGCAAGGCTTCCATGTCAGTTACTCGCCGACCGCTACCGAATTCGCAGGCTGGGCGGCGGGCTCCGGCGGGCTGACGGTGCGCGAGACGCATCAGGCGATGGAGGCGATCGCGCTCTCCGGCGGACTGCTGTCGATGGATGTTTCCGGTCTGATCGCGGCTCTGGAGCCTCGGATCGGCACCGATGTCGTCAACTTCGTCATGTCGGCCTTCGGCAAGCGGATTTTGTAGCTGAGCATGATCCCGAAAAGTGGGTTTCGGTTTTTGGAAAAGGTCATGCTCAAACAGACAGACCCCAGCCCTGCGCTACGACCGCGGCGCGCCAGGCGCTGATGTAGTCCGCCCAGACAGGGTCGGTCGGCGGCTCCATTCTTTCGCCTTTGCCCTGCGCCATCAGTTGATCGGTTCCCAGCAAGGCAGCGCCGATGCTGGTGCCGGTGGCGGCCTCGGACGCAACGACAGCGCGTCCCGTGCTGGCTGCCAGCATGCCGACAAAGAGCCGGTTGCGGGCAAAGGGGCCTTCGACAGTGGTCGGGCCGTCGGCGCCGATCAGGTGGAGGCAGGTCGCCGTCATCAGCGCCAGATAGAATGAGATGGCGGCAAAGCACTGGCCGCTGTTCATCCCGTCGGCGTTGAGCCATGTCGCGATCTGATGCGGGAACGGCCCCGACCCTTGCTGGGTCGATGGCAGCAGCAGCACCTTCCGCGTCAGCACGGCGCCGACATCATCTTCGCTCCACTGCTCCGGCTGGTCCTTGGTCAGCATGGAAAACTCGCGGCCACCCATGAAGCGTGCCGAGGGGACGGGATTGCCGAGTGCGTTGACATTGACCAGCGTGTCGCGTGCCGCATCCAGCGCAATCTGTTTGCCGCCGACCGCCATCGACACCACCCAGGTGCCGGTCGAGACGACGGAGAAAGGCGGTTTGTCGGAGAGAAGATGCGGCAGCAGCGAGGCGTTGGAATCGTGCAGGCCGCAGAAGACCGGCGTTTGCGGGTCAAGGCCGGTTCGCGCGGCAAGCGCGGGCAGGATCGGGCCGAGGCGATCACTGGCTGGCCGCACCGGCACCATCAGCCAGCGCCAGTCCAGCCTGTCGACCAATGATGAAAAATCCGCCGTCCATGGGTTCCACAGATCAGTGTGGCAGCCGAGCGAGGTCACCTCATTGGCGGCGACGCCGGTCAGGCGCAAGGCCCAGTATTGCGGGTACATCAGCATCGCGGCGGCCTTGGCGAATTCCGCCGGGAAGCTTTTCTGTTGCCAGAAGAATTGCGCGCCGAGATTGAGGCCGAGCGGCAAGCGCGGCGTGCCGGTCTCGGCGAAGGGCGGCCGGATCGCGTCATAATCCACGGCCAGCCTGTCGGGGCCATCGAATTCATAGTCGAGCACCGGCAGCACCAGATCGCTCGCGGCGTCGACCAGTGCGCCCGTCGCGCCATGGGTCGTGATCGAAATGGCGTCGATGCGCTGTTCGCGGTTGAGGCCGGCAAGGCTGTCGAGGATGAACGTCCACAGCGCTTCGACATCATGATGCGGATAGGGCGCCTGCCGCACCGGCGCATTGGCCATGCGGCGCAACGCCACCTCGCTCAACGTCACGAGGTCGACGACCGCGACCTTGGCGTTGGTCTTGCCGATGTCGATGACGGCAATATGGCGCATCGCACTCATGCCATATGGAACACGGTTTCCAGCGGCACGGCCACCGGCTCGTTGTCCGGCCTGGTTTCCATGATGTCGGCCATGTGGGCCCACCAGCGCTGCATCACCGGATGCTTCGGCAGGTCGTCCATGCCGTGGTCGTCTCGCCGCCACAGCACGCCGAACAGAATGCTGGTCTCTTCGTCGAGATGGATGGAATAATCGGAGACGCCGGCCTGCTTCAGCAGTGATACCAGCGACGGCCAGATCTCGTCGTGGCGCTTCTTGTATTCGGCCTTCATGCCGGGCTTCAGCTTCATCCTGAACGCGTATTTCTGCGGCATCAGCGTCCTCCGAGCAGCCGCCAGACGATCGGCAGAGCGATGACGATGATCAGCAGCAGGCCGATGAAGATCGACATGACGATGCCGGGTACATTGAGCAGGCCAAGGCCGAAGGTCACCAGCCCCATGATGAAGGCTGCGAGCACGACGCCCAGAATGCTGCCGGCGCCGCCGAGGATGCTGACGCCGCCGAGCACCACCATGGTGATGACTTCCAGCTCATAGCCCTGCGCGATCGAGGGCCGCGTCGAACCGAGCCGCGAGGTGATCAGCACCGAGGCGATGCCCGACATCAGCCCGGTCAGGCAAAACAGGATGAACTTGGTGCGGCCGACGCGCACGCCGGAAAATTGTGCCGCCACCGGGTTGTTGCCGATGGCAAAGACACGGCGGCCGAAACTCGTGCGGTGCAGCAAGAACCAGTAAACGACGGCCGCGACCAGGAAGAGCACCAGCTCGAACGACACCACCCACCAGACATAGCCCTGGCCGAAAAACGCGAAGCTTTCGGGATAGCCCTTGTAGGCCTGGTCGCCGAGGATGATGAAGGCGATGCCGCGAAAAAGGCTCATCGTCCCGATGGTGACGACGATCGAGGGCAGCCCGAGCCTCGTCACCAGCAGCCCGTTGAAGGCGCCGCAGCCGAGCCCGACGACGATGCCGATCAGCACCAGCACCGGCGTACCGGCGCCGGCCTGGACCGCCATGCCCATCATGGTCGAGGCGAGCGCGATGATGGCGGCCACCGATAGGTCGATCTCGCCCGAAATGATCAGCAGCGCCATGGCGAAGGCGATCAGACCCTTCTCGGTGAAGTTGAAGGTGAGATCGGACAGCGAATACGGATCGAGGAAATACGGCGAGGCTAAGCTGTTGATGGCGAAGATGGCGACCGCCACCACGACCAGCAGCGCTTCCCAGGAAAAGATCGCCGAACGAAACGGCTTGTCGAGCCGGTCGGGAATGTGGCGCGGGGCCGGGATTTCGGTCATGCCGCCTCTACTTTCCGCAGGATGATGCGGCCCTGCCGGCGTTCGCCGCGCGCGTTGAGCACGACAGCCAGAATGATGGCGCTGCCCGAGATCGCCATCTGCCAGAAGGGCGAGATGTTGATGACCGGCAGCGCGTTGGAGATGATGCCGAGGAACAGCGCACCGAGCACCGCGCCGCCCACCGAACCGATGCCGCCGGCGATCGAGATGCCGCCGATGACGCAGGCCGCGATGATGTTGAGCTCATAGCCGTTGGCGACCTCGACCGAGGCGATCACATAGCGGGAGATCCAGAGATAGCCGGAAAGTCCGCCGATCATGCCGGAGATGCAGAAGACGATGAATTTCGTCCTGCCGACATCGATGCCGGCATAGACCGAAGCCGTCGGGTTGACGCCGATGGCATAGATCGAGCGGCCGAGCGCGGTGCGCGTCATCAGGACGAAGAACAGCACGATGACCAGGATGGCGATGCAGGACAGCACCGGAATGCCGAGGAACGCCGCCCGCTGGAAGCCGATGAAGTCCGGGCTCATCTTGTCGGCATTGACCCAGGCGCCGCCTGACAGGACGAAGGTGGCGCCGCGATAGATGGTCAGCGTGCCCAATGTCACCACGATCGAAGGGATGTTCAGCCGCCAGACCAACAGGCCGTTGATGGCGCCGAGCACCAGGCCGACGACCAGGGCGATGCCAATCAGCAGCGGGATCGGGATTGCCGGATGCGCGGCGTTCAGCATCGCCACCACCATGCCGGTGAAGCAAAGGTTGGACGCCATCGACAGATCGATCGACCGGGTCAGGATGACAACCACCTGGCCCAGCGCCAGGATCATCAGGATCGAGGTATCGTTGAACACCTGGCGCAAATTGACGGGGTCGGCAAAGGCCGGGAAGCGCGTCGAGATCAGCCCGATCAGCACGACGATGGCCGCGAACAGCCAGATTTCACGGTATTTAAGAAAGGCTTTCATGCCGCGATCCCTGCTGCCGTCCTGACCAGCGTCTCGGCGTCCAGCCCCTTGGTGTCGTAGACCGCCGCGACGAGACCCTCGCGCATGACGATGACACGGTCGGACATGCCGAGGATTTCCGGCAGTTCCGACGACACCATGATCACCGACAGGCCCTGCGCCACCAGCTCGGCCATGAAGCCGTGCACGGCGGCCTTGGAGCCGATGTCGATGCCCTTGGTCGGCTCGTCCAGGATGATCACCTTGGGCGCCGTCGCCAGCCATTTGGCGATGACGATCTTCTGCTGATTGCCGCCCGACAGCGTGCCGACATCCTGGCTGAGCGAGGAGGCGCGCAGGTCGAGCCGCTCGGTATAGGAGCGGGCGAGCGCGAATTCTTCCGACAGCCGCAGCAGGCCGGATCTGGAGGTACGCTTGAGCGAAGGCAGCGAGACGTTCTGGAAGATCGGCAGGCCGATCACCACGCCCTGCTTGCCGCGCTCTTCCGGCACATAGACGATGCCCGCATCGATCGAATCCGCAGCCGATTTCGGCGCGATCACCTTGCCTTCCAGCATGATCGTGCCGGCTGATGTGCGGGTTATGCCCGATATCGCCTGCATCACCTCGCTGCGCCCGGCGCCGACAAGGCCGTAAAAACCGAGGATTTCGCCCTTGTGCAGTTCGAAACCGATGTCGTTGAACTCGGTCGGATGCGACAGGCCGGAAACGGAAAGCACCGGCGCGCCGATCTCAGCCTTGCGCTGCGGAAAGATATGGTCGACGGCGCGGCCGACCATCAGGCGCACGATCTGGCTTTGGCCGGCATCCTTGATCAGGCCTTCGCCGACCATCTCGCCATCGCGGAACACCGTGTAGCGGTCGGCGATGCGATAGATTTCGTCGAACTTGTGGCTGATGAACAGAATCGCCTTGCCTTCGCTTTTGAGGAATTCGATCAGCAGGAAAAGCTCCTCGATCTCCTTCATCGAAAGGGCGGCGGTCGGCTCGTCCATGATGACGATCTGAGCGTCAATCGACATGGCCCGCGCCACGGCGACCAAATGCTTGTTGGCGATGCCGAGGTCCTTCAGCCGGGCGTCGGCGTGGATATGACTCGCGTGCATGGTGTCGAGCACTTCGCGCGCATTTTTGCGCATCGTGCGCCAGTCGATGGTGCCGAAACGCGTGCGCGGGGCGTGGCCAAGAAAGATGTTCTCGGCAACCGTCAAATCGTCGAACAGCACGGTTTCCTGGTGGATGGCGGTGACGCCGTGTCCGAAAGCTGCGTGCGCGCTGGGCAGGGTGACGGCTTGGCCGTCGATGCTGATCGTGCCGGTGTCGGGCTGGTAGATGCCGGTCATGATCTTGACCAGGGTCGACTTGCCGGCGCCGTTCTCTCCGATCAGCGCGGTCACCTGGCCCGGATAGAGCGACACGCTGACATTGTGCAGCGCGCGCACGCCGGGAAAGCTCTTGGAGATGCCGGACAGCGTCAGGCGTGGAGCCGCCTTACCCTCCCCCTTGTGGGGAGGGTCGCGAACAACGTGAGCGGGGTGGGAGTCTACTAGCATATCAAGGTCCTGGCACATGGAGATGTCGCCACCCCACCCCGTCTCGCTTGCATCGCTTCGCGAAGCCGGCTCGCCGACCCTCCCCACAAGGGGGAGGGTGGTGCGAGCGTCCAGATCAATAGATCTTGGAGAACTTCTCGATGTTCGACTTGTCGAACTGGAAGGGCGGAGCCATCGCGGCCGAGTTGGAGTCGTCGAGCGTGACCTTGCCGACGCGGCCGATCGACAGCGTGGCACCGGGCTTGGCCTCTTCCTTCTTCACCGCCAGATCGTGGGCGAGATAGACGGCCGAATAGCCGAGGTCGATCGGGTTCCACAGCGCAACCGCCTGGCTGGCGCCGTTGTCGATGAACTTCTTGAACTCGGACGGCAGCGCCAGACCGGTGACATTGACCTTGCCGATCAGGTTCTCATCGGTGACGACCTGGGCGGCGGCGACGACGCCGACGGTGGTCGGCGCGATGATCGCCTTGAGGTTCGGATAGGACTTCAACAGGCCCTTGGCCTCGTCCGTGCTCTTGGCCGAATCATCATCGCCATAGACGGTGGCGACGAGTTTGATCTTGGGGAACTTCTCCGGCAGGATTTTCTTGGCCGCGTCGATCCAGGCATTCTGGTTGGTGGCGGTCGAGGAGGCCGACAGGATGGCGACTTCGCCGCCTTCCGGCAGGTAGTCGGCGGCAAGCTTGATGATGGTCTCGCCGATCAGTCCGGTGTCGGACGGGTTGAGGTGAAGCTGGCGGCCTTCCTTGGCGACGCCCGAATCCCAGGAGATGACGGTGATGCCGCGCTCCATGGCCTTCTTCAGCACCGGCACCAGCGCGTCGGCGTCATTGGCCGAAATGGCGATGGCATTGACCTTCTGGGCGATCAGCGAATTGACCACCTCTATCTGCGCTTCGGCGGTCGCCTTGGTCGGGCCGGTGTAGATGATGTCGACATCGCCGAGTTCCTTGGCCGCCTCCTCGGCGCCCTTGTTGGCGGCATCGAAGAAGCCGTTGCCGAGCGACTTCACCACCAGTGCGATCTTGACGTTCTCGGCATAGGCCGCATTCACGAACATGGCGGCTGAGAATGCAGCCGTCACCATCAATTTCTTCAAGAAGCTCATCGAATATCCTCCCTTGAGCGTTGCATTCCATCGCCGCTGCTGGCGTGAGAGTGTCTCAGGCCTGCAGCGAAGATTCTTCCTTTGCCGACTTGCGGGCGACGATCAGCGTCACGCCGGCGGTCTCTAACATCTTGGCTTCGCGATCCTCGATGCCGTCATCGGTGATGACGGTTGCGATGCGCGACAGGCCGCACAGGATCAGGCTGGAGCGTTTGCGGAATTTCGAGGAATCGACCAGCACCACCAGTTCGTCGGCCTGGTCGATCAGTTTTTGCTCCGCCTGGATCAGCAGCGGGTCGCCCTCCATCAGGCCGAGCGGGCCGAGCCCCTGCGCGCCCATGAACATGCGGCGCGCATAGAAGTTGCGCGTCACGTCATTGTCGAAGGGCGACAGGATGATGTTCTGCTCGCGGTAAATGGTGCCGCCCGACAGCATCACCGTGTTCTTGGAGTGCTTGAGCAGGTGTTCGGCGATCGGGAACGAATTGGTGAAGATCGGCATGCGGCGACCGGTCAGGAAATGCACCATCTGGAACGTGGTGGTGCCGCCATTGATGATGATCGGCTCGCCATCCTTGCACAGCTCGACCGCTTCACGGGCGATTGCCCGCTTCTGCGAGGCGTTGATCGTTTCGTTGACGGAAAAGGGCCGGCCGGCCAGCCCAATGAACTGCGGCGGCGAGATTGCTTCAGCGCCGCCGCGCACACGGCGCAGGCGCTTCTGGACATGGAGGGCCGCGATGTCACGCCGGATCGTCGCCTCGGAGGACTCCGTCAGGTCGACCATCTCCTGCACCGTCACCACAGGCTTTTCCTGGACGGCGGACAGAATGATCCTGTGGCGCTCTTTTTCGTGCATGGTTCCTCCCTGCCTGAGCATCTAGGCACCCAAAACGCGCAGTGTCAATCATTTCCGATCATATAATTTCATTGTGCAGTGCAATATGATCGATCTTGATCGTTTGTGATTGACAAACCCGCCGCTTCCGTGGAAATTCGGGCCAAATGGGCCGCACCGTTTGCGTGCCTTCGGGAGGATTACATATGCTCGACAAGCGCACCGGCGCGCGCCTCGCCAATCTGTGGGACGAGGCCAAGGCTCAAGCGATGAGCGAGCCGGAACTTCTGGTCTATCGCTCGAACACGCTTGGCTCCGACAAGCGCGTCACCAACTATGGCGGCGGCAACACCTCCTCTAAGATCTGGCAGAAAGACCCGCTCACCGGCGAGGATGTCGAAGTGCTTTGGGTCAAGGGCTCGGGCGGCGACAGCGCGTCGATCAAGCTCGACGGCTTTGCCACCCTTTACATGGACAAGCTGCGCGCGCTCAAAGGCCTTTATCGCGGCGTTGAGCACGAGGACGAAATGGTCGGCTTCCTGCCGCACTGTACGTTCAATTTGAACCCACGCGCGGCCTCGATCGACACGCCGCTGCATGCCTTTGTGCCGAAGCCATTTGTCGATCACATGCATCCCGATGCCATCATCGCCATTGCCGCCGCCAAGGATTCCAAGGCGCTGACCAAGGAGATATTCGGCGACGCCATCGGCTGGCTGCCGTGGAAGCGGCCGGGCTTCGAACTCGGCCTGTGGTTGGAGAAATTCTGCCTCGAACATCCCGCCGCAAAGGGCGTCATCCTGGAAAGCCATGGGTTGTTCACCTGGGGCGACACCCCTCGGGAATGCTACGAGACGACGATCTCGGTGATCAATCAGGCGATCGAATGGTTCGAGCGCCGCTCCGAGGGCCTCGCCATCTTCGGCGGCGAAGTGGTCAAGTCGCTTGACGCGGCCGAACGCCGTGCCATCGCGGCAAAACTGATGCCGAAAATCCGCGGCCTGATCTCGGAAAAGAGCCACAAGCTCGGTCATTTCGACGATTCGCCCGCCGTGCTCGAATTCGTCAACTCCAGGGAGCTACGCCCGCTGGCGGCGCTCGGCACGTCGTGCCCTGACCATTTCCTGCGCACCAAGATCCGTCCGCTGGTGATCGAGTTCGATCCGGCAAAGCCCGACGTCGATGCCGTCATTGCGCGCCTCGCCGACGACGTGGCGGCCTATCGTGTCGGCTACCAGGCCTACTATGACAGCTGCAAACATGCGGACTCGCCCGCCATCCGCGATCCCAATGCCGTCGTCTATCTGATGCCCGGCGTCGGCATGTTCACCTTCGCCGGCGACAAGGCGACGGCGCGCATCTCCGGCGAATTCTATGTCAACGCCATCAACGTCATGCGCGGTGCCTCGACCGTCTCGTCCTATGTCGGCCTGCCCGCACAGGAAGCCTTCGACATCGAATACTGGCTGCTCGAGGACCTGAAGCTGCAGCGCATGCCGAAGCCGAAGGCGCTTGCCGGCCAGATCGCGCTGGTCACCGGTGGCGCCGGCGGCATTGGCCGCGCAACCGCCAACCGGCTGCTGCGCGAAGGCGCCTGCGTCGTGCTGGCCGACATCGACGAAACAGCCCTTGCCAGCGCCAATGACGAACTGGCCAAAGCCTATGGCAAGGATTTTGTCAGGCCGGTGCTGATCAACGTCACCTCGGAGGACCAGGTCATTTCGGGCTTCGCCGAGACTGCGGTCGAGTTCGGCGGCATCGACATTCTGGTGTCGAATGCGGGGCTGGCTTCCTCGGCGCCGATCGAGGAGACGACGCTGGCGCTGTGGAACAAGAACATGGACATCCTGTCGACCGGTTATTTCCTGGTCTCGCGGGAAGCGTTCCGGCTGTTCCGCGTGCAGAATATCGGCGGCAACGTCGTCTTCGTCGCCTCCAAGAACGGACTTGCCGCCTCGCCTAACGCCGCCGCCTACTGCACCGCCAAGGCCGCCGAGATCCATCTCGCCCGCTGCCTGGCACTGGAGGGCGCGGAAGCGCAGATCAGGGTCAATGTCGTCAACCCGGACGCGGTGCTGCGCGGCTCGAAGATCTGGACCGGCGAGTGGAAAGAACAGCGCGCCGCCGCCTACAAGATGTCGACCGACGATCTGGAGGAGCACTATCGCTCGCGCTCGATGCTGAAGCGTTCGGTGTTTCCCGAAGACATCGCGGAGGCGATCTATTTCTTCGCCTCCGACATGTCGGCCAAGTCGACCGGCAACATCGTCAATGTCGACGCGGGCAACGCGCAGAGCTTTACGCGCTAGCGGACGCCAGAGCGCTTCCCTTCTCCCCGTTCTACGGGGAGAAGGTGCCGGCAGGCCGATGAGGGGCAGCGCTGACTGAACGCATTTTGGGAGGAATAGCAGTGTCCGAATCCATCATCTCCGCCGACCTCGTCGACAAGGACAACGCCTCGCGCAAAGCCAGTCTCGAGCGCGACTACACCTCGCTCGGCGAACGCCTCGATCGCCGCGGCATCGCCATCGACGCCATCCGCGACAAGGTGGAGAAATTCGCCGTTGCGATCCCGTCCTGGGGCGTTGGCACCGGCGGTACCCGCTTTGCACGCTTTCCCGGTGCCGGCGAGCCGCGCGATATCTTCGACAAGATCGAGGACTGCGCCGTCATCAGGCAATTGACGCAGGCGACGCCGACCGTGTCCCTGCACATTCCGTGGGACAAGGCCGACCCGAACCGGCTGAAGCAGGCGGCTTCGCGCTTTGGCCTCGGCTTCGACGCCATGAACTCCAACACCTTCTCGGATGCGAAGGACCAGAAACTCTCCTACAAATTCGGCTCGCTGTCGCATGCCGATGCCGGCACGCGCCGGCAAGCGGTCGAGCACAATCTCGAATGCATCGAGATCGGCAAGACGCTCGGCTCCAAGGCGCTGACGGTGTGGATCGGCGACGGTTCGAACTTTCCCGGCCAGGTGAATTTCGCCAAGGCGTTCGAGCGCTATCTCGACGCCATGAAGGAGATCTATGCCGGGCTGCCCGCCGACTGGAAGCTGTTCAGCGAACACAAGATGTACGAACCGGCCTTCTATTCCACCGTCGTGCAGGACTGGGGCACCAATTACATCATCGCACGGGAGTTGGGTGACAAGGCGTTCTGCCTGGTCGACCTCGGCCACCATGCGCCCAACGTCAACATCGAGATGATCGTGTCGCGGCTGATCCAGTTCAAAAAACTCGGCGGCTTCCATTTCAACGATTCGAAGTATGGCGACGACGATCTCGATGCCGGTTCGATCGACCCCTACCGGCTGTTCCTTGTCTTCAACGAACTGGTCGATGCGGAGCTTTCGGGTGCCGAGGGTTTTGACCCGGCCCACATGCTCGACCAGAGCCACAACGTCACCGATCCGATCGAAAGCCTGATGCTGTCGGCGGTCGAAGTGCAGCGCGCCTATGCGCAGGCGCTGCTTGTCGACCGCAAGGCGCTCGAAGGGTTTCAGGACAGCAACGACGCGCTGATGGCGACGCAGACGCTGAAAGCCGCCTACCGCACCGATGTCGAGCCGATCCTGGCCATGGCCCGCCTGAAGACCGGCGGCGCCATCGATCCGGTCGCCGCCTATCGGGCGGCGGGCTACCGCGCCAAGGTCGCGGCCGAACGCCCTGCGGTCGCCGGTGGGAGCGGCGGCATCGTCTGAGGCGAACTTCCAGCGGATATTGCCCCTCACCGGTTTGCTTCGTGAGGGACCATTTGTGAATGGACTCGATTGATCCGACAGGCTCTTCTAGGCGCATCCCCGCCCGGAGAACCGCCATGCCTCTCAACCGTCGGACATTGATCGCCGCCAGTCTTTCCATCACCTTCGTCCTGACGCCGTTGACGAGCGTCTTCGCCGCATCGCCGGCGCCGGCCAAGGGCGAGCACGGCATGGTGGTGACGGCACAGCATCTGGCGTCCGAAGTCGGCATCGAGGTCTTGAAGAAGGGCGGCAATGCCGTCGATGCGGCGGTTGCCGTCGGCTATGCGCTCGCCGTCGTCTATCCCAATGCCGGCAATATCGGCGGCGGCGGCTTCATGACCATCCGCTTCAAGGACGGCAAATCGACCTTCCTCGATTTCCGCGAACGGGCGCCGCTGGCGGCGACCAAGACCATGTATCTCGACAAGGATGGCAACCCGGTGAAGGGCGCCAGCCTTGACGGTTACCTCGCCGTTGGCGTGCCGGGATCCGTCGCCGGTTTGGAGATGGCGCGCGAAAAATACGGCAAATTGTCCCGGCAGGATCTGATGGCGCCGGCAATCGGCTATGCCAAGGACGGGTTCATCCTCAATCAGGGCGACGCCGCCTCTTTTGCCGGCAGTGCCGACAGGCTGGCGAAGGACCCCGCTGCCGCCGCCATCTTCCTGAAACCCGGTGGCAAGCCCTATGGCATCGGCGAGCGGCTGATCCAGCCCGACCTCGCGGCCTCGCTGGCCGCCATTTCCGAAAAAGGCGCCGATGCATTCTATAAAGGCGCTATCGCCGCCGCCATCGTCAAGGCGAGTGGCGCCAAGGGCGGCATCCTGGCCAAGCCGGATTTCGAGCAATACGCGGTCCGCGAACTGAAGCCCGTGACCTGCGCCTATCGCGGCTACGAGATCACCTCCTCGCCGCCGCCCAGCTCCGGCGGCGTCATCATCTGCGAAATCCTGAACGTGCTGGAAGGCTATCCCTTATCCTATCTCGGCGCCGGTTCCGCCGAAACGGTCCACGTCATGGTCGAAGCGATGCGTTATGCCTATGTCGACCGCAATTCGGCGCTCGGCGATCCCGATTTCGTCGACAACCCGATCGGGAAATTGCTGGACAAGGGGTATGCCAAGGATATCCGCGAGAAGATCGACCCCTTCCGGGCCGGTGTGTCGCAGGACCTGATGCCGAAAGGCTTTGGCGAGAGCAAGGAAACGACGCATTATTCGATCATCGACAATGACGGCAACGCGGTCGCGGTCACCTACACGCTGAACGGCTCCTTCGGCGCCGGCGTCGTCGCCGATGGCACCGGCATCCTGCTCAACAACGAGATGGACGATTTCACCCAGAAGCCCGGCGTGCCCAACCTCTATGGCCTGGTCCAGGGCGAGGCCAATGCCATCCAGCCGAAGAAGACGCCGCTATCGTCGATGAGCCCGACCGTGGTGGCCAAGGACGGCAAGCCGTTCATGGTCATCGGCAGCCCCGGCGGCTCGCGCATCATCACCATCACGCTGGAAGCCATCGTCAACGTCATCGACCACGGCATGAACATCCAGGAGGCGATCGACGCGCCGCGCATCCATCACCAGTGGCTGCCCGATAAGGTCTATATCGAGCCGTTCGGGCTGTCGCCGGATACCGAAAAGCTGCTGGCCGGCATGGGTTATCACCTCGATCTCGGTGACCAGACCTGGGGCCAGGCGGCCGGCATCCTGGTCGGCGGCAAAAGCCTTGAGGAGATCGAGAAGGGTGGCGGTGCGCGCTATAACGGCGCCATCGACAGCCGCGCGGCCTCTGGCGAGGCGCTCGGATACTGAGGTTGGCAAGACTGGAGATGGACTTGCAGCAGCGTAGCGATTCGGGTTGATCGCTCGCTGCTCAAGCGGGTTGGCGCATAGCCGCGATGGTTGTCACAGGACCAGCGTGATGGTGGAGGCAATCAGCATCAAGGCGGCGATGCCGACGAACAGCGCGTAGATGCGCGGCCGGTCGAGCAGCAGCGCGTTTCCGGATATCCAGGCGGACGTGGCGCCGCCAAGCGCGAAGAGGAAGCCGTTGCGGTGCCCGAAGACCATCGATGCGGCCATCAGCCCGCCAATGATCAGCGCGCCGAAGACGATGATCACGGCAACGGCGTATTTCTCGAAATCGTTGCCACTTCCCATGCTCGGACCGATCGCGTTCAACGTCGGCAGGTCGTCCGGATCGAAGGGGTTCGTCGACCCATATTCGTCTTGACCGGCAGGCTCTCGCATCATTCGTTCTCCGTGTAGCGGCAACAAACCATCAAGCCTTGCCGAGTGCAACCCGATCGCGCCGCCTTGATGCGTTCGACCGGTCTTTGACGCCTTCTGGCGGCGGCTGCCGCCGGCTTTTTGATACGCGCCCCTAGCCGTCTTTGGGTCTCTGGCTATCCCGGACACGGCGATGGCCGTCCCTCTATCATGGAATGTATTCGTGGAGGAAAAATGATTCGGCACGTGGATTGGGTTTCGCGGGCCGCGATTTTCGGTGGGCGTGGTGTCGCACGGGCAGGCTGAATCGCCTGCGGCCAGCGGACGGTTACGCCTGACATTCGGTCGAACAAAAAGCAGACCTGTCGGAGTCCCTTCAATGTTGACTACTAAGCTCATGTTTCATAGTCAACCTGGAGACCAGATCGAAAAGCAGGCGCGCAGCATTGCACAGAGACCGAGAGCTCCAGCCGAGAGCCATGCCCGATCATACGTGCCGAATGACCCGCCGCCAGGCACTGGGGCTTTTCACGCTGCCGTTCGCCGGCATGGCGTCCGCGGCGACGGGTGAACCCCGCCGGCCGCGCATAGTCTGCCTGGATGATGGGCTGGCCGAGACCTTGCTCATGCTGGGTGTACCGCCGGTAGCCATTGCCGACCGTCAAGTCTGGGAGACCTGGGTGGTCGAGCCGCCGCTGCCGCCTGACATCGCCGACGTCGGCACGCTGCTCGAGCCCAACCTCGAATTGTCGCAGCAGCTCAAGCCCGACATCATCCTCTCCACGCCGTATCTCGACGGCATCAAGCCGCTGCTCGAACGCGTGGCGCCGGTGATGACGATCGGGCTCTATACCGAAGCGGGGCAGCCCTATCAGCGCGCGGTCGAGGCGACGCGCCTGCTCGCCGGGCTTGTCGGCAAGGAAAACGAAGGCGAGGCACTGATCGCGGCCACAGATGCGTGTTTTTCAGAAGTTCGCCGGCAGCTGGCGCCGCTATCGGCGCGGCCGATCTATGTCGTCAGCTTCATGGATTCCCGCAATGTGCGCGTCTACGGTAGGAAAAGTCTGTTTCAGGAGGTGTTCGACCGCATCGGGCTCAGCAACGCCTGGACGGCCGAGACCAATTATTGGGGGTTTTCAACCGTCGGCGTCGACGGGTTGGCGACATCCAGCGACGCACGCCTTGCCTATCTCGAACCCTTGCCCGAGGGCGCCGGCGGCACGCTGACCGAAAGCCCGGTCTGGAACGCCATGCCTTTCGTGCGCAACCCGATCATGCGCCTTCCCGCTGTCCTGATGTTCGGTGCGCTTCCGTCAGCCGCCCGATTCGCCCGGGTCCTGGCGTTGGCAATGATCGCGGAGGCCGCCCGTGGCTGAGGATGCCGCGGCCATCGCTCAGGAGGGAAAGCCCGCGTCGGCCGGCCGGGCCTCCCCGTCGAGCTTTCTTGGCAATCAGCCCGTAGGCGCGATCCTGCTTTGCGCCATGCTGCTCGCGGCAGCGTTGGCGGCAACCGTCTCAAACCTCACGGTGCAGCTGCCGGCGGCGCTCTGGCTCCAATCGCTCGCCGCCCCCGACGTCGCCGACATGCGGCAGGTGCTCGTCCACTACGCCTTCCTGCCCCGGCTTGCCGTCAGCCTCCTGTGTGGCGCGGCGCTCGGGCTTGCAGGAACGGTCCTGCAACAGGTTCTGCGCAACCCGTTGGCCTCGCCCGAAACGGTCGGTGTCTCGGCCGGCGCCTATCTGGCGCTGGCACTGGCGACGCTTCTGTCGCCGTCCCTGCTTGCCTTCGGCCGCGAATGGATAGCGCTTGCCGGCGCCTTCACGGCCTTTGCCGCCGTCTTTGCTCTGTCCTGGCACAAGGGCCTGTCGCCGCTTTCGGTGGTGCTGGCGGGGCTTGTGGTCAGCCTCTATGCCGGCGCCATCGGTGCCGCTCTTATTGTGCTGCGGCATGAATGGTTGGCCAGCCTGTTCATCTGGGGCGCCGGTTCGCTCGGCCAGCAGGACTGGTCGACGACACTGTGGCTGTTGCCACGCATCGGCACTGCTGCGCTGGCGATCTTCCTCATGGTGCGGCCGCTGACCTTGCTTGGCCTCGACGATGAAGGCGCGCGCAGCTTTGGCGTCCCGCTCGGCGCCTATCGCTTCGCCGGACTGGCGGCCGCCGTCGCGCTGATCGCCTTTGTCGTTGCCGCTGTCGGCGTTATCGGTTTCGTCGGCCTGGCCGCCGCCACCTTGGCGCGCATCGGTGGTGCCCGACGGCTAGGTCAGCAGATGGTGATGGCGCCGCTCATCGGCGGCGCGTTGCTGTGGGCCGCCGACCAGGCCGTGCAGATCGCGACCGGACCGCAAGGTGACCTGCTGCCGACCGGAGCGATCACCGCGCTTCTCGGCGCGCCGCTGCTGCTCTGGCTGCTGCCGCGCCTTGCGCTTGGGTTGGAAACTCCGGCTTTGACGGCCGAACGGCTGCCACGCGCAAGCCGGCCCGGCCTCGTGCTGGCGGCGATCGGCCTGGGTCTGCTTTTGCTGCTGGGGCTGGCTTTGCTCTATGGGCCGGGGCCGCATGGCTGGACCTTCGCTTTCGGCGATGAACTCCGGCCCCTACTGTCGTGGCGGTGGCCTCGCGTGCTTGCCGCGCTGAGTGCCGGCGCCATGCTGGCGCTGGCCGGGCTGATGATGCAGCGGCTGACCGGCAATCCGATGGCCAGTCCCGAAGTGCTGGGCATCAGCGCCGGTGCCGCGCTTGGCATGATAGTGGCGCTGTTCGCGCTCTCCGACGCCGGACGCCCGGTTCAGACGGCGGCGGCAACCATCGGCGCCTTCGCCGCTTTGCTGGTGACGCTGGCGATCTGCCGCCGTGCCGCTTATGCGCCGGAGCGGTTGCTGCTCGCCGGCGTCGCCCTGACGGCCTTGTTCGACGCGCTGATCCTGGTGCTCACCGCCACCGGCGATCCTCGCGCCATGCTGCTGCTCAACTGGCTCACCGGTTCGACCTATGGCGTCGATGTCAGCGCCGCCCTGCTGACCGGCGGCATCGCCGTCTGCCTCTTCGCGCTCGCGCCTCTCTTCATGCGCTGGCTCGACATCCTGCCGCTCGGCTCCGCCGCCGTGCAAGGCCTTGGCATCAACTTGAAGGGAACGCGGCTTCTCGTGCTGCTGATGGTCGCGGCACTCACCGCCGCCTCGACGCTGATCGTCGGTCCGCTGACCTTTATCGGCCTGATGGCGCCGCATCTTGCCCGACGCCTTGGCCTGTCCCGTGCCCTGCCGCAAGCCATTGGCGCGGTGCTCGCCGGCGCGCTGATCATGGTCGCGGCCGACTGGATCGGTCGCACAGCCATCTTCCCGCGCCAGATTCCGGCCGGTCTCGTCGCCACGCTGATCGGCGGCCCGGTGCTGATGTGGCTGCTGCGAAGGTGATACGCACCGACGAATTCGGGCGGGCAATGGCGAAGCATCTTGATGTTTTTCCCGGGCGTGCGTGCGCTCTTCGAACTGCATGCCGGCGAAAACCATATGTCGATCCTGCCGGTCATCGTCAATCGCGGGTGCAGGCGGCGTTTGCGGTGAGGGGCTCTGGCTAACGGCCTTCACTCCTCAACGCTGCAATGACCTGTTCTCGTTGTGTGGCCTCCTCCGCGTTCATAGCGCCAAAGCGCAGGGCGCAGCGGAATATTTCCCCCGGCGCGACGCAAACCAGGCGACCTCTTTCCTTCGCCGCAAGATAGCCGTCCGGTTCGGCGGTCGCCGGCAGCACGAGGCCAAGCGCGTCCTGATCAGCACCACGCGTGATCCAGCGCACGGCATAATTGAGCTCGTCGGGGCGAAAGCTGACGAAATCCGCCGTTCGGTCCGGATGGACCTGCAGAGCGTGCGCCCAGCCCTCGGCGTCTGCCTTCGCCTTCATCGTCAGCACGAGTTCGGGATCGATCGGCTCGCCCTTGCTCAATATGCGATGCCGCGAAGGGTCGGCTACGACGGCGTCGCGATAGGCAAGGTAGCTTTCGCTCGGTGTAAAAAAGGGCGGAAGCACTTGGCGCACGACAATGTCGGCGTGATCATCGGCGACGGTGTCGATCAGGCGCCCGCCATCGGCCGGCCTGAAGTTGATGTGCGACAGGTACATCAGCTCCATGGGCGAGCGTTTCAGGTTCTCGATGGCAATGTCGACGGCCACGCCGGTGCCGTCGCGCTGCAGCCGCACGGTAGGCTTCATCAAATAGTCGTGGCTGAAGGCAACGGTCTGTCGGCAGTGCCCCGTCAACGCCATGAAAGGCCCCTCGGCATTGCTGCCGGCGATCAGTTGCGCATGCCCATAGGGCGCATTTGGCAGGTCTCCGTGAAGCGGGTGGCGGTCATCCGGGCCAGGATTGCCCATCGCGGTGGCGCCGCAGTGAATGAAGAACGCGCCGTAGTTGGAGAGGTAGTCGCGGGTCGCGACGGGCTCGTCGAACATCGAGCGCATGGTCAGGGAGCGGTTGAGGAACGTTGCGTCCCAGATCTGCTGCCCCTGGAACGGCAGCATGACAATTTCGCCCATTGCGTTGCTGATCCGAAGACCGGCAACGCCGGATCGATAGCGAAAGGCGGTGGCGAGAAGCCCGCGATAGCGCGCCACGATTGTTTCCGACTGGCTGAACAGTTCGGGTGCGAGGTCGACGAAGACGTGATCGGAATACTCGGGATACATTGTTTCGACCTCGATCTGTCGCAGGCGCATGCCGATAGTCGCAGGAAACGTCTGGAAATCAACGGCAGCGCGTCAGACTCAGCCAGGACGGCTGATGGCGGAGCGTCTCGGTACCCGGGGAGAGGGCATCTTCGCCTGTATCGCTCGCGGCGCTTTGCAACAAGCCCCGATTCTATTTGGCTGAGGCCGGAGGCAGCTCGTACAGGGTGGCGCCCTTCTCCTGGCCACGCTCGACATAGCCGATGATATGAAACCATCTGGCGACGTCAGGTTCCTGGAGCCAGCTTGCGCGAGTGGATGGGGAGGTTGCCGGCGGGCGCCTGGATATGCCTGGATATGCCTGATATGCCCGCTTGCGCGTCCGCGGCTCGATCTGCCGTCTTGAACTATGCGTGGCGTGCTCGCGTTCTGGCGGCCTTCTGCGCTGCCTGCTTCCTTCCGCGAGCGCCTTTCGTTTCGGCGGCTTTCTTCGCGGCGGCCGAGCGCTCCTCAGCCGTCCGGCGCGAAGCCGCACGCTTGGCCTGCTGCGAGAGCGCCTCGTGCGACGCCGTGCTCTTCGGCTCGTGCTCGAGCACATTGGAGACGGCTTTCGAGACCTGCGGGCGGCGTTTCGGCCTGCGTTCGCCCTGGCCGGCCTCGTAGGCGTATTCGGCGCTTTTGCGCGTACTCTCCTTCACCTTGCCTTTTTTGGGCGGGGGCAGGTCTACGCCTGCGCGTCTTGCTTCGGAAAGTCCTATGGCGATGGCCTGCTGGGTCGATCGCGCGCCGTGTTCGCCGTGGCGGATTTTGTCAATCTCCTCGTGCACGAACTCGCCGGCCTGGGTGCTCGGCGACTTGCCCTCGCGCTTGTCCTTTCGGGCCTTCTCGATGGTCTTCTTATCCGGCATTGTCTTTCTCCCACATAAGGGTTGCGACAGCCATTCGGGTTGCAGGTGCTGTCCTACGGAGGTCCTAACGCGTTGGGGACGCAAATGATCCCGCACCGGGTGATCCAAGGCGCGGCCATCAGGATGTCGACGCCGATCTCTCCGAACTCATGGCGCGAGAACCATCGGCTGGCGAGGTCCGCGACTTCGTCCAGGGCGCCAGGCTCTTCGAACAGATGCGTCGCGCCAGGGACGATGGCGAGCTCCTTCTCGCGCCCGAAGTCCAGACCGGTGGGGCAGGGGAATTCCTTGCCTTCATCAAGGACGAGCTGAAGCCGTGGGTCGCCAGTCGGGTCACGGTCGATGCAAGCCGCCAGGCGCTTTACGGCCATCCTTCGGGGCCTTCAAGCGGCCCTCTGCCTTCCAGAGGATCGCGGCGAGCCCCGCCATCTATTGGGCGTGCGCGCGAGCTTCGAACCGCATGCCGGCGAAAACCACATGTCGATCCTGCCGGTGACGGTCAATCGCGCGGTGCAGGCGGCGTTTGCGGTGAGGGTGAAGGATACCGCCCTTTGCGGAACGCTGCAGCAAGGTGGTCGGGCGCCTCGCGCCGTCATTCCTGTGAAGGGGAGGCGCTCAATCGACGGTAGGAGACGCCGCCGAAGCTTGCCGTCACAAAATCCGTGACGGACATCTTGCGCTTGCCTCCGTCGCTGCAGGCGTAAACCGGCCAACCGGCATCGCTGCATTCGCTGGCAGCGCAAATGCGCGCCAGGCAGTTTCCGGTAGTCAGCCGGAAGCCGCCCTTGCCGGCGAAGCCTTGCAACAGGCTGCCGTCCGCCGAGCGCCATGTCCGCGCACGGAATTCCGCTCGCAAAAGCAGTGGTTCGAGAGGGACCGCAAGGTTGGTTTCGCCGGCACGCCCCGCGAACTGCAGACGGAAGCGCGCCATTGCGGTCGTGTATGCGGTCACAAGATCCGCTTGGCGAAAATAGGCGGTCGCCAGGCTGGAGCGGTCAAGCAGATGAGACATCCACTCGCCTGCCTCTACCGGCCTCATCAAGGCAACAAAGGCAAGAAAGGCGAAGCAAGTTCGTGACATTTTCCAGCAGCCATATCGATCTCGGCGTACCGGTTTGCCCCCGGTTGCCCTCCCATAACATCCCGCCAATTGGCGCCCGGCGCAAGCCGCTTGCTGAGGCAGCCCAGAACGCCGCCGAGCAAAGGCGCCCGGAGCCGAAGACCGTGACCCGCATCGACGAACCTGTGCGGGCGATGGGCGAGGTGGAGGCGGCGTTTGCGGCCATGGTGAAGACCTTCACCAGCCAGGGTTGCTTAGCCGATGCGAGCGGGCGGCAGCTCGTACAGGGTAGCGCCATTGTCCTGGCCGCGCTCGACGTAGCCGATGACGCCAAACCATCTTGCGACATCCGGTCCCTGGAGCCAGCTGCGCGAGTGGATGGGGAGGTTGCCGGCGAGTGCCTGGATATGCCTGATATGCCGCTTGCAAAAGCGAACGGTCGAGGCACGGAAGAAATCCTCCTGCGCTGCAAACAGCGTATCGGCGGCGTCGCTGTTCTCATGCCAGGCGATGATCGCCACGGCCTTGTCGCCCTCGACAAGCGCGTGCGCACGGCCTTCCTTCAAGTTCATCATCAGATTGTCATAGGCGATCTTGCTGTCCTTGCCAGCCGCCACGTATTCATCCGACATTCGCTTGGACAGACCGCGAAAGACATCCTCCAGATCCCCAAGCGTTGCTGCGCGTGCTCTCATTTCTCCTCCTGCGGCCCCGGCAGGCAGTTTGCCCTAAGGTTTGGGGATCACCAAGCAAATCAAATCCGCCGGCAGCCCAATCTGCGCAAAGTCGTTTCACTCGGCAATGTGCGGTAAACGTTCCGGAACCATTTTAGCGCAAGCTAATTGGATGGCGGTTTTTGTGAGCGGATCCATGTGTTTGAAGTTCGTCCAGCCCTTCGATGCGGACTCTTCGACCAGGAATCTGCGCCACGCCTCGCTGCAGGACTTCCGGGAGGAATGAAAAAATGGGTCCCACCGATCAGCACATCGAGCGACGCTCTCATTCACGTGGGATTGTTCTGAAGGACGCAACCATCATCACCGATGATGCCAACATCGGATGCTCCGTCAGGAACCAGCATGTTCATGGTGCGGAATTGCGGGTGGACTCCGGTGCCACAATTCCCGACCGTTTCGTCCTTTACGTCCCCGCGGACGACGCCAGCTATCGTGCCGTGGTGCGGTGGCGAAGGAACGAGCGGCTTGGCCTGCAGATCTATTAGCGGCGGGAATGCGGAGTGTCAGAATGCCTGCTCGACGAAGGGTATGGCCGACGTTGACAAATCCGAGCTAATCTCGCGTTCGTGAGTTCGGAGTGCGCAAGGCTCCGGCCGCTGTTGAGAGGGAGAGAGCACAAATGGCCGCCTATCTGATCGCGGATGTAGACGTAAAAGATGCTGCCGTGTTCGAGGAATACCGGCGGGATGTTCCGGCCACCGAGGAGCGCTACGGTGGGCGATACCTGGGTCGTGGCGGTGCGACCAAGGTTCTGGAAGGTGACTGGGAGCCACACCGTTTGGTTATTATCGAATTCCCCGACATGGCGTCATTGATGGGCTGGTACAATTCGCCCGAATATGCCCGCCTTATCGAGATCCGCAAGCGTTGCGCCAGCACCAGGATCATTGCGCTTGAGGGGATCGCAACACCCGCTGTGTGAGGATCTCGTTCTCGGGGCGCCGTCATCAGACACAAAGCCGGTCGTTGACCGACGAAGAAAACCGTCGCCTCATTGGGGAAGAAGGCGACGACGGGCGGGAACTTGATACGACCGACCACGATTTCCCCGGCTTTATCGAGGGGCAAGGACTCCAATTCTTTTTTCCGGTCGGGAATAACGGCCCGCTGCCATCGGTGGCGGGCTTTCCGCATGGTAAGTCTCGCAACAGCCACGGCAGATACCATGGTGCCCTCACCAAAGGGGGAATCGATGGTTTCGGCAATTGCAAGTCAGCATCGGCAGGTACCGGAAACTCAATTGAAAGCGGCAAAACCGGAAACGGGCGAAGGATTCGCGCCAGGCAAGAGCGCCGACAGCGTAGGACATCGCGCCAAGGCAATGGTTGTCGAAACGGGCGACACAGATCCTAACTCGCAGGGTAATGCCGCATCGAAGATCGCCAGAATGGACATCACGGTTTTGACGCCTCCGCCCGAAGAAACACCTGCGGAGCAAACCTAGGCCGAGGCTGCCACTTGGCGGTTTTTGCCCGCTGCTTCACTGTGGCGGGCGGATGCGTCTCGATAGCGCGACGTTGTGTCCAAAATGTCCTTAACGGCAGGGCCAGGCTTCACCGCGCTGTGACGCCGGTTGGGTAACGGCAAGGCCGACAACCATTTCAACTAGGTGCTTTTTAAGCAATTGCTGCCTGTCGGCGCTGAAGAGCCTGTCGCCGAAGATGTGGGAGAAGGTTGCCCGGTTGGACACGTTGAAGAAACTCAGGGCACTGATATGCCAGTGCAACTCCAGCGGTTCGACATCGTCCCGAAACAGGCCTGCTTCCCGCCCGCGGCGGCAGATTGCCTCCAGCTTCTGGATCGCGCCGGCATTAAGCGAGCGGATCAGGTCGGATTTCTCCAGATACGCCCCGTGGTGGATGTTCTCGATCATGACGATGCGAATGAAATCGGGGTTGCGGCTATGATGGTCGAACGTGAACTCGGCTAGGTGTCCCAAGGCCTCGACGGGCGGAAGGTGATCGAGTTCAAGTTCCTGCTCGCCAGCCCGCACCTCTCGGTAGGCTTCCTCGAGGACGCGACCGTACAGCCCTTCCTTGTCGCCAAAATAATAATATATCATGCGCTTTGACGTATTCGTCTTCGCCGCGATCTCATCGATGCGCGCTCCCGATAGCCCGTTGGCGGCGAATTCCGCCATTGCCACCGCGAGGATATTCTTCCGGACTCCCGCCGGATCCTGCTTCCAGCCGTTTCTGCCGCTTGTCTTGTCGTCCATGGATGACCTTGCCCTCACTGCGCAAACATTACACCGGGCGTTGAGATAATGAAATTAACCGGCTTGTACAAAGTCATTGACGAAATTAACCAGACAGTACAAAGTGCGCCCCGATGGCACGAGGAGCATGCGAAAGCGTGGTTGCCGTCCCGGAGGTCTGATTGGTATCAGCAGCCGCCAGCGCGGTCATGACGGAGAGGAAGGCGGTCGCCGATTCCCGACCGATTCTGGTCGGGCTGCTTGGCCGCGGCATTCAGCAGTCCCGCACGCCGGCCATGCATGAGGCTGAGGGCCGCGCGAACGGAATCGCCTATATCTATCGCCTTCTCGATGCCGATCGCATGGGCGTCGTGCCCCCGCGGCTTTCAGAGGTCGTCGACTTTGCCGAGTACTTCGGCTTTGACGGATTCAACGTCACCTTCCCCTACAAGCAGGAGATCATTCCGCTTCTCGACGAGCTGTCCGACGCAGCGCAGGCTATCGGCTCGGTGAACACGGTCGTCCTGCGGGGCGGACGGCGCGTCGGTCACAACACAGACATGTGGGGTTTCAAGGAAAGCTTCCGCCTCGGCATGGCGCTCGCTCCACGCGACCGCGTGGTGATGCTCGGCGCTGGTGGCGCGGGCGCGGCGGTCGGCCACGCTCTGCTCGAGAGCGGCGTCGGCAGGCTGATGATCGGCGATATCGATACGGCTCGCGCGACCGCGCTTGCCGACCGGCTGTCGTCGCGGTTCGGCGCAGACAAGGTCGAAGCCGTAACCGACATCGTCGAGGCATCGCAAGCGGCCGACGGGATCGTCAACGCGAGCCCTGTAGGCATGGACAAGCTTCCCGGCATGCCCATCGATTCCGCTCTGCTGAGGCGCGGCTGCTGGGTGGCCGACATCATTTACTTTCCACTCGAAACCCAGCTGCTTGCCGAGGCGCGCCGCCGTGGCTGCCGCACGCTTAGCGGTGAGGGCATGGCAATATTCCAGGCGGTGCGAGCATTCGAGCTGTTCACCGGCACCGCGCCGGACACGGATCGTATGAAGGCGGTTTTCTCGGCGTTTGGTGGCGCGCCACCCGAATAGAGATCAACCGGATTTCACTCAGAAGTCACTTCGTATCGCAAAAGGGAGGAAGGACTAAAATGAACCTCACAACGACACGTCGCCGGTTCCTGGTTGGAGCTGGAATTCTCGCCGCCGGCTCTTTTCCGGCCTTCGCTCAGGACAAGCCGAAACTGCGCTTTTCGGCCGTTTTCTCAGAGCAGGACATCCGCGCCGATATGATGAAGATGTTCGCCGATGCCATCAAGGACGACTTCGCCTTTGAAGGCTACTATGGCGGTAACCTCTTCAAGCAGGGCACTGAACTCGTCGCGATCCAGCGCGGCAACCTCGAAATGGGCAACATCGCCCCGCAGGACATCTCAAAGCAGATTCCGGCGTGGTCGATTGTGACGGCCGGCTACCTGTTCCGGGATGCCGCTCACCTCAAAGCGTTCTTCGCAAGTGAGTCGGGTGCGGAACTCAAGAAAATGACCGAGGACCAGCTTGGCGTGAAGGTGCTCGGCCCGACCTATTTCGGCGTCCGGCAGGTTGGGTTGAAGCCTGACAAGAAGATCAAGACGCCGGCCGATCTCGCCGGCGTCAAGCTGCGCATGCCTGGCGGTGATGCCTGGCAGTTCCTGGGAAAGGCGCTCGGCGCGAACCCAACGCCGATGGCCTATGCCGAGGTCTATACAGGCCTGCAGACCGGCGCGATCGACGGTCAGGACAACCCGCTGCCGAACGTCGAAAACATGAAGTTCTACGAGGTCATGTCGCAGATCGTGCTCACCTCGCATCTCGTCGGCTTCGACCTTCTCAGCATCTCGAAGAAGGTTTGGGATGAGATGGGCGCCGACAGGCAGGCGAAGGTCCAGGCTGCCGCCGACGCGGCGATCGACTTCTCGACCGAGAAACACCTGACCCACGAGAAGGAACTCGTCGAGACTTTCAAGGGCAAGGGCTTGAAGATCTACGAGCCGGATGTCGCCGCCTTCCGCAAGCACGTCCAGGAACAGTATCTCGCTTCGGATCTTGCCAAGGACTGGCCGGCGGGCATGGTCGACAAGATCAACGCGCTCTAGGCGCGGACAGCGAACAGGTCCGGCCGCTGGCGGGTCAGCCGGACCTCGCGATGACAACGGAGCGAGGCCGGCAAGAACGGGATAAGTCCATTGAAAAGGCAGCTTAGACAATCCGGCCGCTGGCTCTATCGCCGCGCAGAGAACGTTCTGGCCGCGATGCTGGGGCTGATGTTTGCCGCCTTCATTCTGCAAATCGTCTTCCGTTATCTGCTCAACCTGCCCATCGGCTGGACCAATGAACTGAGCGTTATCCTCTGGATATGGCTGGTTCTGTTCGGCGCCGCCTTTGTCGTGCGCGAGGAAGAGGAAATCCGCTTCGACCTGATCTATTCCGCCGTCGGTCCCGGCGCGCGGCGCGTCATGTTCCTGATCTCCGCCACAGCGCTGATCGTTCTCTATGGCATCTCGTTCCCGGCGGTCTGGGACTACGTCACCTTCATGAAGGTCGAGAGCACCGCCTATATGAAGATCCGCTTCGACTGGCTTTATTCGATCTATGTCATTTTCGTCATCGCCGCGATCGTCCGCTACCTATGGCTCTCCTGGCAGGCGATGTTCGGCAAGGCGCCGAAGGAGTTCGACCCGACCAAGGCGGGGTCGGGCGTATGAGCCTTACCAGTCCCTTTTCCCTCACGATCACCGCCATCATCGCGCTGTCGTTCCTCGGCCTGCCGATCGGCCACGCCATGATCGCCAGTTCCATCTTCTATCTGCTGCTTGCCGGCCTCGACATGGGCACCGCCGCCGAGCAGATCCTGAACGGCATGTACACCAACTACATCCTGCTCGCCGTGCCGCTTTTCATTCTTGCGGCGGAACTGATGAACATAGGCTCGATGACGGATCGTCTCATGGCCTTCTGCAACGCCATCGTCGGGCGATTCCGTGGCGGGCTCGCCTACGTCAACATCGTGCAGTCGATAATCTTCGCAGGCATGTCCGGCTCGGCCATCGCGGACGCCGCCGGCTCCGGCAAGATGATGCAGCAGCTGATGACCAAGGACGGCAAGTATCCGGCGAGCTATGCCGCGGCGCTGACCGCTGTCACCGCCGTGATCGGCCCGATCATTCCGCCGTCGATCCCCATGGTCATCTATGCGCTCGTTTCCGACGCCTCGATCGGCTACCTGTTCCTCGGCGGCGTCATTCCCGGCCTGCTCATGGCCCTGGCGCAGATGGGCATCGTCTTTTTCGATGCGCGCCGGCTGAATTTCCCCGTCGAGAAGCCGACGCCCGTACGCGACCTGCCGCGCATCACCTGGGAGGCGTTGCCGTCGTTGATGATGCCTGTCGTGCTGCTCGGCGGCATCTACAGCGGCGTCACCACGCCGACCGAAGCGGCCGCCGTTGCCGCCGCCTACGCACTGCTGATCTCGGTCGTGCTCTACCGCAGCGTCTCGTTCGGGGATTTCTACCGCTCGGTGCTGGCCAGCGCGCGCACGACCGCCTCGATCGGCATGTTGATCGCCGGTGCCCTCATCTTCAACTATGTCGTGACCGTCGAGAATATTCCGCAGACCGTGGCTGCCGTCCTGAAAGCATGGGACTTGTCGCCGACCGGCTTCCTGATCCTCGTCAACGTCATACTGTTGATCCTCGGCTGCCTGCTCGAAGGCACCACCATCCTGCTGGTCGTCGTGCCGGTACTGATCCCGACCGCGCGGGTCCTCGGCCTCGACATGGTGCATTTCGGTATCATGGTTGTCGTCAACATCATGATCGGCCTGATAACGCCGCCATACGGGCTGTTGCTCTTCATCATGACACGCATCGCCGAAGTGCCGTTGCGCGACCTGGTGCGCGACGTGCTGCCGTTCCTGTGGGCGATGATCGGCGCGCTGGTGCTGATCACATTCTTCCCCGGGCTGGTGCTGTGGCTGCCGCGACTGTTCGGATATCAGGGGTGAACGCCATGAAACCTATCTTCATCCTCAATGGCCCTAATTTGAACCGTTTGGGAAAGCGCGAGCCGGAAATCTACGGCACGACCACGCTTGCCGAGATCGAGACGATGTGCTGGGAGGCGGCTGGACAGCGACCGATCCGCTTCCACCAGTCGAATGCGGAGCACCAGCTTGTCGACTGGATCCATGAAGCGATCGACGAGGGCGTCGGCATCGTCATCAACCCGGCCGGGCTGAGTTTCAGATCGATCCCGATCCTCGATGCGCTGAAGATGTTTTCCGGGCCGATCATCGAGCTTCACATCTCAAACATTCACAGGCGCGAGGAGATCTACCACCATTCGCTGGTGTCGAAGGTCGCGACCGCCGTCTTGGCCGGGCTTGGACCCAAGGGATATCGCGTCGCCGTGCAGTCACTGGTGGAGATGACGGCGGCGTGAGCGGCGCGCCGGCAGACCCAGTGTTTGCCGGAACGCCGTCGGTACTCGCGATCTCAAACGAAACAGGGGAAGGAAAAGCCACATGTGTCCTCCAGGGTGCCTTCATTCGATCTGCGAAAAAGCGACGCGACGCGGCCTGCTCAAGGCTGGATTCACCCTCGGCCTCGGAGCCGCCGCCGCGGCAACGCTCCCGACGGTTCAGCCGGCACGCGCCGCGCAAGCAGGTTTCACGGACACGGTCGATCTTTCACATGCCCTCTACGAAGGATTTCCGACCTTCAGCGGTGACAAATGGTTCACCGTCGAGCAACTCGTCACCTTCGCCAAGGACAAGGTGAACCTCAATCGCTGGATGATCATCGAGCACAGCGGCACGCATATGGACGCGCCGATCCATTTCTCCGCCGACGGCCTGACGGCCGACCTGATCCCGATCTCGGATCTCATCGTTCCGGTCGCCATCATCAACATCGCCGCCCGCGCCGCCGACAATGTCGACACGTCGCTGACGCCAGATGACGTCAAGGCGTGGGAATCGAAAAACGGTCCGCTGCCGGAGGGATGCTGCGTCGTCATGAATTCCGGCTGGCACAAACTGATCGGTAATCCGAAATTCACCGGCTATGACGACCAGAAGAAGAATCACACACCAGGCTTCCACATCGAAACGGCGCAGATGCTGATCAACGAGCGCAAGGTGAAGGGCATCGGAGTCGACACGCTGTCGCTCGACACCGGGCTGAATTCGGGTGGAGCGTTTCCAGTTCACTACGAATGGCTGGGAAGCGGTCGCTGGGGCGTGGAATGCCTGGCGAATCTCGACGCGATTCCGGAATCCGGAACGCGTCTCTTCCTCGGCATCCCCAAGGTGAAGGGCGCCACGGGCGGTCCAACCCGGGTGATCGCCCTCCTATGATGCCGCAACAAGACCGCGTCGAGTCTGTCGTTTTTTCCCTTGATCCTTATGGGTCGAGGGCGTTGCAGCGCGGGTCCGCAAAGAGATGAAGACCTCGATCGCCACGGTCTCGATAGGCGGCGACTTCCCCGAGAAGCTCGCCGCGATCGCCGCCGCCGGCTTCGATGGCGTCGAGATCTTCGAAAACGATTTCCTGGGTTTCGACGGCTCGCCCGCCGACGTCGGCAACATGGCGCGCGATGCCGGGCTCGCCATCACGCTGTTCCAGCCCTTCCGCGATTTCGAAGGGCTGCCGGAGCCGCAGCGCAGTCGAGCATTCGACCGCGCCGAGCGCAAATTCGACGTCATGCAAGAGCTTGGTACCGATCTGATGCTGATCTGTTCCAGCGTCTCGCCGGTGGCGCTCGGCGGCATCGACCGCGCGGCGGCGGATTTCCGCGAACTCGGCGAGCGCGCCGCAAGGCGTGGCTTGCGCGTCGGCTACGAGGCGCTTGCCTGGGGAAAGCACATCAATGACCATCGCGACGCCTGGGAGATCGTTCGCTGCGCCGACCATCCCAATGTCGGGCTTATTCTCGACTCGTTTCACACTCTGGCACGGAAGATTGACGTCGGCTCGATCCGCTCGATCCCGAAGGACAAGATCTTCATCGTGCAACTGGCCGATGCGCCGCTGATCGAGATGGACCTGCTCTACTGGAGCCGGCACTTCCGCAACATGCCGGGCGAAGGCGACCTGCCGGTCAAGGCTTTCGTCGGCGCGGTCGCCGCCACGGGCTATGACGGATACCTGTCGCTGGAGATTTTCAACGATCAGTTCCGTGGCGGGTCGCCGAAATCGATCGCCGTGGACGGCCGCCGGTCGCTGCTTGCGCTGATGGATCAGGTGCGGCGCGACGAACCCGGGCTCCAGCTCGAGATGCCAGAGATGCCGGACCGGGTCGGCGTCACGGGCGTGGCGTTCGTCGAATTCGCGGCCGACGATTCCGGAAGTGCCGCGCTGTCAACGCTGCTGCACGCGCTGGGCTTCAAATTGGCGGGACGGCATGTATCGAAGGAGGTCAGCCTCTATCGGCAGGGCGAGATCAACATTGTCGTCAACACCGAGCGCGAGGGTCTGGCCCACTCCTCATTCCTGGTCCACGGGACATCTGTCTACGCCATCGGCCTCAAGGTCGAGGATGCGAAGGCGACAGTCAAACGCGCGCAGGCGCTCGGCGCCGAGCCGTTCGAGCAGGCCGTCGGACCGGGCGAACTGCAGATTCCGGCGATACGCGGGGTCGGCGGCGGCGTCGTCTACTTCATTGACGGCACGTCGGAACTCTCCAACGTCTGGGACGTGGAATTCCTGCCCGTCGACGACGCCAGCCCCTGCGAGCCCGCTGGTCTGACGCGGATCGACCATGTCGGACAGACGATGGAGTATGGCGAAATGCTCACCTGGCTGCTCTTCTACAGATCGATATTCCGTACCAGGAAGACGCCGATGGTGGATGTCATCGATCCGTCCGGCATTGTGAGAAGCCAAGCGATCGAGAGCGATGATGGCCAGCTAAGGCTGACATTGAACGGGGCCGAGAACCGGCAGACGCTTGCCGGGCGTTTCATTGCCGAGAATTTCGGCTCGGCCGTGCAGCATTTGGCGTTTCTGACCGGCGATATCTTCGCCACCGCGGCGGCGCTGAGACGAAACGGCTTCGCGCCCCTCGCCATTTCACCGAACTACTACGACGATGTCGAAGCACGGTTCGGGCTCAAACCGGATCTCGCCGACCGGCTGCGCGCCGAAAACATCCTCTACGACCGCGACGACAACGGCGAATTCTTTCAGCTCTATGCACCGACCTTCGGCGAAGGCTTCATCGTCGAGGTGGTGGAACGCCGTGGCGGCTACAAGGGCTACGGCGCACCCAACGCGCCGTTCCGCATTGCGGCTCAGAAACGACATCTGCGGCCGAAGGGCATGCCCCGCGAATTGCGCCGGTGAGAGTCCCGGCATGAATTTCGCGCGCATCAAGGGGTCACGCTGCACTATCGCATCGACGGGCCGCCCGCCGCTTCGCCGCTCGTGCTCGTCGACGGCGGCGCTGATCCGGCATCGCGGTTTGAGATCATACGCGGCACGGGTCATATCCCGGCGAGCCTGTTCGTCGCAGGCTTCGTTGGTTCGCCGGCGATGAATTTTCTGCAAGGTCGGCTGGACGCTGCTGGCCGGTTCCAGGTTGGCGGTATTGCGATCGACACGTCAGCCTACGGTTTCGAATATCCATCGCTGGAGAGCGATGTCGTGCTCGGTATCCGCTGCGAAGATATAGGCGTGGTAGAGCGAGGGGCGCCCCAAAGCATTCCGCACGTGCGCGCATCTGCCGGCGCGAGGTACGAAATTGATGCCGCTCGTTCGTTCTTAGGGAATGCTGAGAGTGGCGTCCCATTTTCCCTTAATCACCGCATCCGCGACCAGATCCAGAATCACGGCTCGCACCGCTTCGGCCGCGAATGTGCCGGTTCTGTCAGCAATCTCGCAAATGAAAAGCGTGCGTGACAGTTCCGGCTCGATGATTGGACGAAAGTGAAGAGCACCGCTTTCGATATGTTCCTTCATAAACAGCTTTGTTCCGATCACACAGCCAAGTCCCGCAACAAGGGAATCGGCAATGGCATGAACCGAATTCATCTGCAGTCGAGCCTTGCTTTCGAGTCTCTTCAGCAGGCCGACATCATCGACCAGGGCTCGGGCAGAGAGCCCTTGCCGCAAGAGAATGATCGGAAGCTCGAGCAAGCTGGCGAATGGTATCGGCTCGTCGGTGTCGCCAATAATTTCACGTTTCCCGATACAAATCATGGTTTCTTCGAGGATCGGCTGGGTTTTCAGACGCGATTCCGTCGGTGGATTATAGACGAGCGCGAGATCAACTTCCGACGTCATGAGATGCATCAACGTGGAACCCGAAAGGCTTTCGGAAAGCGAGAGCCGCAGTTTCGGATAATCCGCCAGGACTCTTTGCGCCAGCGACACACCGATGGCTTTCACCGCCGAATAGGCCATGCCGACGGAGACATCTCCAGATATTTGCCCGCCGGATTCCCGGATATCTTTCTCAGCAGCTGCCATCGCCTTCAGGATCGATTTGGCGTGGGTATAGAGGCGCTCTCCTGCCGCGGTCGGCTGCATTCCACGCGGCTTGCGGAAAAATAGAGCTGTAGATAGCTCCGCTTCAAGATTGGAGAGGTGGTGGCTCAGAGCCGATACAGCGATGCGCATGTGTTCGCCGGCAGAAGACAGGCTGCCGTGCTCGTAGACCGCCGAAAAATAACGAAGTTGCCGTGAATCCATACGTTTCTCGTTTCGAGAAAGCAGATTTAGAAACACTATAATTTCGCGATGCCGAAGACAAGGATATCGTCCTCGGGCTGACGACAAATGTGGATCGGACCGCCCATGGAATTGACCTTCAAACCGCTTGACGGTCTTCGTGTCGTCGAGATGAGCCATATGATCATGGGACCCTCCTGCGGGATGTTTCTCGGATTTCTTGGTGCCGAGGTCATCAAGGTCGAACCGCCGGAAGGTGACAAAACTCGAAGGCTCGGCGGTATGGGCCGGCCAATGTTTCCCGTCTTTAACCGCGGCAAGAAGTCTGTTCAGCTGGACTTGAAGACCGAAAGCGGGCGGGCTGCGTTGGACAAGCTTCTCGCGACAGCCGATGTTTTCGTCGAGAACTTCCGCGACGCTTCGCTCAGCAAGATGGGCGCTGATCTGGATCGCCTCCGAACACAATATCCAACAATGATCATAGCCTCGCACAAGGGCTTCTTGCGTGGACCTTATCAGGATCGCACGGCGCTAGATGAGGTCGTGCAAATGATGACCGGACTTGCGTATATGACCGGACCGACGGGCCGGCCGCTACGGGTCGGGTCGTCGGTCAACGACATCATGGGTGGGCTTTTCGGAGCATTTGCCGTCCTGGCAGCACTCCTTGAGCGTCACCAGACAGGGGACGGGCGCAATCTTCGCAT
This sequence comes from Mesorhizobium sp. M1406, assembly GCF_040317555.1. Lineage (NCBI taxonomy): Bacteria > Pseudomonadati > Pseudomonadota > Alphaproteobacteria > Hyphomicrobiales > Phyllobacteriaceae > Mesorhizobium > Mesorhizobium sp. M1406. The sequence goes on along the minus strand of NZ_JAMYKW010000039.1, from coordinate 4,723 downwards.
TGGTCTGTTCGAGAACTGCTTGTTGCTCGTTGCCCAACACATGGTCCAGTTCGAGTTGGAAGGCAAGAATCCACCGCCCATGCCGGAGCGTGAGTTCTCCTGGCCCGTCTACGACATCTTCGACACGGCGGATGGGCGGCAGATTTTCGTCGGTGCCGTCACTGAAGGACAATGGGCGTCGTTGTGTGGTTTGCTCGGTCTCAATGAACTGCTTGCAGATGACCGTCTGCGAACACGCATGGACCAGATCAATGCCCGCGCCTGGACGGTCCCCATAGTGGCCGCCGCGATTGCTGGCAGCGATGCAGATGGCTTGCTCAAATCGTTCGAGGAACTCGGCATTCCCTATTCGCCGATTGCTAAACCCAGTGACATGTACGCTGATCCACACGTCATGCGCCCTGGCGGCCTTGCAACATCGAAAACATCGGAAGGCGAAACGTTTCGAGCGCCCTCACTGCCATTTGAAGTCGATGGGATCATGCTGACGGGCGGCGGTGACCTTCCTGCTGTCGGCCAAGACACGGAATCGGTACTGAAACAGCTCGGTCTGACCGATGCGGATATCGAATCCGCCCGTGGCGATGCCAAGGCGCAAGCCGCATGAGATCGCTAGCTGAAATCTATCCCGCCGACCGTGTGACGCTTCGAGAGGTCGGACTTCGCGATGGGCTTCAGTTGGTGAGAACATTTCCATCCACCAGCGCCAAGCGCGATTGGATCGCCGGCGAATATGCGGCGGGCGTTCGTCACTTCGAGATCGGCTCCTTTCTGCCTGCATCACGCATGCCACAATTCGCTGACATTCGCGAGATGATCAAAACAGTTGCTCGCCTTGAGGGTGCGTTTTCCATGGGGCTGGCTCTCAATGAGCGAGGCGCAATAGATGCACTCGAAACCGAAGTTGACGAAATCGTCTGCGTCGTCTCGGCAACTGAGGAACACAGCCAGGCGAACATGCGCCGATCACGCGACGCTGCAGTCAAGCTTGTCGGCAAAGTGGTCGAGCTGCGCAATCAATCGCAGGGCAAGCCGCTTGTTAATGCCGGGATTGCCATGGCGTTCGGTTGCTCGATCGCAGGCACCGTCGATCCAGCAGAAGTGCTGCATCTCGCCGAGGCGTGTCTCGAGGCAGGGGCCGATATAATCGGAATCGCTGATACTGTGGGTTTTGCCGGACCGAGGCAGGTCGGCGGACTATGCGTTGAAATGAAGAGGCTCTGCGGCGATCGACCGTTTCTCGTTCATCTCCACGACACACGCGGGATGGCTATTGCCAACGCCTCGGCGGCACTCGATGCAGGCGCTCGAATTCTTGACGGTTCGCTCGGTGGTCTTGGGGGCTGCCCGTTCGCTCCGGGCGCAACTGGCAACATTGTCTTCGAGGATCTCGTCTATCTCTGCGAGACAATGGGTTTCCGAACTGGAATCGACATGGATGCGCTGACGGCGGTGCGCGCTATTCCGGAATCGGAAATGCCCGGTGAACAGCTTTACGGCGCCATCGCGCGGGCGAAGCCGCCCAACACAATGGATTGGCGGGCCTGATCTGGAGGAGATCGGCCACCCTTATTGGCATTCGCATAGACACCAAGGGAGGAAGTTATGATCACACGCAGGCATTTGCTAGCAGCGACAGGCAGCATCGGCTTTGTACTCGCTACCAGGCAATCAGTATTCGCCGCATCCAGCGCTTCGATAACATACGGATCCACGACTCCGATCTATGCGATTAGCGCTGTTGCCCTGGAGAAAGGCTTTTTCAAAGCTGAGGGGCTGGATATGACCCTGACACCGCTCGATGCGGGCTCGCTCGCCCGGCAAATGGTCGCCGCCGGGCAAGCCACTTTCGGACAAGGCGATGCGAGCCATCCGCTGCAGCTGACCAACCGCGGCAAGCCCGCCAAGATGATCATGGCGACCCAAGTGGTCGCGTCGACTGCAAACATGGTGGTCAGGGCGGATCTTTACGAGCAAGGTGTGACGACCCCTGACCTGTTGGCCAATATGAGTAAGCCGGATGGCTCAAAACCGGTGATTGCAGCCACTGCTATCGGTTCTGGAACGTGGATGTTCGGTTCCTACTATTTTGAAAAGCGAGGCCTCGACAAGAAGGTGAATTGGATCGCTGGCGGTGGCAGCAAGACTTCGCTCGCCGGTCTCCAATCAAAGCAATATGATGCGCTCATGACGCCCCTGACCTGGCAGTTGCAGGCGGAACGTGGCGGGTTTGGCAAGACCATTTATGATGTTCGTGCCGACGGCGTCTGGCAGCGCGACTTTGGCGGAAACATTCCCTCGATCGTCATCTATGCATTGCAGGATACCATCGATCGCGAGTCGGAAATGGTTCAGGCATATGTAAATGCCATTTACCAGGCCATGCGTTGGGTGAAGACGGCACCCGCAGACGAGGTCTACGGCCTGGTCGCCAAGAAATATTATGGTGGGATCGATCCGGAATTCGCCAAGACTGAACTGTTGTTCGACCGTGACACGTGGGCCTACGATGGCACGATAGCACCCGAAGACTATGAGCGCGGTGCGAAGGTCTGGTTTCGCAAGGCCACGGAGATTCCCCCAACCCCATTCGAACAAGCGGTCGATACGCGCTTTGTCGCTGCCGCAAAGGCAAGGTTCGGCTGAGATGACGATCATGCGGCCGGTTATGAGCCCGTCGCTGCCCCAGCGGCAGCGGACCACTCGTATTGAGGTGCGCGCCCTCGAAAAGAGTTTTCGTGCGGCTGGTGCGGGCTTTACCGCTGTCGATCGGGTTTCTTTCGACGTGGCTGAGGGAGAGTTCGTCGCTCTTCTTGGACCGTCCGGCTGCGGCAAGAGCACGATCCTTAACATGGTCGCGGGTCTTGTTGAGAAGACTAGCGGAGAGATCCTGATCGACGGCCAGCAGATGAACTTCGGCCAAGTCAATCCGAAGGTTGGCTACATCTTCCAGCGCGACACAGTATTTCCCTGGCGGACCGTGGAGGCGAATGTCGAATATGGTTTGGAAATCCACGGCGTCCCGAAGCTGGAACGGCAGGAACGGGTTCGCAAAGCGCTGCAGATGGTCGGCCTTGCCGATTTTGCCAAGAGCTTTCCGAGGATGCTCTCGGGAGGCATGCGCCAGCGCGTGGCGCTGATGCGCACCCTCATCACCAGGCCAGAGATTCTGCTGATGGACGAACCCTTCGGAGCGCTGGACACCCATACAAAACTGGAGATGCATCGCATCCTCCTGGAGATATGGGAAGCGCGGCGCCAGACTGTGATCTTCGTCACACATGATCTTGGCGAGGCCCTGACGCTCGCCGATCGCATCATTCTTCTGTCTGCACGCCCTGGCCGGCTGAAGGAAGATTTTGAAGTCCCCCTCGCGCGGCCGCGCGACGCGGTCGCGCTGCGCGAGTCACGCGAATTTGCTGAGATGTTTTCTCACATCTGGCACTCGCTCGGTGAGGAATTCAGGAAGACCAAGGCGGAATGAAATGAAACCGAACGTCATCGCAGTGTTCTCGTGGCGAATTACGATTCTCATTGCCATTCTAGCGATCTGGCAATGGGGTTATGACCTGAGGAGCATCGGGATATTGCGATATATAGTGCCAAGCATTCTCGATCCCTATTTCGTCTCCAGGCCTTCCGAGATATGGCAAAGCTTTCTCCGCCTTGGCTGCTTTGCGGATCAAGCGGGTACGATGCTGGACCGTTCAGGCATTGGGCAATGCTTCAATGACAACGCCAACAATCTCTGGTCGGCGACACTTGCTACTTTGAAAAACACTTTTTTCGGCTTTCTGGGCGGGACCATATCGGGTGTTGTAGTCGGGATGGTCCTAGGGCGCTCCGACTACCTGTCAAAGGTATTCGAACCGTACGTCGTTGCACTCAATTCGATTCCGCGTATTGCCTTGGTGCCGTTGATCATACTGATGTTCGGCATCGGCGACATGTCGAAGATTGTTACGGCATGGATCGTGGTGTTTTTTGTCGTCTTTTTCAATACTTACGAGGGAACAAGAGCGGTCGACCAGGACCAGATCGCCGCCGCCCGGCTGCTTGGGGCAAGTGAAGGAAAGATTCTTCGCACTGTCGTCGTACCGTCTGCCTTGGCATGGGTTTTCGCATCGTTGACGCCGGCTGTTTCCTTTGCGCTCGTCGGTGTCATTGTCGGCGAGTTTATTGGGTCAGAACGCGGTGTCGGCAAATTGATCGTCGAGTCTGAAGCGCGCGCGGATGCCGCCGGAATGATGGTCGCAATTTTTGTGCTCATGATCGTGGGGATTCTCCTGGCGGTCATCGTCCGCCGAATTCAGGCCTATTGTCTGCGCTGGCAACCGCAATTTAACAGCCACGGTTGAGCCTGCCGTTTGGACAATGCCAAAGCCAGCTGGCGCGAGGGGAATTTTCTGCAGACGATCAATGCCTTTACATTCGCGGGCTGGGCCTGATGTCTTCTCCATGAACGGGTTGGAGCGCGTCTTCAGCATGCAAAATGACTCACCGGCGCTCGCCGCTGCCGATGTCGGAGTCGCGATCTGTACAGGTACGGACATCACCATCGAAAGAGCCGACGTCGTCCCGAGCGCGTGCGGCAACGAAGGCGGTGGAGTTGCACCGAGAATCGCGCGTTGGTCGACCTAGAGCGGGATGAAATTACGGTGAGTCGATAAGGGATTCCCAAATCGATTGGAATTTGATTCAACCTTCTGGCTGGAGCTGGAGG
>NZ_JAMYKW010000038.1:0-51022 GCF_040317555.1 Mesorhizobium sp. M1406 | reverse complement strand
CTGGGGTGCGGCGAGCAGTTCGCGAGCGCGCGCGATGTTGGCCTTGCGGTTGGCGCTGGCAAGCAGCCCATAGTGGCGGATGCGGACAGGTCGCGGAGGCCGTCGACTTCGAGGTGCCGATGAGGTTTCTGCTCCCGCGCGGCTTGACGAGGTCGAACATGATCATCGGTGCGCAACCGGCGCAGCGGTTCGTTTGAAATAGTATCTCATCCCAGTGTGTGTGCACGCAGCGATTTGTTCATGGCCGTTGCCACGCTACTCAGATTGGTGGGAGCAGGAAGCTTTGTCTACATAGGCTTGCAGGGTTTCTTCGCGGCATCGAGCGGTCCGAAAATGGCTGTCTCCTCATGTGACTTTGCGGAAACAGTTTCGTGGTTGCGAGCAGGAACACCTCCAATCTCCGGGCGCGGATTTGTGAGGGCGGTTGGTGACCTGGTGCCCCTCATGAAGCAACTCTGATGTTTGATCCCTTATCATTGTGCGATGCCAAAGCCGCTGCGTGAGCGAATGCGGGCGACGCTAGCAAGGTGGAACAATTCGATTGCCGGCGAGTTTCCAATATGAAGGGCGATCTGTTTCGGAGGAAACGGGATGAAACGCGTCCTTGCCCACAATGCAGTGCGACTGATGCTCGGCGGTGTAACCGCCTGCCTGCTCACGATCGTCGAGATTCCCAACCCGATTACGCCATTGCCGCTTGTGTCCGAGGCAAGGGCCGCCACCCAGATTTCGATCAGCACATTCTACGAAGACCTGTCTTCCCATGGCGATTGGATCTCGTATCACGGAGCGACCGTTTTCGTGCCGGTTGATGTGCCTGACGATTGGCGTCCGTATACGCTTGGACACTGGGTCTATACCGAGCAGTATGGCTGGCTCTGGGTGTCCGACGAGCCATTCGGTTGGGCGACGTACCATTACGGCCGATGGGGCTATGCCGACGATATCGGCTGGTACTGGGTTCCGGGCACTCGCTGGGCGCCAGCATGGGTGAGCTGGCGTCGTGACAGGGAGCACATCATTTGGGCTCCGCTGCCGCCGCGCCGTGATCCGGATTTGATTTCAATCGAGATAACCTTCGACACCACGCCGGATTATTACTGGGTGGTGGTCCCCACCCGCGAATTCCTTGCTGCGGACGTTTCTGTCGTCGTTATCCGTGATGAGTCCGAGTTTGTGCGCATTGCCGAGGCGGCCGAGCCGGCCGGCGACGTGACGATCCAGAACAACGTGATGATCAACAAAGTCATTGATGTTGATGTAATCGAAAAGGCGACGAACCAGAAGGTGACTGCCGTCAAGGTCAGCAAGACCGACGCGCCCGAGCAGTCCGGCAAATTGGAAAATAATACGGTCGCGGTCTTTGAAGGTGAGGTGAAAGCCGACCCCAAGGTCAAACCAGCCAAGCTCAAAGACATTGAGGAGGTGAAGCAGGTTCAGGCTGGCCGGAAATCGAAGCCGACCGAAGGCGCAGCAAAGACCGAACAGGCCGAGCCGGAACAGACGGCCAAGCCTGAGAAGCCGAAGGCCAAGAAGCAGCCCGCCGTCGAGCAGCAGCAGGCCGAACCGGAACAGACAGCCAAGCCTGAGAAGCCGAAGGGCAAGAAGCAGCCTGCCGCCGAGCAGCAGCAGGCCGAACCGGAACAGACGGCCAAGCCTGAGAAGCCGAAGGCCAAGAAGCAGCCCGCCGCCGAGCCGCAGCAGGCCGAGCCGGAACAGGCGGCCAAGCCTGAGAAGCCGAAGGCCAAGAAGCAGCCCGCCGCCGAGCCGCAGCAGACCGAGCCGGAACAGGCGGCCAAACCTCAGAAGCCGAAGGCCAAGGAGCAGCCCGCCGCCGAGCAGCAGCAAGCCGAGCCCGAGCAGGCGGCCAAGCCCAAGCCACAGAAGCAAAAAAACAAGGCGTGCGATCCGCAGACTGACGCGAACTGCTAGCTGTGCGCGGCACCGCGATTATTCCATCGCGGTGCCGCTGAACGGCAATGCGCGAAAAGCTGCGAACCCTCGCCACTTTCCTTCGCTGCCAGCCTGCTCTCCTCTATACCGGCTGGAAGCGCGGAATGCCCGTCAACGAACATAGGGTAGGCATGCAACCCGAAGAGGGTGAGACGTCACCTCGCGCCCGAGGCTATTTCGAAAGGCCTGACATTGTCTGTTCCCCATCCTAGGTTTGTCTCGGCAGAGGTCGTTATCCAGCAATCGCCATGAGCAGCCGCGGTGCCGACTTTCTATACAAATGGATTTCCGAACACATGCCGGAAGGGCCAACCGACGACCCGGGCCGGCTTGTAACCGATATGGCAGACCAGGCCCTGCGGGCGGCGGCCGTCGAAGGCATCCCAATTCAGGAGATCGATGAAGAGATCGGTAGCGTTTATGAAGCGATCATTCATGCCGTTGAACATCGCGACGGCGGTCTCGCGGATTAGAGATTTTGTGGTTGCCTCAGGCGGTTCGCGGTCGCGACGAGGCTGCAGATATGGACTATTGAGTTTTGAGCAGGTGCCAGCAGCGCGCCTGTCTTTCCCCGGACTCGCCATATCTAAAATTTTCTAAATTAGCTATGCCTTATGGAACTTTGGCGCGGGCGTTTCATTTTCATCCGCATGCGAGCCTCTGTGATCCAAAGCGTCGGGACGGGAGTGAACGCGTCGCCGCGCTACTCGCTGGTCCTGCCGATATATAATGAAGAACAAGTGCTGCCGCGACTGATCGAACGGATCCGGTCACTGATCAGTCGGCTGGACGGAGAGACCGAGGCGATTTTTGTCGATGACGGTAGCCATGACGGCAGCGTCAAATACCTTCGGCGGGTGGTCACCGCCGAACCTCGCTTCCGGCTTATCGAGCTTTCCCGAAATTTCGGACACCAGATTGCGATCACGGCTGGCATGGATGCTGCTGAGGGGGATGCCGTCATCGTCATGGATGCCGACCTGCAAGATCCACCGGAGGTCGTTCTTGATCTCGTGGCAAAGTGGAAGGAAGGTTTCGAGATCGTCTACGCCCGCCGTGTCAAGCGCGAGGGCGAATCCTGGTTCAAGCGGCTTAGCGCCGATCTTTTCTACCGTTTCCTGGAGAAGATGACGCCGGTCAACATCCCGCGCAACGTCGGGGACTTCCGCCTGGTCGGCCGCCATGCGCTGGATGTCTTCAGACACATGCCTGAACACGATCGCTTCGTCAGGGGCATGTTCGGCTGGATGGGATTCAAGCAAGCGGGGGTGCCATTCGAACGCCCCCCGAGGACCATCGGCCAGACCAAATACCCTTTCTGGAAGATGATGCACCTTGCCGTCCACGCCGTTGTCAGCTTCTCGGAAAAGCCGCTCCACTTTGCGCTTTGGGGCGGATCGGCCATTTCCGCACTTGCGCTGGCCTTTGGCGCTTATGCCGTGTTCGCCTGGATTTTTGAAACCGGCGTCATTGCCGGCTGGACGTCCACCGTGGTGATCGTATCGTTCCTGTGTGGCATCAATCTTTTCATGACCGGCGTGGTCGGCCTCTATGTCGGTAGCATCCACGCCGAGGTGAAACGCCGCCCTCTTTACGTGATCGATCGGCTTACCGGCTTCGACGAGCCGGTGCGTGCCATCGCTGGTGGGCGCCGGAGATCGTTTCGCAAGCCCAAGAACGGAGTCGCTCCCGGTGTCCGAACTCTTCGACAGCTATAGATCCAGTTACGGAGAGACGATCGATGGGTCGATCCGCTTTTCCGGACTCAAGCACGATTTCTTTTTGGTCGCAAAGGCCGACTTGCTGCGGCGCCTAGTCGCCGAGCGAGGACTTCGTCGGCGGGGAGCCATGGTGCGGGCGCTTGATGTGGGCTGCGGTGTCGGTTCGCTCCATCCTTATCTAGACGGCGCTTTCGAGCGCCTGGATGGCTGCGACGTGTCGCAAGGGTCGATCCAGCGCGCCAGCGAGGACAATCCGGGCGTCGTCTATAGGACATGCACCACGACGGGCCTGCCTTATGACGACTGCGTGTTCGACTTGGCTTTTGCCAGTTGTGTTGTTCATCATGTTTCGCCCGCATCCTGGCTCGATTTTTTTCGCGAGATGCGACGCGTCGTGCGGCAAGGCGGCGTCGCCTGCATCATCGAGCACAATCCCTATAATCCGCTGACGCGTCTGGCGGTGCTCCGGTGTCCGTTCGACCAAGACGCGGTCCTGCTCAACGCGGTCAAAGCAGCGGCCCTCTTTCGACAAGCAGGCTTCAGGGAGGTTCGATCCGAGCACTTCCTGCTGCTCCCGTCGACCGGCGGGTTCGCCAGAAAGGTTGAGCGTGCCCTCGCGCCGCTGCCGCTTGGAGCCCAGTATGCGTGTAGTGCGCGCGTCTGAACATCGGTCTGCCGGCGGCTCCGCCCTAAAGCTTCTGGCGCGCTTCGGCCTGGTCGGCATCGCCGCCACAATCCTGTATGCTGCCTTGGCGGCCGCCTTTGTCAAATCGGAACGGTTCGGCTTCAGCCCCGTCCGAGCGTCCCTTGCAGCTTACGCAGCCGCGGCGTTGTTTTCCTATCTCGCGCACAGGTCAGTAACCTTCATGTCGCGCGGGTCGCATAGATCAGAGGCTCCGCGATTTCTCTTGCTGGCGGTGATCGGCCTGGCCATCGCCTATGGCGCGCCTGCGCTTTTGACGGCGAAGCTGGGCCTGCCGCTCATCTTTCCCATCATGATTACCTGCTTGCTTGTGCCCGCGATCAATTTCGTCGTGCTCGACCGATGGGTTTTTGCAGAACACATTCCCGATCAGTCCGGCGATGGCTGACGCGTGATCCGCCAGAAAGATTTCCGTTCTAAAGCCGCTTGCTGAAGCACGGCTCCAATGATCTCGAGCCCGCCGCGCTCTGCCTTTATCGCGATTGGCTGCCGAGCAGCGGCGAGGAGGCACGCGACTTCCCGATCTATTGCCAACGCCGGCTGTCCTCCATCCGGGAGGTGCAGGCATATGAGATAATCACGGAACTGTTGTGCTGCTGAAATAGGGCAACTCCAGAAAATTGTGAAGCGGTTTTCCGTCCGGAATTGCGTCAAAACAAAGAGTTAGAGCACTTCACCGTTTCCGCAAAACGGTGAAGTGCTCTAGCCGGCGTCCAGCCGGAACGATACCAATTTAATGGCGCGTTTGTAGATCTTGCTGGCGGCCGGGCTTGGCGGAATCCCGTCGCGATAGTCGAAAGTCACTTCGAGTACCTTTGCGCTGGCAAACGCTGCGTGCGGGATCGCGAACGAGATCGTCGTCGGGTCTTTGCTCGACAGTGTTACCTCGTGTACCCGAACTCCGTTCACCGAGATCATTACCCTTTGAGTGGTCTGTGGTGGACGAATGACGGCGGACATTTGTAGCGTTGCCGTAAGCCCGTCGCGAACGGAAGGCATTTCCAGTCTCAGCCGAGAGGTCTCGCCCAGCGAATGGGTTCCGTCGCCTACCGGGCCCGACCAACCGCAGACCATCATGCCGGCTGCTTGTTTGGCGCCGTCGGACCGGAACGATACCGTCTGGCCAGGAGTGTAGCTGCCAACCGCATCGCGATTGAGGCACGTCGTCGTGCGATCGATGTAATAGGCCCGATAATCGGCGTTGACATCTGGATTGAGAGCGAGTGCGAGGATGATGATCTCGGACACGGCCAGAACCAACGCCAGCGCGTAGCCGCCAGTCGAGGCAGCACGGCCAAAGGGTGACAGGCTGTCAGACCAGGGCAAGATAGCCTCCAATCCACGCCACAGTCATGAAATAACATGCGCTCAGGAAAAGAGCCAAAGTCACGAGATAGGTCAGCTTCGATACCGACAGCAGCTCGGCAATCAAGATCATCAGCGGCGCAAGCCCAATGACGTATCTAACCATGGAAGCCAGGTTGGTGATCAACGGCAGGATGATGCTGCTCGCACAGAAGAGCGCAGCGCCATATCGCCTGCGAGCCGCCAGAACGACCGATAGGGTCAGCCCTATGATCGCTGCGAGCGCGCTCCATTGCGGCGCCGTGGGCAGCCGTCCTTTTGTCGGCACAGCTGCGAGACCGTCCCATAGAAAAAGGAGCGGATCGCCAGTAACCCGCCCAAACGCGCGCTGGACGTGCAAGAACGCAAACCCGTCCCCGACAGTGAGATACAAAAAGAGCATGTAAGCAAACAAGCCGGCGGGCGAGATGAAGATAGCTACGAGCATATCCGGACGACCAAGCACCCATCGCGGCAAAGACACCGCCGACCCGCCCTGCTGGCGGTGCTGCTCGAACATTTGGATGACGGTTGCAAACACAGCAAGGACCCCGACCAGCCTCGTTGCCGACAGCAAAGCGCATGAAACGCCAGCGGCCAGGTAGTTGGAGCGCTTGAGTGCCAAAAAGACGCACGAAGTCAGGAGCACGAAAAGAGGTTCGGTAAGGAACGTGGTGAAGTGGAAGGAGAACGGGCCGCTAAGCAGGAACGCGCAATACAGCATATAAGCGCGCATGTTCTTCTCCAGAAGTGGCCATGCCACAAGGCAGGCGGCGTAGCTGCATGCAATCGAGGTGATCGTCGCGATCAGAATCGTGGGAAAAGGGAAAGCAAACCGAAGAGTCGTCACGAGCATGGGATACAATGGAAAGAAGCCCCAGCGTCCGACGTTGCTTTGGCCTGGAATGGGAAAACGCTCGTAGCCGTGTTCGGAAATGTCCACATACCACGCGCAGTCCCACCTGCAGAGCGCACGCGCATAAGCTTCGAAGCCTGGTACTGCCGAGACTGAATGGAACGCAGCATACCGAATGACAAGCCCGCTGATCATGAACAGGAGCGGAACCGCCGCGGCGATGACCCAAAGGCGACCGCCAGCGTTTGCGCGGGCCCTGTCTCCAAGCGCCGGTTGTGCCTCCACAGGTGATGGCGCCACACTCTGCGATGGCGACCCTGCCTGCGCCGGCTCGATGGCCCTGCGAGCCATAAAATCGGTCCATCGGAAGCATCAAGATCGTCAACTTGAAGCCCCGTCTGCAACTTGATCTAGTATCGTAAAGATCAACGATGCCGCGCCACTTCGGTTCCTTCTGCAGCAGGGGTCGTTGGGTCAGGTCGATCGATCACACCAGCCGAAGAATGGAGTGATATTCGCGCTTCAACGGCACCGTTTCCTCGCAACGGCCGGCCTCTTCATCGACATGCATGGCTCAGTGGGCCGGCCGCTGGGGCGGCCTGCAGTGCGCTTTGCGCCTGCCGCGGTCATTCGCTGCTGACCATCCTGGATCTAATGGTAGTGAATTGCCGGCACGTGCAGCAAAAATACGACATGAGGCCGGCCATGCCGCACTTGACTTGTACATATTAACAAGAATAAATCATACATAATGTTGTGAAAAAAGACGACATATGGGAGGATCAATGAAAATTACGGCCATCAAGGCTCTGGTCTGCAATGCGGAAATGCGCAACTGGGTTTTCGTTCGGGTCGAAACCGACGAGCCCGGTCTGTTTGGCTGGGGTGAGGCGACGCTGGAATGGAAGACGCGTGCCGTTGTCGGCGCGCTGCAGGACCTCGAGGCACTGCTCATCGGGCAGGATCCGCGCAATGTCGAACAGTGCTACCAGATCCTGACGCGCCATGGCTTCTGGCGTCTTGGCGTCGAGGGAATGTCAGCCGTCAGCGGCATTGAGATCGCACTTTGGGACATCCTGGGCAAGTCGCTGAGCGTCCCGGTCTGGCGGCTTCTCGGCGGCCAGGTTCGCGACTATCTGCGCACCTACACGCATCTCGGCCTAGGTGACATGAAGGCGGTCTATGAGACGGGATCCGCCGACGCGATCGTCGAACGCGGACGCATCGTGACGCAGGCTGGCTACGACGCGATCAAGGTCGTCTGCATTCCCTACACCCACTACGTCTCGCCCGCGAAGGCGGTGGACGCCGTTGCAAACATGGTTGGCGCGCTGCGCGAAGCCGTCGGTCCCGATATCGACATCATGGTCGATTTTCACGGACGCCCGGCCTCCGTCAACGCGGCAATGGACTATCTCAAGGCGATCGAGCCGGCCCGCATCCTGTTCGCTGAAGAACCGGTGCCGCCTGAAGATGTCGCCGGCCTGGCGCATATCACCGCGCGATCGGCGGTACCGATCGCGTCCGGCGAACGGCTGATCGGGCGCCGCGAGTTCACCCACTCGATCGCGGCGCGCGCCTTCAACATTGCCCAGCCCGATATCTGCCATACCGGCGGCCTGCTCGAGACCAAGAAGATCGCGGCCCTGGCGGAAACGGCGGGCATCGGCCTTGCGCCGCACAACCCGCTCGGCCCGATCGCCGGCGTCGCAGCACTTCACTTCGGCATATCGACGCCGAACGTCATCATCCAGGAGGAGATGTCCGGCGCGGTCGCCTGGTACGACGACGTCGTGACCTGGCCGATCCAGCGCAAACCAGGTCGCTGGGACGTGCCCGAACTGCCGGGACTTGGCGTCACCGTCGATGAGGACGTCATAGCGCGCCACCCCTTCAAGCAGGAAGTGCTGCATGCCCGCAACGCGGTCATGCCCGACGGCACCGTGGTCGATTGGTGAGCGCCATGACAGGCAGGCTTCAGGGAAAGATCTCAATTATCACCGGCGCCGGACAGGGCATTGGTGCCGCCACCGCCCAGGCCTTCGCCATGCAGGGGGCAAAGACCATTATCGCCGAACTAAATGCGGCAAGCGGAAAGGCAATCGCCGACGCGTTGCGTGCCCAGGGTGCCGACGCCCTTTTCGTTGAAATCGATGTCACGGACCAATCGGCGGTAGCCGACATGGTCGCCAGCACGATCGCGGCCTATGGCGGCGTCGATGTTCTCGTCAACAATGCCGGCGCCAACGTCTTTCACGAACCCCTGCTGATGCCGGAGGAGGAATGGGACCGTTGCCTGAAGCTCGACCTCCAGGCCGCATGGTTCTGCGCCAAGGCCGTTCTGCCGACCATGCTGGCGAACGGTTCGGGATCGATCGTCAACATAGCCAGCTGCCACGCTTTCAAGATCATTCCACACACATTTCCCTATCCAGTTGCCAAACATGCGCTTGTCGGCCTGACCCGCTCGCTCGCCATCGAATATGCGGCGCGCGGCATCCGCGTGAACGCGATCGCCCCCGGTTATGTCGAGACGCCGATCACGGAAGCCTACTGGAACACATTTCCAGACCCCGCCGAGGAGAAGCGGCGGGCCTACGACCTTCATCCGCCCAAGCGCATTGGCCGGCCGGACGAGGTTGCAATGACGGCCGTTTTCCTCGCTTCCGACGAAGCGCCGTTCATCAATGCCGAGACGATCATCATCGATGGTGGACGCTCGGTTCTCTACCACGACTGACAACCACCAAGCAGGGAGGATCCACATGAAAACGACGACCAAGGCATTGGCAACATTGGTGATACTGGCCGCCGGATTGATGGCTGGCGCGGCCAGCGCCGACGACATCAAGATCGGCTACATCAACAAGATGGGCGACCATCCATGGTTCGTCGCCGAAGTCGGCGGCGCCAAGAAAGCGGCAGAGGCGGCCGGTGCCACCTTCGTATCGCAGGACGTCCAGTTCGATGCCAATTTGACGATCACCACTTTCGATACAATGGTCGGTGACGGCGTCAAGGGCATCGCCATCGTCGTTCCCGACAAGGCGCTGGGACCGGTCATCGCCGAGAAAGCCAAGGCAGCGAAAATTCCTTTGGTGGCGGTCGACGACGACATCTACTACCAGGACGGCACCCAGGTCCCCTATGTCGGGATGAATGCGTACAACATCGGCGCGCGCGTGGGCGAGGAGCTGGCCAAGCTCTACAAGGCCGACGGCTGGGCCGGCAAGGAGGTGCGCATCGCCTCGATAGAGGACCGCAAGGCGGACACCTGCATGCAGCGCAACAAGGGCGCCGAGGAGGCGTTCCTGAAGGCGGTGCCCGACTTCAAGCCCGGCAATATCGTTCGCGTTCCCTACGACAACACGATGGTCAATGCCATCGACGTGATGACTACCACCTTGACCGCCAACCCCAGCGTCACCAACTGGATCTTCTATTCCTGCAATGACGACGGCGTGCTGGGTGGGGCGCGTGCCCTGGAAAACGCCGGCTACACCCCGGACCAGGGCATGGGCATCGGCATTGACGGCAGTCGCGCCTGTGATGCCTTCGGATCAGGAAAGCCTTCGGCATTTCGTGGTACGATGTGGCTGAACTCTGCAAACCATGGCGCGCTGGCGGTAAAGATCCTGCTGGCCTCGATCAAGGATGGAACGCAGCTGCCGGTTCAATCCTTCACCGACCCGGAATACATCACCGCCGACAATTTTGCCTCGGACTACAGGGCTATGGTCTGAATGTGAACCGGGTTGGGTTCTTGCGCCGAAAGGCGCATGACGCTGTTCAGTTGCACGTATTTCCAGGGAGTGAGCTTTGACACAACCGGAATTCTTCTCGCTCGACAAGGTATCGAAGCGCTTTGGCGTCGTGCAGGCGCTCGACACCGTCTCGATTGCTTTCCGCCCAGGCGAGGTGCTCGCTCTGGTCGGTGAGAACGGCGCCGGCAAGTCGACGATGATGCGCATTCTCGAGGGCGTGTTCGGACCGGACACCGGTACCGTGCGGCACGGTTCCACGCCGATCGTTTTCGGCGAACCGCGCGACAGCCACAGGGCTGGAATACGCGTCATCCACCAGGAGCCGGAGATCGTGCCGAACCTGACGGTGGCCGAGAACATTTTCGTCGGCGAATTGCCGCGACTGGCAGGCGTCCTGCTCGACTGGCGCAAGCTCGAGGAGCAGACCGACCGGGTGCTTGCGATCTTCGGCATGCAGCAGGACATGCGGCCGCGGCAACTCTGCGGCACACTCGGCCCGGCGCAACGCCAGATGATCGAGATCATGCGCGCCATCCACGCCGGCGGCCGCCTGATCGCTTTCGACGAGCCGACCTCGTCGCTGACCGATGACGAAGCGCGCCGTCTGTTTTCAGTCATCCGCCGACTGCGCAAAGATGGGACATCGATCATTTACATCTCGCACCGGCTGAACGAGATCATCGACCTTGCCGACCGCATCGTCGTTTTGCGCGACGGTCGGCTGGTCGACGATTCGCCGGCGGCCGGCGCCAGCGAACAGACCATTGCCAAGCTCATGGTCGGCCGCGACATTGCCGACCTGTTCACCCGCGAGACGTGGCGGTCGGGGGAACAATTGCTGGAGGTGTCGGGCCTGACCACCGACCGCGTCAGCGATGTCAGCCTCAGGGTTCGTCGCGGCGAAGTGCTCGGCATCGCCGGCCTCATGGGCGCGGGTCGCTCCGAACTGGCAAAGGCGATTGTCGGCTACGACCGGCGTCTGGCCGGCACCATAGCCATGAACGGTGTGTCCGTTCTCCCCAACAGTCCGCATGCGGCGATCGTCGCCGGCATCGGTTTTGCCCCCGAGGACCGCAAGCACGAGGCGCTGCTTTTGTTTCGAAGCATTCTCGACAACGCAGCACTTTGCGTGCCCGACAAGACGTCGAGCTTCGGCTTCTTCAACCGGCGCAAGGCGCTGGAGATTGTCTCGCCGCTGGCAGCCAAAATGTCGATCAAGGCTCCCAATCTCGACGAACAGGTTTCAAAGCTGTCGGGCGGCAACCAGCAGAAAGTCGTTCTGGCGCGCTGGCTTGCCCGGCAGCCGATGCTGCTCATCCTCGACGAACCGACCCGCGGCATCGACATCGGCGCCAAGGCGGAAATCTATCGACTGATCGATGAACTCGCGGCAAGCGGGATCGGCATCATGCTGATCTCTTCGGAAATGCCGGAACTGATCGGCCTCGCCGACAGGGTTCTGGTCATGGCAGGAGGCCGGATCACCGCCGAATTGTCCCGGCCCGACATCGACGAGGCGACGATCCTCAAACACGCCATGCCGCAATCTGCACCAGCGCTCGGAGACCACATCCAATGAATAGCCTCGAGCTTCGCGCCTCGAAAGCGCAGACCGACGCCAGCGGCGCTTCCTCGCGCCTTGTGGAGCGCCTTGGCGTCCACAATATCAGCCTGCTGGTCGCGCTCGCCATTCTCGTCGTCATCTTCGGTTCGCTGCGCGGCGATGTGTTTTTCTCCAGCCGAAACCTGCTCAACATCGGTCTCGGCATCACCATCCTCGGCGTGCTGGCTATGAGCCAGACCGTGGTCATTGTCGCCGGCGGCCTCGATATCGCCGTTGGCGCCACTGTCGGACTGACCACCGTATCGACTGCAATGGCCATCCAGGCGACCGGGTCGCCGTCGGCGGGCATCGTTGCCGGCCTGGTCCTTGGCGGTCTTGCTGGTCTCGTCAACGGCATCATCATCACCTACGGACGGGTCAATGCGGTCATTGCCACGCTCGGCACCATGGCGATTTTTCGCGGCATCGCCTTCATCATGTCCGATGGGCAGTCAATCGCCATCTTCAGCGACACGTTCCGGTTCATAGGCATTGGGCGGATCCTCGGCCTGCCGCTGCTGATCTGGATTCTTGTTCTGACCGCGATCGTGTTCCATCTCTTTCTGGCGCGCTCGATCGTCGGCCGCAACATCTATGCGCTCGGCGGCAATCCCGTTGTCGCTCGCTTCTCCGGCATCAACATCAACCGCTACCGCGTCGGCATCTACATCATGAGCGGCGTTGCCGCCGGATTGGCCGGGATCCTGCTGGCCGCCCGCACCGGCTCGGGGCAGCCTGTATCCGGATCGCAGGGCCTGGAACTCGAGGCCATTACAGCGGCGGTTCTGGGTGGCTGCGCCTTGCAGGGCGGCAAGGGAACGATTGTCGGGGCGCTGCTCGGCGTCGCCATCATTGGCGTGCTCAACAACGGAATGATACTGACGTCGGTACCAACCTTTTATCAATTGCTTGCAAAAGGCTCGCTGCTGATCCTTGCTGTGGTGATTGCCGAGTACCACTTGAACAGGACATGACTATGGACGCGGTGACCGCTTCGATTGGTCAAGGCAAGCAGGATCCGTCCGCCGGGGATGGCGCCACGTCATCCCTGAAGGATCGTATCGCCCGCGATCTCGGGCAGCGGATTCTCGCCGGCACCTATGCACAGCACGCGCTGCTGCCGACGGAGGCTGAACTGTGTGTCATCTACGGCGCCAGCCGCACAGCGCTTCGCGATGCGCTGCTGACGCTTTCGGCCAAGGGATTGATCGAGGCGCGCAAGCGGGCAGGCACCCGAGTGCGTGTGTCGAGCGAATGGAACAGGCTGGATGCGCAGGTTCTCGAATGGATGCGCGATATCGAGCCCGATCTCGATTTTGTTCGCGGCTTGATCGAGGCGCGGCTGGTCATCGAGCCAGCCGCCGCCCAGCTTGCGGCGAAGATGGCGACCTCGGGCGATCTCGCGGTGATCGAAGCCGCCTACGAGGCCATGCGCATCGCGCCGGAAGATGACCTCGCCGCCTGTCTCGACGCCGACGTCCGCTTTCATACCGCCATCCTGCGCGCCAGCCGCAACCCGGTTTTCGCCAATCTCGGCAACATGCTTGCGGCGGCCCTGAGCTTCTCCTTCCGATTGACCACATCGGCCACCGCCAACTATCAGCAGACGCTGAGCGCGCATGGCGACGTGCTGGAGGCCATCCGCATGCGCAGGGTCGACGACGCGCATGACCAGATGAAAGCGCTGATCGGCATCGCGTCGAATGACCTTCTCGCTGTCGCCCGCAAGGGTCGCCATCAACAGCCGGCCGCCGCTGCCAAGGCCGATACCTCCTGAATGATTGAGACCATTGAAATTCGAAGCGGCGACCTGTCCGCCGAGATTGTTCCGTCGCTTGGGGCCGGTCTGGCGCGGTTCGACCATGGCCGCGTGCCGCTGTTCAGGCCGTGGCCGGAGCACGGGAGTTCGAACCCCTTTGATCTCGCCTGCAATTTGCTCCTGCCCTGGTCAAATCGCATCTCGAGCGGCGGCTTTACCTTCGACGCCAAATTCCACGAACTGCTTCCCAACCTTGCCGGCGAGCCGTTTCCCATTCACGGCAATGGATTTTCAAGCGCATGGAATGTCGACAGCCTGACGCCGGACCAAGCCAGGCTGTCGCTGATCAGCGGGGGACCCGGGCCGTATCGGTACCGAGCGGAGGTGAGCTACGCTCTGACTGGACAGGCGCTCGAACTGCTGCTTCAAATCGTCAACCGCGCGCCGGTCAGGCTTCCGTTCGGGCTTGGAATCCATCCATGGTTGCCCAGAACCACACGGACAACGCTTCACGCCCCGGCGTCACAGGTCTGCCTCGAACGGCCCGACCATCTTCCCGACGGGTTCGTGGATGTCAAAACCCGTCCCGATTGGGATTTCGGCACGCCGACCGCCTTGCCAGGTGGATGGATAAACAATGCCTTTGCCGGCTGGGACGGCGTCGCTTCCATATGTTGGCCGGAGCAAAATCGTGGCCTCAGGATCGAAGCGTCGCCGCCCCTGAACTTCTACCAGGTCTATTCGCCATCGCGGGCGAGCAACTTCTTCTGTTTTGAGCCGGTAAGTCATGTCGTCGATGCTCACAACCGCGGCTCGATCGAAAAATGGAATGGATTGTCGGTGCTTGGCCCTGGCGAGAGCTTGGTGGCAGGTTGCGGCTTCCGTGTCATGTAGAGCGATCACTCACCCATAAAACCAAACCAAACTAGCCGCCTCCGAAGGCTGTGCTCTGCCGCGATAAATCTCGCTGTCAACGACGTCCGCTTTCGGCAGTGGTGCCGGGATGCTGAGCGGCCGCCCCATCAGGATCGACTCCCGTCGTTCGAGCCAAAATGTCGGGCGCACAACTGCCTGTCGCCTGTCTATTGGCGATCTCCGCTTTTGGTGAGTGGGCGGGGCCGCAGGAATGACTGCCATGGATATCGACAGTTGCTTCTTCAGGCGGCGCGGCCGAAGCGATCGACCCTGAAATCGTCAAGCGGCGTTTCGCAACGGTCGGTCGTGATGAGCTCGGCCATGGCGTCGCCCACACCCAGGCCGAGTTGGAAGCCGTGTCCGCTGAAGCCGAAGGCATGGAACAGGCCTGGCGTCGTCGCCGAGCGTCCCATGATCGGCAACATGTCCCTGATATAGCCCTCGCAGCCAGACCAGGTGCGGATGACCGCGACCTGCGCGATTGCCGGCAGCAGCCGCGCGACCGCGCGCAGTTGTAAAGGAAGGCGCATGGGATCGGCCGTCGCATGGCCTGGATCGAGGTCCACCGGCACCCTTTCGGCCGCGCCACCGAACACGATATTGCCCCGCTCGACCTGACGCAGATAGGCGCCATGGTCCTTGTCGCGGGTCCAGATGCCGACCACCGGCAGGATCCGATGCGGCAGCGGCTCGGTCACGCCAACACCATCATCCAGCGCAAGGGCGCACCGCTCGCGCTGTTCACCAATGCCGGCTTCGAGGATGTCATCGAACTGGCGCGGCTTCGCATGCCGGACATGTATTCCCTGTTCTGCTCGCGGCCGGACCCGCTGATCTCGCGCGACATGGTTTTCGGCATTCCGGCCCGCATGCGTGCCGATGGGAGCGAATCCCAGGCGCCGGACATCGCGGCGGTGGAAAGGGCAGAGGCAGTGGCGAAAGCGAACGGGGCGCAAGGGATCATCGTGTCTTTCTTCCATTCCTGGCGCAATGCCGCTCAGGAAACTTCAGTGAAGGCAACCATCGCGCGTCTTGCGCCCGACCTGTTCGTTTTCTCCTCGGCCGAGGTCTGGCCGGTTATCCGCGAGTACGAACGCAGCTCGACCGCTGTCCTCAACGGCTATGTCCATCCGCGAGTCTCTGGCTATCTGACGGCGCTGGAAGAGCGGCTAAAGGACCACGGCGTGCCGGCCCACCCATGCTGACGAAGTCGAACGGTGGGCCCACTCATAGGATCGCGGGCGATCCCGGCCAACGGTACCATTGGCTACTTCCGTAATTTGTTGAGATTGCCATGTAATTTCATGTTTTGAGCATTGCCGCAGCGCGCGGACGGCTCAATCCGGCATGGGAAACATGTATGAACTCGATGCTATCGCCGCAGCCGGATCGGCGGAACGTCACTTGCTTGCGGGGGTGGGCGGGGCCGGTCATCGGCGCGGTGATCCTGGGTGTGATGTCGTCAGGCTTCACGTTCCCCGCGGTTCGACGCCTACGGCAACCGGCGCGTCGGGGCCAGCCGATACGGTCTACATCACGCGGCTTACCGGATCGGCGTCTCGCCGCGAAACAGCGGCTGGTGTGCTCGCATCAAGGCGGCAATCCGGTCGGCGACTTTTCGTACCGGCGGGGAGTGACGTTCCTCGTGATGGGTGACGATCCATTGGTCGGTTTCGAGTTCGGGGATGGGCTGCGCGACGCGAACCAGCCGTGGATCGCTGTCGCCGACGAAGCACGGAAAGATCGAAAGCCCGGCGCCGGCGGCTACCAGTTCGCGCACCGAATGGGTGTTGTTGCCGCGCACGGCGATGCGGTCGCCGTGATGGGCTTGTAGCCATCGCGCCGAGGCAATGTTTGCCCCGTCGCCGGTGACGCCGACGAACAGGCCGGCGGCGATGCCATTGATCAGGTGGCGTCCGGAATAAATGGCGTGAGCGACCTTGCCGCTCTGACGGCCGGCCAGCCACTGCTCGGTCGGGCGCTCGCTACGGATGCCGATGTCGGCGGCACGGCGGCCGATGTCGACCCGGTCGGTGGTTGTGACGAACTCCACCCTCATGCCGTCATCGACCGTCCAGATTTCGCCGATGTGGGCGGAAACGAAGGCCGAGGTCCATGGCCCGGCCGAGACGCGGACAATGCGGTCGGGCAGGTTTCCTTGGCGCCAGCGGGTCAGCGACTGCATCGCTGCCTCGACGTCTTCGGCGCGCCGCAGCAGTTCTTCACCGACCGGGGTCAGTCGGTAGCCGGTCTGCCGACGCACGAACAATGGCTCGCCGATCTGCTTTTCAAGCGCGGTGACGCGCCGTCCAAGGGTGGCTGCGCTGAGGCGCGTGGTTCCCGTCGCCGCGCTCAGGCCACCCAGCCGCGCAACGTCGAGAAACAATCTCAAATCGTCCCAGTCGATATCCATTTTGCAGAAATGAAAAACTCCTTGCGACCGTGGCTGTAGCGCGAAGTGGGCATCACGCGCAAGTATGCGGGCATTGGAGGCGTTGGACAATCCTGCTTGTTGGGACAGTGAAAAGCGCCTCGACTGGCCCAGAAGCCAGCGCAATCCTTTCCATCGCGCGTGCCTTTCGCGCGGATGTTTTGCGCTTTCGACTGACCCAAAGGAGACGATCATGCTGTATGAACTTCGACGCCGTTTCGCCCGCTGGCTTTCCTATCGCCAGACGCTTGCGAGCTTGAGACAGGTTTCGGACCGCACACTGGCGGATGCCGGCATTTCTCGCGAAGAGGTCCGCGAGCGTGTCCACCACGCCAGTCTGGATCGTTGAGACAATGGAGGCGAGCATCGCCTCACACATTGCGGAACTCTAACCGGACCAGATGCGCGGGAACGACCGAGACGTTGACTTCGCGTTGTCCTCCCGGTCGTGAGCTTGCCCACGTCTTGCGTGACTTGCGTCATCCCACGGAATCCGGATCATGGTCCATCCTCCAGGGTTGCCGCGATCCCGACCGATGCCGTAGCACCATGGTTGGCGTTTTGAATTGGCGGAGAAAAAGCACATGTCAGAACAGATGAAGATGATCTCCACCGCCAGGTCGCACGGCGGCGTGCAGGGCGTCTATTCCCACGCTTCGGATGCCTGCGCCTGCGACATGAATTTTGCCGTTTTTGTGCCGCCGCGGGCCCGTGAAACGCCTTGCCCCGTGGTGTGGTACCTCTCCGGCCTCACCTGCACCCATGCCAATGTGATGGACAAGGGCGAGTACAGGCGGATGGCCGCGGAGCTTGGCCTGATCGTCGTTTGTCCCGACACCAGTCCGCGTGGCGCCGACATTCCCGACGAGAAGGACAATTGGCAATTTGGCAGTGGCGCCGGCTTCTACGTCGATGCGACGCAGGCGCCTTACGCGAAGAACTATCGCATGTATTCCTACCTCACCGAGGAACTGCCGGCCCTGATCGCGCGGGAATTTCCGGCCGACATGAGGCGCCAGGCGATCTTTGGCCACTCGATGGGCGGCCATGGGGCGCTGACGATCGCGCTGAAGAACCCAGAGCGCTTCAAAAGCTGCTCGGCGTTCGCGCCGATCGTTCAGCCGGCCACCGCCGGCTGGTCGAGGCCGGCCTTCGAAAAATATCTCGGCAACGACGAGGCCTCGTGGCGCGGCTACGACGCCACCTCGCTCATCGAGGATGGACACCGTTTTCCGGGGTTTCTCGTCGATCAGGGAACGTCGGACGGATTCCTCGATGATGGGCTGAGGCCCTGGCTTCTGGAAGCGGCCTGCGCCAAGGCCGGCATTCCGCTGACGCTGCGCATGCAGGACGGCTACGACCACTCGTATTTCTTCATTTCCAGTTTCATGGACGACCATCTGAGATGGCATGCGGAACGGCTTTCGTCGTAAGCCGATTTGGGCGACCGTCTCTGGCATCGCCTTACGGAGCCGGACATCTCGCTGGAACCGTTAAGCCTTGCGCAATCTATGCGGTCTATCTTGGCTGGTAGATTGTCGAGGGAACATGAAACGCAAGCCGCTTCTGCTTTTTGCCTTCCCGTTTCTCATTCTTGCGATCCTGGCAGGGGAGCGCATGGCGACCTTCTTGCTGGGAACCTATCCAGCCAGCCCCGCCGCATGGTGGATATGGCTTGAACTGCGCCCTTTGTCGGCGATGCTTTGGCAGCAGGTCGATGTCTATCTGGGGGGCTCGATGGCTCTCGACGCAGCCATCATTGCCGCGGCATCGATCGTCTGCTGGATGGCGTGCCACACCAGAAGGTCGGCTTTCTTCTTCCTCGCCAACCACGTCGCCCTGATTTTCGCCGGGCTGATGATCGCGGTCGGCAGCCATTCGGAAACGGCGAGCACGATCGCCGCGTTCACGTCGCCCAGCGGTCTTCCAATCTCGCTGACGGTCGATTTCACCTTGAAGAACAGCCTGGTGCTGCTTCTGGGCGTCACGGCCTGTGCCTACTGCCACATCGCCTTCCTCGCCGAAGCGCGGGAGCGGTCCGTCCGGGCCATTCGCATCCTGGCCCTGCGGCGCGATCTCTAGGCCGTTCCCACCAAGTCTAGTTGATCCTGCGGTAATAGACCTTGCCGTCGGGCTTCTCGATGCGCTGGTAGTTGGAGCTTGGGGGAGGAGGCGGCGCCGGTGCGGTCCTCTTCCTGGGCGCGGGCGGCGCTTCGATGACGCCGGGTTCGCTGTCGCCTTCGAGAGCTTCGGGCGCTTCCGCCAGCGTGCTGGTGGTGATCTCGGACGGTTCCGCCGCACTCGACACGGCCTCGTCGCCGGCGACCGGTACATTCTTGGCCAACCGGGCAATGCTGCCATCGATCTCGTTGAAGCTGCCTTGCAGTTGGCTGTCCAGTTTCTCGAACCGGCTCTGGAAGCCGTTGTTGACCGTGTCGAGCCGTGCCGCGATCCGCTGCTCGAACGCGCCGAGCTGCTCCAGCCGCGCCTCGACGAAACGCAGGTCGCTGATGCCCCGGTAGAGATAGATCGCCGCCGCTATGTTGATCCCGGTGATCAGCAAGGCGCCGCAGGCCACGACGATGCCGATCGTCCTTGTGCTGCCGGGTCGCTCGATGGCGCCCTGTTCGCGCTGTTCATGGTTTCCGATATCGATCGCCGGCATGTCCGGTTCGCTGATCGTCGTCATTGGACCACCACCTTTGCGCCGACCGCGACGCGCTTGAAGAGATCGATCACATCCGTGTTGGTAAGCCGAAAACAGCCCGACGTCCCGTCGAAGCCGACACCCGTCGGATCGTTGGTGCCGTGTATGCGGTAGAGCGTGTCGCGCCCGTCCCGGGACAGGTAGAGCGCCCTTGCGCCGAGCGGATTGTAGGGACCGGCGGGCACCATTTTCGGCAGCTCCGGCTGGCGGGCCCGCATCTCCTGCGGCGGGCGCCACTCCGGCCATTCGGTCTTCGACCCCACCTTGACGACGCCCGTCCAGCCGAACCCGTCGCGCCCGACGCTGATCTGGTAGCGCAGCGCCTGGCCTTGGCGGGTCACCAGGTAAAGCGCCTTCTCGTCCTTGCGGATGATGATCGTTCCCGGCTGTTCGGTGGTTGGAAAGGCAACGGCCTTGCGCAGGCTGGGGCCCATCGCCGGCAGCGGCGGCCGCTCGACCGACCGGGCCTCGGCCAAGTGCTGGACGGACAGTGCCAGCGCCATGCCGAGCACGCAGGCGCCGGCCAGCCGCCCAGCGATCCGGTATCTCGCGATCCGATACCTATCGGGCAGCGTCATCGAGCCGCTCTTTGAACATCCGCTTCAGATCCTTGTTGAAGCGCGCCCGCCCATCCACTTCCGATGGCGGGATGGCCCTGTTCAGCGCATCGGTCAGAAGCGCGTTGTCCAGCGCCACCGACTTGATGTGCGGCGCCTTGAATATCTTTTCGAGCTCGCTGCGCGAAAAGTGGTTCCCGAACCATTTGCGCTTGTGCTTGTTGGCGACCAGCGTGATGTTGACCGCGTTGCCGCGCAGCTCGCGGATCTTCTTGTAGAGCCGCTTGCCTTGCCGCAGCGAAGCGACATTGAGCTCGAAGACGATAAAGATCTCGTCGCTCGTCGAAAGCACGGAATTGTGCCAGGGCGTTTCGAGATTGGGCAGGTCGATGACGATGTCGTCGAAGCGGTAGGCGACGAGGTCCAGCAGCCGGAAGACGAAATCGCTGCCATGCGGCTCGAACGGCAGTTGCGGCCGCTCGAACGCGTAGAGGGTGAGGCCGGACGGGCGCGAAAGCTTGATGACGTCCATCAGCTCGACATCGAGCCGTTCCGGCTGGCCGATGATGCCGGCAAGGTCGAACTGGTTGAACAGATTGAGATAGGCGCCGCAATTGGCGCTCTGGAAATCGAGATCGACCAGGCAGGTGGATGCCGCGCGCTCAGTCGATTTCGCGGCCAGGAATTCGGCCGCGGACAGCGCCAGCGTCGTGGCGCCCGCGCCACCGCTGGCGCCGATGAAGGTGATGATCCGGCTTTTCGTTCCCTGGTTGCCGGTGTCGTGGAAGGTCACCGCGTTGAGCAGCTCCTTGCCGTCGAGCGGCTTGTGCAGCCAGTCCGAGGCGTTCATGCGCACCAGCACGCGCGTCTGCTCCGACGTCAGCTCGTCGGAAACCGCGATCAGCGGCACGGTCGCCCACAGCGCGCGCGCCTCGACGATACCGGGCCTGCCGAGCAACTCGCCATTGCCGAGGTCGAGAATGACGATGCCCGGGCGCGTGTCCGCGGGCGGCCCCTTGAGAAAGTCGCTGGTCTCCGAAATCCGCACATCGTAGATCGCCAGCGCATCGAGCCGCGTCGCCACATCGCGCTTGAAGCTCGGATCCGACGAGAACAGCGCCACCTGCTTTCGCTTGGTCGGCGTAACCTTGGTGTTGATGGCATTCATGGCGCAGTACTCTTTAAATCTTCGCCCGTGACCGTGCTCAGCATGGAAGGCATTGTGATGTCGTCGAATCCGAGCAGTCCGCCCAGGAAGAAGAACTGGAAAGTCAAATTCTGCAGGCTGACGGTTATTGTCGGAACAGGTCCGCCCAGACGGGTCTGGTAGCCCAAGCCGGTGGCGCTGTAGGTAATCACCACGTTGTCGCGGTGCAGGCCGGGAAAGAAATGGCACATTCCAACTCGCTGGTCTGTGCCCGCCGCTGGACAGGAGTTATCGTTGGTGTTGGCCGTGTCGCCGCGAAAGATGCGGCTGAAGTTGAAGTTGGTGGCATCGAATGCGCCGCCATTGCTGCACGCTCCTACGTTGCCGGTGTATTTGCAGACGAAGGGTCCATAGGCGGCAGCAACGACTGGGGCGCCCGGTGTCGTCGTCGGGCCAGCTCCCGTAAGTGCGGTGGCAACCGGATCGGAAATGGAGGCCAGACGTGCGCCGAGCTGCACGGCCTTTGTGGCGGCGTTCCATTGATACAACGCATAGCCGAAATCGACGAAGCCGAGCACAAGGGTAAACAGCAGCGTCGATACGATGGCCATTTCCACCATCGCCGTCCCATCATCCGATTTTGCGAAACGCTTCATCATGATCAGAACCGGATTAACCGCTCCTCGTGAAAGCCGCCGAGGGTGATCGGGCCGATGCCGATGATCGACAGCATCCCGACCCCAGTGTATGGGTAGGTGCCGACCGCGCGGACGACGCAGACTTGTGTCGTGGTGGAGCGGTATTTGGTAACGCCGGCCACCACGGCGTCTTGGCAGGTGTTGTTCATGGTCACCGTGACATCCGCTTTCAGCCAGCCAGCGATACGCGGAACGTCTGGAACACCTGACACTCCCACTGCCGTCTTCCCAAACACCGCGATGTTTGTGGCTACATCCGCACAGTTGATCGCCGCGAGCCCGGCATCGGTATACAACTTACTGTTGCAGCGCGCGGCAAAGCGAGCACCGTCCGTAAGCCCAGCCTCCATCAGCAGCTTGTCGTGGATCAAATTGCCGAACTCGAACACGCCCGCCGACAACGTCAGCACCAGCGGCGCAATCAGCGCCATTTCTACCAGCGCTGTACCACGCCCGTCGCGTCGAAATCTATTGAGATGATGGCCTAGTATTGCGATCATCATCGTCACCGATAAAGCTGCGCTTCGTCGCGGAGGAAATTATCAAGAGTACTCGAACCGTCGTGACCGGTGATGTCGACCAGTTCAACCATCACGGAAGCATCATCCGATGCTGACATGACCGGTTCCGTAAGGAAGAAGCTGCCGAATGCTTCGACCGGCAGATCGGTGCTATGCCCGGACAGATCGTTGCCAGCACTTTCGAGTGCGTTGCAGTTCAGGATTGCCCCATAGAGCAGACGCCGGTCCACCGATGTGACCGGTGGTTGGCAACCTGCCGACGGTGTCCCGATTTCTCCACCCGTTGATGCGGTGCTAACCAATCCGGCCGATATCTCGTAACGGTAAACCTGATAGCGCGTCGGCTTGGTCGTGTTCCATGAAGCTGGATACGAGGTGGAACCGAAGTTGGTGCTCCAATAGCTGGAAAAATCCCAATTTCCGTCACCCATCCTGCCACTCATGTACGGAGTAGTCGCGTCGCGCGGAAGGCCCTTTCTTCCAGCCTCCGTGAACGAGAGCTGGTTCATGGCAGGGCATTGATTTACGCTGCCTTTGACCTGTTTTGCCCCTTTCCGCACATTCGCAGAAGGACCGTATTCGGGGGCATTGAAGGTGCCTCCGGCTCCGATTCCAAAACGAACATTGAAGGCGTCTTGCACAGGGCCAGCGTTCTGACCCGTCTTGGTCGAGACGCTCGCAGAACTGTAACAGCCAATTGGCTTCGATGTGGCGATGGTTTGCGCGAGAGCTTGGGCGCCGTTTCCCACACCTGACGGGGGCTCTAAAAAGCCGAAGTTACCTGGCCCGGCGGCAGCCCCGCTACCGACTTTCCTCATTTCGATCAACCGACGATGCACAGCCGGGTCAGAAACGGCCTGCGCCAATGTAAATCCGCCCGCCGAATTGGTCCCGTTCACCATCTCATAAGGGTTGCACATGAAGACAGGCGTGAAATCGCAGACCCCAGAGGTGAAGCCCGCGACGGCGACTGCCCCCACGTTGAAGCTGTTGCTGGCGCCGGACGACAAAAAGGAAGCCGGGAAGATTGCATCAAAGCCAGTGGGCGTGACAGTCACCTGGATGAACCGCGTTTGCCCTTCTCCCACGATGGGATCGGCGTCCGCGAGATAAGTTGCCTGGTTGGCTACTGTTATCTGAATGCCGTCCGCGGCAGGGATAGCTTTCAGAAAGCACCATGAGATACTTCCGGCACTATTGCATCGCTGTGTGCCTCCCGGTTGGCCGGCCAATAGGATTCTTGGGCCTGCTGTCGAGAACTGGCTCTCATTGCGAACAAGCACGTCCATTGCGCGTTCAGCCCGCATCCAGGCCCCGCTGCTTCCGTCTAGTTCGGCCGCCGCGGCAAGTGCAAAGCTGTCGGCGCCCTTCTGCAAATCATTGTGCAGATTGTTGATCCGGCTCATGTCAATCGCTAGCAGCGAAAAGCCGATGATCGCCGGCAGCGTGATGCTGACGAGGATCAGCGCTATTCCTCTCTGATCGTTCCAGAAGGCACGAATGGTCCCCAACATGACCTTACTCTCTTTCGCCTTGCGCCAGAGCCCCTCGCTTGCCCGGCGCCCTCCGCATCCTTCCGTTCAGTTCACGGCGTCACACCGGACCCGCCGACATTGACCGTGATCGCCGGCGGCGGCGGCGGTGGTGGTGGAAATTTGTAGTTGTGCGCGACAAGTGCTGCGCGCGTGCCGTCGCCTTCGATGTGTGTGTTCCTGGAGGCCGGGTTGAGCGGATCGACCGTCTGCAGCAGCGAATTGAACTTCTGCGTGTCGCCGGCGGCCAACGTCACCGAATCATAGTGGTTCAGATAGTCCGCGGCGCAGCCCGACAGCGCACCGGCGCACAGAATGAGGATCAAGGCGCTATTTCTTGACATAGAGCATCTTGTCCTTCGATTTGAAGTCGAGCATGTGGCCATAAGGGCCGGTGACGCCATCGCCCGTTTCGTATTTTCGGATCATATCCTTGTTAACCTCGAGCTGGCCGAGCACGAAGAATTCCGGATCGTTGGCGGGCCGCGTCTTGTCGAACGGCGTCGCCAGCTGCTCGCCGGGCTTCACCGGCCGAACGATGTGCGGCGTGACGATGACCACCAGCTCGGTCTCTTCCTTCTGGTTGCTCGAATTCCGGAACAGCGTCCCGATGACAGGCACCTGGCCGAGCCACGGCACCTGGTTCTGAAGCTTGGTGGTCTTGCTGGACAGAAGCCCGCCGACCGCGAAGCTCTGGCCGTCGCGCAATTCGACGACTGTGTCGAGTTTGCGGTTGGTGAAGATCGGGTCGCCGGCGGTGGTGAAGCCGGTCAGGTCGCTGACCTCCGGCGCCAGCTTCATATGGATTTTGTCGTCGGCGAGCACGACCGGCGTGAACAGAAGATTGACGCCGAATTGCTTGTACACGATGCTTATCTCGCCATCTTTGTCGAGCGTGCGAATAGGCACTTCACCGCCGGCGTTGAAGCTGGCCGGCTCGCCGGAAAGCGTGGTCAGATTGGGCTCGGCCAGCGTGCGCACCACGCCCTTGGCCTCCAGTGCCTCGATGACCAAATCGACTTTGATGTTGCTGTCGATGACGCGGGTGATCAGTGCCGCAAAGGGGCTGCTGTTCGACAACAGGCCGGTGATAATATTGCCCGGTCCGGCCACCACATTGTCTTCATCGACGGCGGCATCGCCAGTTCCGGTACGAGTCGTGCCGCTGCTGTTGCGGCTCCTGATCGAGACGCCAAGGTCGCGTCCAGCATTGCGCTTGGCCTCCAGCACACGAACTTCCAGATTGACCTGCTGGCTGTCATCGACGGTAACGGAGTTGATGACGGCGTCGGGACCATATTGCTGCGCAACCTGCATGATTGCCTCCAGCGTCGCGCCGTCCTTGACATGGCCGCCGAGCCTGACTTTGCCGTTGATCGAGCCGATTTCGATGCGTGACCTCGGCGCCACCTGGCGGATTGCCGCCGCCATGTCGCTGACGTCGACGCCGACCTCGATCTGGAGGGCGCCGAGCGAGCGTTTGTCCGTCGAAAACAGGTTGACCGTGGTGGTGCCGGCGCCCTTGCCGATGACATAAAGCGTGCGGTCGGTCATCGGCTGGGCATCTGCGATCTTCTCGTCGCCGACGACGATGTCGCCCAGATTGGCACTCACCTGGACCGTTACCGATTGCGACATCGGCAGGAAGATACGATGCACACTTGGGGTCGACACGTCGATGAAACGGTCGGCCGCGTCGGCCGCCAGGCTCGACGACAGCAACGCACAGAAACAGGCCAGAACAGCGGCCGGTGATCCCCAGAACACGCGCATTTACGCTACCCCCTCGCCGGCTGATTCGGACTCCACATATCCTACTATGCCGGTGCTATTTTTGTCGCGGCACATCATATGTTTCGAGCTTTATACCTCGAAAGACACCGACTGTCGCCCGCGCCGGTGGTTCCGGCTGCACATATTTGACCACTTCCTTGACAACTTCTTTCACCTGCGGCGCAGATGCCACAGCCGGAGCCGGCTTTACCTTGCCCAGTTCATCGAGGCGGCTCCCCACTTTTTCCACGGCCTGGGTCAAACCGGCGATCCTGTCTTCGGCGCGCTTGCGCTCCTCCGCGGCCGCTGCTTCTGCTGCTGCCTTCTTGTCGAGTTCCGCCTGCCTGGCGGCGACATCGGCCGCCGTTTCGCCGGTCAGGTCGGAAAGCGTCACACGTTCGGTCGTCTCCCCCTTGCTGGCGGCGGCCTGGCGCAGCGCCAGCGACAATTGGCCGGCGCCTGCCGCCAGGGTCAGCTTCTGCGCATCTCTTGTGCTGGCCTCGAGCGTGACGGACTTGACCACTGTCGGGCTGTCCTTGCTTTCGTCGGCCACCTGGTCGATGGCGAGCACCTTCATGCTCTGCAGCAGCACGTCGACGAAACTCTTGTCCGTGCCATCATCGCCGCGCGCTGTGCGGGTGAGTAGAATATCGACTCGATCGCCCGGGAAAACGAAGCCGGCGACGCCGAGCACGTCGTTGACGCGGATCGAAACGGCCTTCATGCCTTCGCCAAGCACTGCCGATAGTGTGGCGCGTTGGCCGGGGCCAGTAATCTTGGTAGCAAGAATCGGCTCATTGACGCCGATCGCTTGCAATGCCTGCTTGGCGTCACCAGCTAACAGGTCCTTGGTTGACTTGAACGCCCCGGCTGGGACCGCACCTGCCGGCCACGCGACTTCACGCAATTTATCCGCGGTGAGCGCGTCGCCGAACTTCAGCGGCATTGCCGCCACGACGACTGTGCTGCCTTGAACGAGGCCCGTTTGCGCCATGGCGCTACGCTGGCCGGCCAGCCAGATATTGACCAGCACAACTGCCAGAACGCCGAACACGCCGGCGAGAACGATCATGATAAGCGTATTGGCGCGCATGTCCCAAGCCCCAAGCCCCAATGCGGGATTCGCCCGCTGCGATCAGTTTCAGGCCCGGCTCGAACGATCCGGGCCTGAGTGTAGTCAGGCGATCAGGTGCCGACGCCGGTCGAGGCAATGCAGCTGCCGACGCTGCTGGCTTCCAGCGCGGTGCAGAGCGCCGAGAAACGACCGTTCACCCATCCGCCGATGGCGATGACCGTCATGATCGAGGCGACCGCAATGATGCCGATAAGGATGGAATATTCGACCATGGCAGCGCCGTTTTCATCGTCGCGGAACTGCCGGGTCATCGTCATGAGCTTGTTCATGTCAATTTCTCCCTTTGGAGGTTGGAACCCGACGAGACAGAGCAAAGGATGAAATCCATACCCAAGCATCCCCCGTCATCTCGATCCTAGGTCCCGAGAAAATGCAGAGTCAAACGGATTAAGAGTTCCTTAACTTTCATATACGTGATTCGGCAAGAATATTGCAAACCGAGGTCTTCGCAAAGGCTTGATTCTTTTCATTTTTCGATCGTCCTTAACCATCCGTTCACAATTTCGTCGCGGATGTGGCGAAATTAGGGAAACATTAGCCATACTGCATATTCCTTTATATCTAAGGGCTTAGCGCTACGTCCAGACGGTTTGACGCCGAAACTCAGAGGGGCCCGGAAAGCGGGGTCGACGCTCTGACCGCGAACAGGCAGCCATATCAAATAAACACGTTATTTCAGGCCCCTGCTCTTAACTATGTATAAAGTATTGGTTGCGCGCGAGCCATCCGGGCGCTTGTGCCCCTGGTGGTTAACGGTTAGTTTCCGCTAATATGAGTCAGAGGGGAGTATAAGCTATTATGCTGGGGCGGTTCATCAAGGGGCCAAGCGAACAGCAGGCAATGGTAAAAGTCGAGCCGCTGGCGGTGCCGCCTGTTGCTCAGCCCGTTTCGCCGGCGGCCGACATTGAAACACATGGTGACGATTTTCTGACGCTCAAGGTCGAGATTCATCGCCATCTTATCGATCGGTTCAACCTGACCGCGCTTGAAAGTGCTTCCAAGGATGAGATCCTGAACGAGATCCGTCCGATCGTGCGCGAGTTCGTTCGAAATCGGAACGTGCCGCTGAACGCCCGCGAACTCGATCAATTGACCAGCGATACCGCCGACGAGATGCTGGGACTTGGGCCGATCGAGCCATTGCTCAAGGACGATTCGATTACCGACATCATGATCAACACCCACAAGCGCGTCTTCATAGAGCGGCGTGGCGTGATCGAGGAGACGGCGATCCGTTTCCGCGACGAGGCGCATTTGCTGCGCGTCATCAACAAGATCGTATCGGCGATCGGCAGGCGTGTCGATGAATCGTCGCCGATGGTCGATGCACGGCTGGAAGACGGCTCTCGCGTCAACATCGCGGTGCGGCCGGTCTCGGTCGACGGCCCTTTGGTGTCGATCCGCAAATTCTCGAAAAATCCCTATTCGCTCGAGCGTTTGATGGCATTCAATTCGATCCGCCCGCCGATGATCGAACTGCTGCGGATCGCCGTGCAGGCGCGCAAGTCGATCCTCGTTTCGGGCGGCACCGGCAGCGGCAAGACGACCTTGCTCAATGCGCTGTCGAGCTACATCCCCTCCAGGGAGCGGCTGATCACTATCGAGGATGCGGCGGAACTGCAATTGCAGCAGCCGCATGTTGGCCGGCTGGAGACGCGTCCGCCCAATGTCGAGGGAAGGGGCGAGGTTCGCCAGCGCGAATTGCTGAAAAACGCCTTGCGCATGCGGCCGGATCGCATCATCGTCGGCGAGGTGCGCGGCGAGGAAGCCTTCGACATGCTGCAGGCGATGAACACGGGCCATGAAGGCTCGATGACCACCATCCATGCCAACACGCCGCGCGATGCAATCTCGCGGCTGGAACAGATGGTCGGCATGGCCGGCATGCCGATGACGCACGATTCGATCCGCGCGCAGATCGCCTCCGCCATCGACATCATCGTGCAGACACAGCGTCTTTCGGACGGCGGCCGGCGTGTCACCTCCATATCGGAACTGACTGGCATGGAGGGCAATGTCGTCCAGCTTCAGGAAATCTATCATTTCGTCCGCCGTGAAGTCACAGCCGAGGGCAAGGTCATCGGAGACTTTCGCGCAACCGGTGTCCGTCCGCGCTTCGCTCCGGAGGCCGCGACTCTTGGCCATCATTTTGCCAAGGACGCCTTCAACCCGCAGGTTGCCCTCTGATGCCGACAGGTCAAGCTCTGCTGTATTTCATTTACATGCTGGCGGCAGCCTCGGTCATTCTCGCCGGCGAAGCTCTCTATCTTTCCTTTGCTGGTCGCCGTTCCCGATCCATGGCGGTTAATCGCCGGCTGAAGCGGCTCGCCGGCGAGGTTCCGGCCGAACAAACGTTACAGGGGCTGCTGCGAGAACGCGGCTTGACGGATTCCGGCGACTTTCTTTTTGGAATGGTCTGGCTGAACAGGCTCTATACCCAATCCGGCATCACCGGGAATCCCCTGACGTTCGCCGCGACGTTCCTGCTTGCGGGTCTGGCGATGGCGTTGCTGCTGGCGATCCTCTTCAATTCTTCCGCTTTGGCATCGCTCATTGTCTTTCTGGTCGTAGGGCTTGTCTTGCCGCTTCTCGTCCTCCGGCGCGCCCGCAACAAGCGAATCCGGAAGTTTGCCAAACAGTTGCCCGATGCGCTCGACATGATTGTCCGTTCGCTGCGCGCCGGGCACCCCGCTTCGGTAGCGATCGGTCTGGTCGGGCGCGAAATGCCCGATCCGCTCGGCACGGAGTTTGGCATCGTCTCCGATGAAATCACCTTTGGCCTCAGCATCGAGCAGGCCGTGCGAAAGCTTTCGCAGCGTGTCGGCTTCGAGGGCCTTCAGCTGCTGTCGGTATCGCTGTCGATCCAGGCCAAGACGGGCGGCAATTTGACCGAAATTCTGGCCAATCTTTCCTCGGTTCTGCGTGAACGGCAGAAATTGCGAATGAAAATCAGGGCGCTTTCGGCCGAAGGTCGCGTCTCCGCGTGGATCATCTCCTTGTTTCCTGTTGTGATGTTCTTCACACTTCAAATCCTTGCCCCAGCCTATTACGGCGTCGTCTGGGGCAACCCGCTCATCTTCCCGATATTCCTGATTTTCGGGTTGTGGGCGCTGCTTGGCGACTTCATCATGTACCGGATGGTTACTTTCGATTTTTGACTGGGAGCGACGAAAGAAATTGTTTTCGAACATGGACCTGGGCTTCTTGGTGTCTATTGCCGTCTTTGTGACGGCGGTGTCCTTTTTCCTGTTCGGTGCGCTTGTCTTCCTCCCGGCTCTGCAGACACGAAAACTCGTCGCGCAGAGCCTGATGGGCAAAGGAATTACAGACCGCCGATCGATGCTCGGACAAGACCAGCTTGCCAAGCTTGCGGCGCAGCGGCCGGTCGACGCATATTTCAAGTCGATCGAGAAGGAGCGCGATGAGCCAAATGCCCTGGAGGCGAAGCTGTTTCGCGCCGGCTTTTATCAATCAAGCGCACCACTGATTTATACGCTAAGTCGCCTGATCGCCGTCTGCGTCGGCTTTCTGGCAATGTATGCACTCCTGTCGCGCGCTCTGCCGCCGCACCTGCCAGGTTTCATCACCCTTGCTGGTTCTGCCCTGTTCGGGTTGGCCTGCATCGTGCTTCCCGCCATTCTGCTCGACCGTTTCGAGAACAGCCAGAAACAGATCTATCGTCGAGCCTTCCCCGACTTCATGGACATGATGATCACCTGCGCCGATGCCGGCATGAGCTTGGAGGGGGCAGTCGAACGCGTCAGCCATGAAATGGCCGCCACCCACAGATGGCTGGGAATACAGCTGTCAATCATGAATTTGCAGTTGCGTGCTGGCAAGCCGTTGCGGGAAGCGCTACGCGAACTCTCAGATCGCATCGGACTTGACGAGGCGCGGGCACTGGCTGTCCTCTTTAGGCAGTCGGAAGAACTCGGTACCAGTCTCACCGACGCACTGCGTGTTTATAGCGCCGAGATGCGTGGGCAAAGAATCCTGAGTGCAGAGGAACGCGCCAACTCTTTGCCTGTGAAAATGATGATTCCGTTGGGGCTTTGTATCTTCCCTGTGGTTATGATGGTTATCATGCTACCGGTGATCATCCGCATGAGGGGCATTTTGTTCTAATTGCGTGTATGATCTGATTCTAATATGAGGTCCGAGATCCTTGGGGGAATCTGTATGAAGAGGGCTATCGCGGCGGCGTTCTGCCTGTTGACGGTTTTGCTTGCCGGCTGCCAGACGGACGCCACCGACGGTGTCGTTCGCACCAACGAGCCATCGAAAGGCGACGTGACGTCCTTCGGCGATGCTTTCGACGGGCTGAAGACGGTCAGCGACGTCGAATATTACGCCTCCGACCAGGCTGTTGCCGAAGCCAAGAACCAGTTCCGCGCCGAGAACTACGGCAATGCCGGTGCTCTGTTCTTCAAGGCGACGCAACTTGCCCCCAATGATGGCAACGCCTGGATGGGATTGGCCGCCTGCACCGACCGGATACATCGCTTCGACCTGTCCGACCGGGCGTATGCCCGTGCCTTCAAGCTGGTCGGGGCGACGCCCGAATATTACAACAATGTCGGTTATTCCTATCTGCTGCGCGGCAAGCTGCAGAATGCACGCAGCACTTTCCTCAAGGCCTACGAACTGGCGCCCAACGA
Source organism: Mesorhizobium sp. M1406 (assembly GCF_040317555.1). NCBI lineage: Bacteria > Pseudomonadati > Pseudomonadota > Alphaproteobacteria > Hyphomicrobiales > Phyllobacteriaceae > Mesorhizobium > Mesorhizobium sp. M1406. Next base: position 19,245 of record NZ_JAMYKW010000038.1, on the reverse strand, counting down.
TCCGACCGTCGCCAACAATCTGAAGCTTCTGTCGTCAAGCGTGCAGAATATCGAGCGCTAGCATGCTGCTCGTCGAAGCGCTGCTGCTGAAGGTCCTCGCCATCCCTCTGCTGGCAAGGATTGGCTGGCTCGACTTCACCACTCAGAAGATATCGAATCGCGACGTGCTGCTGTTGCTCTGCCTGGGGGCGGGGGGCCTGCTGCTGCTGTCGCTCCAATCCGGATCCTGGTGGAACATGGGGCTGAGCGCCCTTGCCGGGCTTCTGTTGTTCGTCGCGCTCTTCCCGTTCTGGGCGCTGCGCAAGATCGGCGCCGGCGACGTCAAGCTGATCGCTGTGGTGCCTTTTTTGATCGGTGGCAGCGATCTGGTTGTATTTTCGGTGCTGCTGCTGGTTTTCGCCCTCGCCACCGCCGCAATCGTGAAAAACCCGTTCATGCTGCCTGCCGGTGCTTTTCGGCTCATTGTCCAGCATTTGGATCGCAAGGGCGTGGTGCCGTTCGGAGTGCCGATCTCGATAGCCGCGATCTGTACGATAGCGTTCCTGATCTACAAAAGTTTGGTGCTGGCGAGCGGTTCTGGAATCCTCAACCAGCTTAACTGAGCCTCGCAGCCGCAAACGAAAAACCCGCCTGCGCGGCGGGTCACTGGCGCAAATCAGCACCATGGACAAAGGTGTACCATAGCTGAGGTCACGAAATCAAGAAAAAATTCCTATCATGAACGGCACAAAAGCTGCTGACACAGCCGAACCGGCTGTCGTCAGGTCTTTTGTGAACCTGAGTTCGGAGCCCTACGGGGACTGAGGACCTTGCCGAGCAATCAGGTCGATGGCTAAATAAACGATCACAGGGAGAAGGCAGCATGGCACTTCACCTTTCGGCGGATGCCTCGGTCCCAGTCGCCCCGCAAAAATATCTCTTTGGTCCGTTCATCGACTTTTTCATGCTTGGCGGAAGCGCGTTCCTGATCTTGCCGGTGCTTTATTTTGTGCCTCTCAAATACGAAGGTCTGGTGGCGCTGACGGCGTTCCTGCTGTCCCATCTCATCAACCAGCCGCACTTTGCCCATTCCTACCAGATTTTCTATCGCAATTTCGGGCGCAAGCTGCGCGGTGACGGGTACGACAGGAATCTCCAGCTTCGCTACATTTTCGCGGGCATTGTCGTCCCGCTGATCATGTGCGCTTTCTTCGCCTATGGCTCCGTAACCGGGAACGCTCGGCTGCTGGGATATGCCACCAATGCGATGGGCTTTTTCGTCGGCTGGCACTATGTCAAGCAAGGCTACGGCATGCTGATGGTGGACGCCGTGTTGAAGCGCAAATTCTTCAGCGACCAAGACAAGAAGGTGCTGCTGTTCAACGGCTATGCCGTGTGGCTGTTCGCCTGGCTCCAGACAAACGCGGTGATCACCGAAAGGCAGTTCTGGGGCCTGGATTACTACACATTCGCTGTCCCGCCATGGCTCCTCGACATCGCGCTGGCGGTCGCCGCTGCTTCCTCGGCGGCCACCGTCGTGATGTTCGTCAATCGCTGGCGCAAGCATGGTGGCGCGCTGCCGTATAACGGCGTCGTCGCTTATATCGTCACCCTTTATGCCTGGATCCTGTTCGTGACGATAAATCCGCTTTGGCTGCTCGTGGTGCCGGCGCTCCATTCGTTGCAGTACCTGGCGGTGGTCTGGCGTTACCAGACCAATGTCGAGCGCGACCGCGCCGATGCCGCCAGGGATCCGGAGCTCAAGGTCCTGTCCATAGCCGGACCGATGTACAGGCTGCGGGTGCTGATATTCATCGTCGCCGGCACAATTCTTGGCGCGCTTGGTTTCTGGCTCGTGCCGATGGCGCTGACGGCCTTGGTCCCCTACGACAAACAGGTGCTCGGCTCGTCGCTTTTCCTGTTCATCGCGTGGATATTCATCAACGTGCACCACTACTTCCTGGACAACGTGATGTGGCGTCGCGGAAACCCGGAAGTGTCGAAATACCTGTTCCGCTAGCTGCTTGCGGATCCTCTTCGGCCACGCCCACCATTGGACGATGTCGCGCTCGAATTGCGGGTAAAAGACCCGTTTGGAACATTATTTGCCGACAGGCCATAATATGCAGCGCCGGCGTTCTTCCATTCGGACCAGATTGGCGTGCCGTTGCTTTGATCGGCGGTCACCGCGTGCCACTTTGGAGGCGCGATCCGTGCTCGGATCTCCTGCCTGTGGTCGCTTCTAATTCTCCCAGGCAAGGCAGAGAATGGAAGGAACCCGACCATGCCCAGAATTGTGCCGGTGCTCGATCTCAGCCGTCTCGAACAAGGTGCGTCCGAGCATCGCACATTTCTCCTGGATCTGCGTACGGCGGCCCGGGACGTCGGCTTCTTCTACCTCGGCGGCCACGGAATTTCCGCCGCGGAGATCGACGACGTGCTCGACGCCTCGCGCCGGTTCTTCGCATTGCCCGAAGCCGACAAGCTGGCCATCGAAATGGTCAAATCCCCGCAGTTTCGCGGCTACACCCGCGCCGGCGGTGAACTGACCAGGGGCGCCGCCGACTGGCGCGAGCAGCTCGACATCGGCGTCGAGCGCCAGCCCATCCCGCAAGGGCCTGGAATTGCGCCCTGGACACGGCTGCAAGGGCCGAACCAGTGGCCACAGGCGTTGCCGGAGCTCAAGCCGGCGCTGCTGGCATGGCAGACCAAGGCGACGGCGGTGGCGATCCGGCTGCTGAAAGCCTTCGCGCTGTCGCTCGATCAGCCCGAGGACGCGTTCGACGCGATCTACCGCGACTCGCCCAACCATCGCATGAAGATCGTGCGCTATCCCGGCCGTGACGCGACCGGTACCGACCAGGGCGTCGGCGCGCACAAGGATGGCGGCTTCCTGACCCTGCTGCTGCAGGACGACAACAAGGGGCTGCAGGTCGAATATGATGGAAGCTGGGTGAATGTCGACCCGCTCCCCGGAACGCTGGTCGTCAACATCGGCGAGCTGCTCGAACTGGCATCGAATGGCTATCTGCGCGCCACCGTGCACCGCGTCGTGACGCCGCCTGCCGGCGTCGAGCGGATTTCCGTTCCCTTCTTCTTCAGCGCGCGGCTGGATGCCACCATCCCGCTTCTCGGCCTTTCCGAGGAACTGGCGGCGCAGGCACGCGGACCGGCAAGCGATCCCGACAACCCATTGTTCCGCGATGTCGGGACCAATGTGCTCAAGAGCCGGCTGCGTTCACATCCCGACGTGGCGCGCCGCCACTATGCCGATCTGCTCGAGACCGGAGCCGCGGGCTCGTGAGGGCTGCCGAGCACGAATTTTTGTCATTCTCGATATTTTTTGGAATTCCATCCGTCGCCAAGCCGTCGAAATAAGCTCAAATAGGTAAAATCGTTCGGCGGTTTCCTCCCATTCCGCCGGACGATGTTCCCCTCTGAAGGTTTTGACCTTCTTTTGGCCGGGCCGTATTCGAGCCCGGCCATTTTTCGTGCTGGTTTCGGACGGCGCAATCATTTCCGCATCGAGGCAGTGTTGAGGCATAGGTTATTCAGCCAGCCGAACCCCACATCGCATCCGGCACCACCACCAGCTTGCCGACGAAATCCTTGGCGATGAAATCCGCCTGCGCATGGTGGAAATCGGAGAGCTTGTAGACGCCGCCGACCAGTGGCCGGATTTTCTTTGCCTCGATGTACCCGACGATGCGGCGAAAATCCGCGCGCGTGCCTTGGCTCGAGCCATGCAGCTGCAATTGCTTCAGGTACATGGTCCTGAGATCGAGCTGCACGACCGGGCCGGCGATCGCGCCGGCGGTGGTGTAGCGGCCCTCGGGTCTCAAAATACGCAACAGGTCGTTGAAGATGGCGCCGCCGACGAGGTCGGCGACAACGTCGATCGGCTGGCCGCCGGTCGCCTCGGCCACCGCTTGCGGCAGGTCGGCAACGCCACGGGTGATGACAGCCTCGGCGCCGATGTCGCGCACCGCCTGCTCCTTGCCCCTGCCGACGACGGCATAGGGGACGGCGCCGCGCGCCCGTGCCAATTGCACGATGCCGGAGCCTACGCCGCCCGAGGCGCCGGTGACCAGCACGCGTTCGCCGGCTTTCAGGCCCGCGCGTTCCAGCATCTGTTCGCCGGTCAGATAGGCGCAGCAGAAGGTGGCGAGTTCGACATCGGTCATGTCCGTGTCGACGACATGGGCATTCTCGGCCGGCACGGCCTGGTACTCGGCGTAACCGCCGTCGCGGCCGTGGCCCATATAGTCGATGTCGGCGAGCGAATCGTCGTCGCGATTGTAGATGGAGAAATCGACCATCACCCGTTCGCCGATCCGGTCAGGCGAAACGCCTTCGCCGACGGCGGCGATGGTGCCGACAGTATCGGTGCCCTGGATGCGCGGGAAGCTCAGCGTGTTGCCCTGGCGCCGCCATGTCGACACCGCGGCCGCGTCCTCTTCCGTGCCATAGGCGCCCTGGCGCACCCAGACATCGGTGTTGTTCATCCCGCAGGCGCTGACTTTCACCAGCACCTCACCAGGAGCAGGCGAGGGCACTTTCACATCGCCGCGGTAGACTAGTTTTTCCGGACCGCCGTGCCCGGTAAGCAGCACGGCGGCCATGGTGGCGGGGAGGGTTCTGGTCATGGCATTCTTAGTCATGGCGTTCATGGTCGATCTCAGAGATTGGCGAACACGCTCTTGACCGCATCGGCGGTCTTCGAAACGACGATGTCGGCTTCCTCACGGGTCAGGCAGAGCGGCGGCGCGAAGCCCAGGATATCACCCTGCGGCATGGCGCGGCCGATGACGCCGCTTGCGGCAAGCGCTGTCGCCACCTGCGGCCCGATCTTGAGCGAAGCGTCGAAGAACGCCCGGTCGTCCTTGTCGGCAACGAACTCGACCGCCGCCAGCATGCCGTCGCCGCGCACGTCGCCGACATGTTTGTGGCCGCCGACCGCCTTGGCCAGCTCGGCGCGGAAATAGGCGCCGGTCGCGCGGGCATTGGTCACCAGGTCCATCTCGTCGATCAATTCGAGATTGGCGACGCCGGCGGCAACGCAGATCGGATGCGCCGAATAGGTCCAGCCATGACCGAGCGAGCCGAGTTTGTCGGAACCCTCAACCAGCACCTGCCACATCTTGTCGGCGACGATGACGCCCGATAGCGGCGCGTAGGCCGAGGTCAGACCCTTGGCGATGGTGATCAGGTCCGGCTTGATGCCATAGTGGTCGGAGCCGAACATGGTGCCCAGCCGGCCGAAGCCCGTCACCACTTCGTCGGCGACCAGCAGAACGTCGTATTTCTTCAGCACCGCCTGGATCTTTTCCCAGTAGAAGGCGGGCGGCGGCACGATGCCGCCGGTGCCGAGGATCGGCTCGCCGATGAAGGCGGCGACCGTTTCCGGCCCCTCCGCCAGGATCATCTCCTCGAGCTTGTCGGCGCAATGTTGCGAAAACTGCTCCTCGCTCATCGAGCGGTCGGCGCGGCGGAAATAGTAAGGCGCCTCGGTGTGCAGGATCGGCGCGCGCGGCAGGTCGAAGGCGTTGTGGAACAGGTCGAGCCCGGTCAGCGATCCCGTCATCACGCCCGAGCCGTGATAGCCGCGCCAGCGCGAGATGATCTTCTTCTTCTCCGGCCGACCGAGCACGTTGTTGTAATACCAAATCAGCTTGATGTTGGTTTCGTTGGCATCCGATCCCGAGAGGCCGAAATAGACCCTCGACATGCCCTTTGGAGCGCGGTCGATGATCATCTTGGCCAGCGTTATCGAGGCCTCGGTGCCGTGGCCGACATAGGCGTGGTAGTAGGCGAGGTTCTTCGCCTGGGCGGCGATGGCATCGGCGATCTTCTGACGGCCGTAGCCGACATTGACGCAATAGAGGCCGGCGAACGCATCGAGGCTCTTCTTGCCATTGTTGTCCCACACGGTGACGCCTTCACCGCCGGCCATGATGCGCGTCGGGCTCTCGCCACGCGCATGCGTGCCCATATGGGTCGAGGGATGGAAGAAGTGATCGCGATCCCAGGCAGCGAGTTCGTTGGACTGGTCGAGCATTTTTTGACTCCTTGAGGGATGGCCGGACGAAATCTAAGCGATGTCCAGGCAGAGATACTTCAGATCGGTGAAGGCTTCGAGCCCGTGGCGCGAACCCTCGCGGCCGATGCCGGATTGCTTGACGCCGCCGAACGGGATCGGCGCGCCGGTGATCTTGACGCGGTTAATGGCGACCATGCCGTAGTCGAGCGCGCGGCCCATGCGCTGCTGGCGGGCGCCGTTCTCGGTCACGACATAGGCGACGAGGCCATATTCGGTGGCATTGGCACGGGCGATCACCTCGTCCTCGCTGTCGAAAGGCGTCACGGCGGCAACCGGACCAAAGGTTTCCTCGCGCATGATCAGCGCCTCATCGGTGACATCGGCCAGCAGCGTCGGCTGGTAGAATAGCGTCCCGGTCTCATGGCGCTTGCCGCCGGTGAGGCAGCGGGCACCGTGGGTCAGCGCGTCGGCGATCTGTTCCTCGACCTTCTTGACGGCGCGCTCATGCATCAGCGGACCGATGTCGGTATCGTCGGCAAGGCCATTGCCGGTCCGCAGCGTCTCGATGCGCTGGGCGAAAGCCGCGCAGAAGCGATCGTAGATCGGACGCTGGATATACATGCGGTTGGCGGCGAGGCAGTCCTGGCCCGACGTGGCGAATTTGGCATCGATGGCGATGTTGACCGCTCTGTCGATATCTGCGTCGGCAAAGACGATCAGCGGTGCATGGCCACCAAGCTCCATCACCAGCCGCTTCATCGTCGGCGCACTTTGCGCGGCGATCAGCCGGCCGATCTCGGTCGAGCCGGTGAAGCTCATGGCGCGAACGCGCGGATCTTCGCACATCCGTCCGACGATGGTCGAAGCCTTGCCGGTGACGATGTTGAAAACGCCGGCGGGCAGGCCGGCGCGCTCGCCGAGTTCGGCCAACGCCAGCGCCGACAGCGGCGTTTCCGAGGAGGGATGCGCGACGATGGTGCAGCCGGCGGCCAGAGCTGCCGCCGCCTTGCGGGTCAGCATCGCCGCCGGAAAATTCCACGGCGTGACGACACCGACGACACCGAGCGGTTCACGCCGCACCATCATTTCAGCGTTCGGCAGATGGCTGGTGACGCTCTCGGCGTTCAGACGTTTTGCTTCTTCCGCATACCATTCGACGAAGGAAGCGGCATAGTCGATTTCACCGAGCGACTCCCGCAGCGGCTTGCCCTGTTCCAGTGTCATCAGCAGAGCGAGGTCTTGCTTTGCGGCGATGATCAGCTCGAACCATTTTCGCAGGATCCTCGAGCGCTCCTGCGGCAACAGTGAACGCCAGGCCGGAAAGGCGCGCGCGGCTGCATCGATCGCCTTTGTCGTCTGCTTGCCATCGAGCGCGGCGACGAAAGCGACGGTGGTGCCGGTGGCCGGATCGGTGACTTCGAAGCTTCCGGCGGCTTCGCTTGCCGTCCAGTGCCCATCGACATAGGCGAGCTCACGCAGCAGCCGCCGGTCGGCGAGGCGATCGAGCGCTTCATGGCGATGCAAGCGGGCAAAATGCGCGGACATGGTTCGAGGCCTCCCGGTTCGGAATGATGCGGGGAAGACTATCCGTCCTATGCGGACAGAGAGGCTGTTTGGACAGCCCCATAGAGAGAGATTGTCTCTATTGGCCCGTGGGCGCAGATGATCTCTCTACTGGCCGATGGGCGCTACTAAACCCTGGAGATTGGCCGAAAGCTCCCCGCCTTCGTCATCCTCGGGTCTGCGCCGCGTCGCTGCGCTCTTTGCTTCGCCCAGGATGACGAAGTGACGGGCGTTTCGATCAGTCTCCTGGGGTGTACAGTAGGGGAGATCGACCTCAAGCCGACGCCGGCAAAAGGTCGGCTATGGGCAGCGCAATCTCGTCCTTCACTGTCTTGATGACGATGTAGGTGAAATAGCGATCGATGCCGATTTCACGCTCGAGCAAGCCATCGACCAGGCGCTGGTAGGCGTCGATGTCGCGCGCCATCACCTTCAGCACATAGTCGACGCCGCCGCCGACGGACCAGCAGGCGACGATCTCGGGAATGTCGCGGATGACGCGCTCGAAGCGGTCGAAATCGGCCTGGCGGTGGTTGGCCAGCGTCACCTCCATCAGCACGGTGGCGACGGGGGCGACGACGCGCATGGCGATCCTGGCGTGATAGCCCGAGACGATGCCGGCCTTTTCCAGCTTGCGCAGCCGCATCCAGCACGGCGTCGGCGACAGGCCGACCTGTTCGGCCAGCGCCAGCTTGGTGATGCGTCCGTCGCGCTGGATGGCGTCGAGGATTTTCAGGTCGATCGGGTCGAGTTTCGCTGAAGTCATAAGGGCCCACTTTTTCGTCGACGGTACCATGAGGGCGCATTATTTCGATTGTCAATTGCACCTATTTCGATCTCTAATAAGTCATGACATTGTGGCGTCCCGATCCCAAGCTCATCCGACGGCCAGCCTATCAGTCGCTTGCCGACCAGTTCGCGCGCGCCATCCATGACGGGCGCCTTGCCAATGGCGCGCGGCTGCCGACCCACCGCCGACTGGCCGACGACCTCAAACTTTCGGTGCAGACCGTCAGCCGCGCCTACGAGGAATTGATCCGCCGCGGCCTGATTTCGGGCGAGATCGGCCGCGGCAGTTTCGTCCAGACGCAGCGCCGCGAGCCGGAACCGCCCTATCTTCCGGAGCGGCTCGGCGAAGTCATCGATCTGTCGATCCTGAAGCCTGTCTGCGAACCGATGCATCTGGAGCGGCTGAAGCAGGCGCTGGGCTGGCTGGCGGAGAATCTGCCGTCGAGTTCAGCACTTTCGTTCCGTCCCAACATGGTGTTTCCACGTCACCGCGCGGTGGCGGTCGAATGGCTTCGACTGTGCGGGCTCGACACCTCCGCGCAGAACATAAGCCTGACCAACGGCGCCACAGCCGGCATGACGGTGGCGCTGATGAGCGTGGCGCCGCCGGGCTCGACGGTCGCCACCGAGGCGATCGGCCACCATACGCTGGTGCCGCTGGCCCGCTATCTCGGCTTCAACCTCGAGGGGCTGCCGATTGATGACAGTGGGCTGATCCCGGAAGCGCTGGACGAGGCTTGCCGGCTTTCCGATATCCGCGCCGTCTTCGTGCAGCCCTCGGTGATCAATCCGACGGCGACGCTGATGGATGCGGCGCGGCGCGAGCAGATCGCGGCCGTGGCGCGCAAGCACGACATCGCCATCATCGAGAACGATGTGCTCGGCCCGCTGGTCGAGGACCGGCCGCCGCCGGTCGCCGCGTTTGCGCCAGAGCGCACGCTCTACGTCACCTCCTTTACCAAGATCGTGGTGCCTGGCTTGCGCATCGGCTATCTCGCCGCGCCCGACCGCTATGTCGCCGCCGTCGCCAACCGGCATCTGGTCTCGAACTGGATGGCGACGCCGCTGGTGGCCGAGATCGCCACCAAATGGGTGACCGACGGCACCGCGATGGAACTTGTCCACTGGCAGCGCGCGGCGCTGCGGCGGCGGCTGGATATCGCGGCGGAGGTGCTGGCCGGGGTCGACTATCGCGCCCGGCGCGACGGGCTGCATGTCTGGCTGCAACTGCCCGCCGACCGCGCCGAGGAAAGTTTTGTCGCCCAGGCCCGGCTGCAGGGCGTGGCGATCGCGCCCGGCACATCCTTCCGCATTTCGGATGCGCCCTGGCATCCGGCGGTGCGCATCTCGCTGGGCTCGACCACTGAAGGGGAACTGCGCGCCGGCCTCGGCGTTGTCACCAAGCTTTTGCTTGGCGATCCGGAACATCTGTTGCTCGCTATCTAGGCCGAAGTGCTCGGAAATTGTGCGGAATCAGAATAATTGTCATGATATTATTTTCCCAATTGACATGATTTGGCGCGTTCCGCATCGTTAAGAGCATAGACCTCTCCAGGACGGGGAACCGCAGTGCCCACGCCCATCATCAAGATCGACGCCATTTCCAAAAGCTTCGGCACGTTCAAGGTGCTGGACGGCCTGTCGATGCAGGTCATGCCTGGCGAGAAGCTGGCGCTGATCGGCCCGTCGGGCTCGGGCAAGACGACGATCCTGCGCATCCTGATGACGCTGGAGCGCATCGATGGCGGTCATATCCAGATCGACGGCGAGCAACTCTACCACATGGAGCGCAACGGCCAGTTGCTGCCCGCCGATGAGCGGCACCTGACAAGGATGCGCCAGAAGATCGGCATGGTCTTCCAGCTGTTCAACCTGTTTCCGCACAAATGCGTCATGGACAATGTCACTTTGGCGCCGATGCTGACCAAGGGCACGCCGCGTGCGGCCGCCGAAAAGCGGGCGATGGAACTGCTCGAAATGGTGGGCATGGCCGACAAAGCCAAGAGCATGCCGGCGCAATTGTCCGGCGGGCAGAAGCAACGCGTCGCGATCGCCCGAGCACTCGCGCTGTCGCCGAAGATCATGCTGTTCGACGAGGTGACGTCGGCGCTCGATCCGGAGTTGGTCGAGGAGGTGATGAACGTCATGCGCAAGCTCGCCGCCGAAACCGACATGACCATGCTGCTGGTCACCCACGAGATGGGTTTTGCCCATGATTTCGCCGACCGGGTGCTGTTCTTCGATCGCGGCAAGATCGTCGAGGAAGGCAAACCCGACGAGATTTTCCGCAATCCAAAGCAGGAGCGTACGCAAGGCTTCCTGAAGAAGATCATCGCGGCCGGACAACGCGTCTGACCGCAATGCCAGGGGTGGCGAGGCCATCCGGAACAAAAGCAAGACAAGAAACAAGGAGTTGGGAACAATGAAGAAACTTGGCATTCTGGCCGGTGTCGCCGGCCTTGCGCTAACCGCGGTGCTGGCCGCCTCGACCGCCGGTTCGGCCGACGACAGCAAGCTCGAGCAGCTCAAGGCGCAAGGCTTTGCCCGCGTCGCCATCGCCAACGAGCCGCCCTATACGGCGGTCGCCGCCGACGGCAAGGTTTCGGGCGCTGCGCCCGATGTGGCGCGCGAGATCTTCAAGCGCCTCGGCGTCGCCGACATCGTCGCCTCGATCTCGGAGTACGGCGCGATGATCCCCGGCCTGCAGGCCGGGCGCTTCGATGTCGTCACCGCCGGCCTGTTCATGAAGCCGGAGCGCTGCGCCGCCGTTGCCTATTCGGAACCGGTGCTGTGCGACGCCGAGGCGATGCTGGTGAAGAAGGGCAATCCGAAGGGTTTCAAGAGCTATGAGGATGTCGCCAAGGATGCCACCGCAACCATCGGCGCGCCCGGCGGCGGCACCGAAGAGAAACTGGCGCTCAATGCTGGCGTGCCGCGCGAGCGTGTCATCGTTGTGCCGGATGGCCAGAGCGGCGTGAAGATGCTGCAGGATGGCCGCATCGACGTTTACTCGCTGCCTGTTCTGTCGATCAACGACCTGGTCAAGAAAGCCAATGATCCGAACCTCGAAGTCATCGCGCCGGTGCAGGGCGCGCCGGTCTATTGCGACGGCGCCGCCTTCAAGAAGGGCGACGAGGCGCTGCGCGACGCCTTCGACGTCGAACTGGCCAAGCTGAAGACATCGGGTGAGTTCGCCAAGATCATCGAGCCCTACGGCTTCTCGGCGGCAGCGGCGATGTCGACGACGCGCGACAAGCTCTGCGCGGCGAAGTAGGGCTTTTCTTTTTCCTTCTCCCCGTTTCACGGGGAGAAGGTGGCCCGAAGGGCCGGATGAGGGGCAGCGCCAACTTCTGAGAGTTTAGCGCCGCCCCTCATCTGCCTGCCGGCATCTTCTCCCCGTCAACGGGGAGAAGGAGCTAAACCAAACGTTGGAACCTAGATGACCCAGTGGTCCGGCTATGTCGGCCTGATATTGCAGGGAGCGCTTGTCACCATCGAGCTGACGCTGATGGGGTCGGTGCTTGCCCTGTTCATGGCCTTTCTCGCCGGGATGGGACGGCTGTCGCATTTCTTCGTGCTGCGCGCGCTGGCCACCGCCTATATCGAATTCTTCCGCGGCACCTCGATCTTCGTGCAGTTGTTCTGGGCCTATTTCGTGCTGCCCTTTGCCGGTATTTCGCTGACGCCGCTGCAGGCCGGCGTGCTGGCGCTCGGCCTCAATGTCGGCGCCTATGCGGCCGAAGTGGTGCGTGGCGCCATCCAGTCGATCGGCCGCGAACAATACGAGGCCTGCACCGCGCTCAATCTTGGCCGCTGGCAAGCCATGCGTCACATCATCTTGCCGCAGGCGCTGCTGGTGATGCTGCCCACCTTCGGCAACAACGCCATCGAACTGCTCAAGGCGACCGCCGTTGTGTCGCTGATCTCGCTCACCGACCTGACCTTCCAGGCGCAGGTGGTGCGCGCCCAGACCGGTAACACCATGGTGCCCTTCACCACCATCCTGTTCATCTATTTCATCCTGGCGCTGCTCATCTCATGGGGCGTGCGCTCGCTGGAACGCCGCATGGCGCGCGGCCTCGATGGGGTGCGCGTCTGATGGCCAATGCCCTTCTGATAAATTGGGCCTGCTGATGGAATGGGATTGGAATTTCGTCTGGGAAATCATGCCGACGCTGATCCAGGGGGTAAAGATCACCATCCTGGCGACGCTGCTGGGTTCGGTGCTGGCGGCGATCGTCGGTCTGGGCATCGCGCTGGCGCGCCGCTCGCCCAACAAGGCGTTGTCGCGCACGGTCGGCTTCCTGGCCGAGTTCATTCGCGGCACGCCGTTGCTGGTGCAGCTCTATTTCATCTTCTACGTGCTGCCCGACATCGGCATCCTGTTGCCGCCGCTGGTGGCCGGTGTCATCGGGCTCGGGCTGCACTACGGCACCTACACGGCGGAAGTCTACCGCGCCGGCATCGACAATGTGCCGCGCGGCCAATGGGAGGCAGCCAAGGCGTGTAATCTGGGCGCCAGGCAGACCTGGACCCACATCATCATTCCGCAGGCCATTCCGCCGATGATCCCGGCGCTGGCCAATTATTTCATCGCCATGTTCAAGGAAACGCCGCTGCTGTCGGCGATCACCGTGCTGGAGTTGATGAACCAGGCGAAAAGCGTCGCCAACACCTATTATCGCTACATCGAGCCGATCACGCTGGTCGGTGCTTTCTTCCTCGTCATCAGTCTGTTTTCGGTCATTCTGCTACGCTGGCTGGAACGCCGCTACGGCAAGATCGAGAGGTAACCGATGAAACCCTTGCCCGAGATAAAGGTCTATCCGAAACGGCCGTCACTGGATGCGCGCCCGCTTGAGCGTCGCGTCGGCCTGATCATCCTGGCCACCGACCACACCAGCGAGCCGGATTTTCGCCGCATGGTGGCGAGCGAGCGGATCGGCGTCTACGTCGCGCGCATTCCCTACGCCAACCCGACGACACCGGAAAATCTGCGCAAGATGCAGCCGGCGCTGACGGCGGGCGCGGCCCTGATCCTTCCGGATGAGCCGCTTGATGCCATCTGCTATTCCTGCACGTCGGCCTCGGTGGTGATCGGCGATGCCGAGATCGAGGCCGCAATCCAGGCCGCCAAACCCGGCGTGCCCGTCGTCACGCCGCCGATGGCGGGCGTGCGCGGGCTGCGTGCGCTGGGCGCAAGCAAAATCAGCATTCTCACGCCCTACACGGTCGAGACATCTAGGCCGATGGCGGCCTATTTCGCGGCGCGGGGGTTCGACATCGCCAGCTTCACCTGTCTCGGCTTCGAGGACGACCGCGAGATGGCGCGCATCGCCCCGTCAGCGCTTGTCGATCTGGCGCGTGAGGCGACCGACGCGAGCGCCGATGCGCTGTTCGTGTCTTGCACGGCGCTGCGTGCTGCCCTCGCGGTCACCGGCATGGAAAAGGCGATCGGCCGTCCCGTGGTGACCAGCAACCAGGCGACCGCCTGGAATTGTCTGCGGCTTTGCGGCGACGAGACAGCCCATCCCGAATCCGGCCGTCTGATGACGCTGCCGTTGCCGCGTGATTGATGATCATGACACAGGTTACGCTAGAACACATTCGCGCCGCGCGTGAGCGCATTGCCGGCAAGGTCGAGCGTACGCCGACCGTGCTGTCCCCGAGTCTTTCCGAACAGTTGGGCGCACGGGTTCACCTCAAGCTCGAACATCGCCAAACCACCGGCAGCTTCAAGCTGCGCGGCGCCTCGAATGCCGTCGCTTCGCTGAGCGCCGACGAGAAGGCGCGCGGCGTGGTCGCGGCGTCGACCGGCAATCATGGCCGGGCGCTTGCCCATGCGGCGAAGCTCGAAGGCATGCGCGCGGTGATCTGCATGTCGCGGCTGGTGCCGGGCAACAAGCTCGACGAAATCCGCCGGCTTGGCGCGGAAGTCCGCATCGTCGGCAACAGCCAGGACGATGCCCAGCAGGAAGTCGATCGGCTGGTGGCGCAGGAGGGGTTGGTGATGCTGCCACCCTTCGACCATCCTTCCATCATTGCCGGGCAAGGCACGCTCGGGCTGGAGATGATCGAGCAGGTCCCGGATGCTGCCCTCGTTCTGGTCCAGCTCTCTGGCGGCGGGCTCGCCTCCGGCGTTGCCGCAGCCATCAAAGGCGTCAATCCCGGGACAAAAATCATCGGCGTTTCGATGGCGCGCGGTGCGGCGATGAAGGCCAGCCTCGATGCCGGCCATCCGGTGCTGGTGGAGGAGTTGCCGACGCTGGCGGATTCGCTCGGCGGCGGCATCGGCCTCGACAACCGGCTGACCTTCGCCATGTGCCGCGACCTGCTCGACGATGTCATACTGCTTGGCGAGGACGAGATCGCCGCCGGGATCCGCCATGCCTACGAACGAGAACGCGAGATCGTCGAGGGCGCCGGCGCGGTCGGCATCGCGGCGCTGCTCGCCGGCAAGGTCAGGTCGGGCGGGCCGGTGATTGTTCTGCTTTCCGGCCGCAACATCGACATGGACCTGCACCGCAAGATCGTTTGCGGCGAGGCACCGTCGCTCAAGGAGCGCGCAGCATGAGCCGGATTACAATCCTGACCGAGGCCGAGTTGCGCATGATCGTGACGCTCGATCTCGATGCCGTCGCCTGCGTCGAGAACGCCTTCCGCGCGCTCGCCACCCTGCCGGTGGCTATGCCGCCGATCATGCGGCTCGACATTCCCGAGCATCGCGGCGAGGTCGACGTGAAGACCGCCTATGTGCCGGGCATCGACGGCTTTGCCATCAAGATCAGCCCCGGCTTCTTCGACAATCCGAAGCTCGGCCTGCCCAGCGTCAACGGCATGATGGTGCTGTTGTCGGCCAAAACCGGTCTGGTCGAGGCGCTGCTGCTCGACAATGGTTATCTGACCGACATCCGCACGGCCGCCGCCGGTGCCGTCGCCGCCAAACATCTGTCGCGGCCGGACTCCTCAGTGGCCGCGATCTTCGGTGCCGGCATCCAGGCCGGGCTGCAACTTGAAGCACTCATGCTGGTGCGGCCGATCGCCGAGGCACGCATCTGGGCGCGCGATGCCGCCAAGGCAGAGATGACCGCCGCTGCCTTGCGCGAAAAGCTCGGCATCACCGTGCGCGTCGAATCCGACCCTGCAAACGCGGTCGTCGGCGCCGACATAATCGTCACCACCACGCCGTCGACCGAGCCGCTGATCAAGGCGGGGTTTGTTTCCGCGGGCCAGCACATCACCGCGATGGGCTCCGACGCCGAGCACAAGAACGAGATCGCCCCGGCAATCCTGCGCATGGCCGATCTTTATGTCGCCGACAGTGCCCCCCAGACGCGGCGCCTGGGCGAACTGCATCATGCCATCGCGGCGGGTGTGGTGGCTGGAGATGCGGAGGTGACCGAACTCGGCCAGATCATCGCCGGCGCAAAACACGGCCGGCGTTCGGCCGGCGACATCACCATTGCCGACCTGACCGGCACCGGCGTGCAGGATACGGCGATAGCCACGCTCGCCCGCGACCGTGCGCGGGCGGCCAATTCCGGGACCATTTTCGAAAGCTGATGCTGGCCGCAGGAGCATGATCCGGAAAAGTGGGAAGCGGTTTTCCGAAGAGATCATGCTCAAACAAGAAAATTAGCATGATCCGGAAAAATGGAAACCGGTTTCCCGAGAAGATCATGCTCAAGCAAAATTATCTGGAGCCGGACTCAACGAAGTTGAAACAGGCTCCAGGCCCAACAAACGAGGACCAAGAACAATGCAGCCGAACCTGAAATTCTCGCGAGGCGAATATGCGGATCGCCTAGCCAAGACGCGGAAAGCCATGGAAGCGAAGGGCGTCGATCTCCTGATCGTCAGCGATCCATCCAACATGGCCTGGCTGACCGGCTATGATGGCTGGTCGTTCTATGTACACCAGGCCGTCATCGTGCCGCCCTCGGGCGAGCCCGTGTGGTATGGCCGCGGCCAGGACGCCAACGGCGCCAAGCGGACCGCCTATCTCGCCCATGACAACATCGTCGGCTATGCCGATCACTATGTGCAGTCGACCGAGCGCCACCCGATGGATTTCTTGTCGAGCGTGCTTGCCGATCGCGGCTGGGGCAAGCTCACCATCGGCGTCGAGATGGACAATTACTGGTTTTCGGCCGCCGCTTTCGCATCGCTGCAGAAGCATCTGCCCAACGCCCGCTTCGTCGACGCCACCGCACTGGTCAACTGGCAGCGCGCGGTCAAGAGCCCGACCGAGATCGACTATATGCGCAAGGCCGCCCGCATCGTCGAGGCGATGCACCAGCGCATCGTAGACAAGATCGAGGTCGGCATGCGCAAATGCGATCTCGTTGCCGAGATCTATGATGCCGGCACGCGCGGCGTCGACGGCCCAGAGGGGCGAATTGGCGGCGACTATCCAGCGATCGTGCCGTTGTTGCCGTCGGGGGTCGACGCCTCGGCGCCGCATTTGACCTGGGACGACAAACCGATGCAGCGGGGCGAGGGCACCTTCTTCGAAATCGCCGGTTGCTACAACAGGTACCACTGCCCACTGTCGCGCACCGTTTTCCTCGGCAAGCCGACGCAGGAATTCCTCGATGCCGAGAAGGCAACGCTGGAGGGCATGGAAGCGGGCCTGGCGGCAGCGAAACCCGGCAACACCTGCGAGGATATCGCCAATGGCTTCTTCGACGTGCTGAAGAAATACGGCATCGTCAAGGACAACCGCACCGGCTATCCGATCGGCCTGTCCTATCCGCCGGACTGGGGCGAACGCACGATGAGCCTGCGTCCCGGCGACCGCACTGACCTCAAACCGGGCATGACCTTCCACTTCATGACCGGCCTGTGGCTGGAGACGATGGGACTGGAAATCACCGAATCCATCCTGATCACCGAAACCGGTGTAGAGTGCCTGGCCAATGTGCCGCGCAAACTGGTGGTGAAGGATTGAACCGGATGTCGAGTCTACGCTCATCACCGATCGCGCCGACGGTGGATTTCGACCGTGACGGCGTCCAGCATGGTTTCCTTCGTCTGCCCTACAGCCGCGACGATTCGGCGTGGGGCTCGGTGATGATCCCGATCTGCGTCATCCGCAACGGCGAGGGGCCGGCAGCACTGCTGACCGGCGGTAACCATGGCGACGAGTATGAGGGGCCGCTGGCGCTCTACGATCTCGCCCGCACGCTCGATCCCAAGCATGTCAGCGGCACCGTGATCATCGTGCCGGCGATGAACTATCCAGCCTTCCGCGCCGGCACCCGCACCTCGCCGATCGACAAGGGCAATATGAACCGCAGCTTTCCCGGCCGGCCGGACGGCACGGTGACCGAGAAGATCGCCGACTATTTTCAACGTGAGTTGCTGCCTCGCGCCGACATCGTGTTCGACTTCCATTCCGGCGGCAGGACACTGGACTTCGTGCCGTTCTGCGCCGCGCACACTTTGCCCGACAAGCCACTGGAACAGAAAGCTTTCGACGCGGTTGCGGCATTTTCTGCCCCGTTCTCGATGCGCATGATCGAGATCGACGCTGTCGGCATGTACGACACGGCTGCCGAGGAGATGGGCAAGGTCTTTGTCAGCACCGAGCTTGGCGGCGGCGGGACCTCCCGCGCGCAAACCGTACGGATCGCGCGGCGCGGTATTCTCAATGTGCTGCGTCATACCGGCATCGTTGCCGGGGCGGTCGAGAAGAGCCCGACGCAGTGGCTCGACATGCCATCGGGCGATTGTTTTTCGTTCGCCGAGGATGACGGCATGATCGAAACCATGATCGATCTTGGCGAGCCCGTCGAAGAAGGCGCGGTGCTGGCCCGCATCCATTCCACCGGTCGCACCGGCATCGCCCCCCAGGAAATCCGGGCAAAAATGTCGGGCATGCTGGCGGCGCGGCATTTCCCCGGCCTGGTCAAGGCCGGCGACTGCGCGGCGGTCTTGGCTGTGCACGTCTGAAGCTTGAACCCTGCGGCAAGGTTGTCCATCCAAGCTTGTTTCCGCCCTTCGGCGCGGCGGAAAGAAGCAGCATGGCGAGCGGAGTCGACATTGCATGAGGATGTCACTATATAGCGGCGGCTTCGACCCGCGTGCCTGAGGGCAGCACCCCGAAGCAACTGTAAATGTGTTGTGTGTTGCGCCATCTATTGTGACGAAAATCGGCCCGGAAACCGGAAAAAAGCAAATAGAAACAATGCGCAACGCTGGGCGAGACCCAGCCAACGGTACCGACTCCTCCAGAATCAGAAAATGTTCTTGACCCCTCGATTTCCTATGGCTCTGTGGACCTTGGACGGCATCGGCTTGCCGAATGGCCGCGACTCGGCTGGAATGGGGACATGCATCCTTTGCGGGGTGCCGACGTTTATGATTACCAACCGGCTTTGCCGCAAGGGAATAGCAGTATGAGTGAACACGCGATCGAATTCTTGCAGGAATGGATCGGCGAAAAGGTCCACTGCCAGCCTTCCGAGGCCCGGATCGAGAAGCAGGCCGAGACACTGGCCAAGGAATGCGCCGCCAAGGCGGCCGAAGTCGGCATACCCCTGGAAGATATCCAGGAGGAAGTCGGCGATATCAAAGAACTCATCGCCTCCAGGCTCGAGGAAGCGGCCGAGGCCGACGAGCAGCAGCAGGCGACCAGCAAAGCCGCGGAATGACCGCTTAGAGCAATTCCAGGAAAGGTGTGAAACGGTTTTCCCGGGAAAAGCGCGTAACGCTTTCCCTTGGGAATTGCGTTAAGACAAGAAATTGGAGCGGTTCGCCGTTTCCGTGAAACGGTGAACTGCTCTAGCTAGTACCTCTGCACAGGGATTATGACTCTTTGGCCGTTGGCTTTGGATAGGCCTTGGCCAATTTAAGGCGCGCTTGTTCGGTTG
>NZ_JAMYKW010000037.1:0-53390 GCF_040317555.1 Mesorhizobium sp. M1406 | reverse complement strand
TGGGGGGGCCCGCGGACGCCCACCACGCGGGCGGCGGGGTGGGGGGCAATCGGGTTGCGGGCCCGGGGTGGGGGGCCTTTGGGGGCGTTTTCCTTGGGCCCGGGGCCCCCCCCGGGGGCGCGCGAGATCGTCGCCACCGATGTCATGGACGGCGTGCTGGCGAAGGCGCTTGAGATCGGCGCCGACCGCGCGATCAATGTCGCAACGAACAGCGAAAAGCTCGCCGCCTATAATGTCGATAAAGGTACCTTCGACGTGATGTTCGAGGCCTCCGGCAACGAGCGCGCCGTGCGGGCCGGCCTCGATGTTTTGAAGCCGCGCGGTGTGCTGGTGCAGCTCGGCCTCGGCGGCGACGTGTCCCTGCCGCAAAACCTCATCGTCGCCAAGGAGATAGAGATGCGCGGGAGCTTCCGCTTTCACGAGGAGTTCGCGCTCGCCGTCGACCTGATCAACAGCCGTCGGGTAGATGTCAAACCGCTGCTGACCGGCGTCTACCCCCTCGACCAAGCGGTTGCGGCTTTCGAGATCGCTGGAGACCGCAGCAAATCCATCAAGGTCCAGATCGCGTTCTGAAGATCCTTTGGTTGCACCGGAGGCGCATCGGCAGATTGCCTTAAATGACGTCGGCGCCGATCGCCGCCAGCGCGGCGCGTGCCACGTCGGAATCCTGCTCGCCGGTTCCCGAGCCGACACCGATGCCACCCGCCAGGCGTCCGCCGAAGCGGATCGGCAAGCCGCCAGGCAAATTGGTCACACCGCCCTGTGAGGCGATCGCGGCCGAGAGCGCCGCCTCGAACGCCATGCCGCCGGTGGCAGCATTGATTGACGCCGCCGTGCGCGCCTTTGCCTGCGCCGTGCGCAGGCTCAAGAAACGTGCGCCGTCCATACGCAGGCTGGCGAGGGTCTCACCGCTCGCATCGACGACCACAAGACATTGCGGCACGCCCATCGTGACGGCGCGCGTGGCTCCGGCAGCGACGGCTTTCAAGGCGCCGTCATATGTGAGACTGATGGTCTCTCGAAACATCACCATTGGAGCCGCCTTCGCCGTCTCAGATTTTGATGCAGGGCTCAGGTGCTTTCGCGCTCGACGACGCGATAGCCTGTGAGGACGATTTCCTGTTGGTGCTGCTTCTCGCCGCCGCGGATGATCTGGATAAGCCTGCGGGCAGCCTGTCGCCCGATGCCATAGCAGTCCACGTTCACGGTGGTGATGCCGGGATGGCAGAAGGCGGCAACCTCATAGTCGCCAAAGCCGGCAATGGCGATGTCCTGCGGGACCCGCATTCCACGACGCTTGCATTCCATCAGCGCACCAAACGCCGAGAGATCCGAAACGCATAGCACTGCTTCGGTGTCCGGCCAGCGTTCCAGCATGCTGACAACCGCCTGGCCGCCTTGTTCGATGGAGATCGGTGGCACGCCAAAGGAAACGAGGCGGCCGGTCGGCAGGCCGAGTTCTTCGATAGCTCGAATGAAGCCTTCGCGCCGCTGACTGCCGCGTGTGTCGCGCGAGGTCGTGCCACCGATGTAACCGAATTTATGATAACCCTTCTTGGCGAGCGTCTTGACGAGAAGGCCCATGGCCTCTTCGTTGGAGAATCCGACCACCTGATCGATGGGCTTCGCGGGCAGCTCCCAGGTTTCGACTACAGGGACGCCAGCGTTTTTAAGAAGCCGACGGGCGCGCTCCGTATGGGCGCCGCCAGTCAGAATGATGCCTTCCGGCCGCCGACGGAGCATCGCTTCGATTAGCTTTTCCTCCTTCTCGACCGTATAGTCGGTGTAGCCGAGCAGAAGCTGGAGCCCCGTGCTCTCCAGTTCATCTGTAATGCCGCGCGCCGTATCGGCGAAGTTGGAATTGTTGAGTGACGGAACCATCGCGGCGACAAATCCAGTCTTGCGCGAGGAAAGGCTGCCGGCCGATTGGTCGAGCACGTAGCCGAGGTCGTTGACCGCGACCATGATCTTTTCCCGCGTCGCCTTGGAAACGCGACCCCCTTCCTTCAGGGCCCGCGAGACCGTCATGGTCGACACGCCCGCCCGCAGCGCCACGTCGACCATCGTCGGGGCGTAGCTCTCGCCCGGTCTCGATGAGGCTGCCTTGGCCATCAGCGCTCTCCACCGGCCGGCCGCGTCGATCTGACCGAGGCAAGCGCCAGACACTCAGTTACGAGGTTTATCTGGCGTCCTGCCGCGTTCATGAGCCACCTCTTAGAATCGGATCGAGTTCGATATGTTATCGATATCACCGAGAGCTGGCAACAACCAGGTCGTCAGGTCCGCCTTTGGTTCCGGTTCGTGGAAACTTCTCCCAATTCCAGATCGCGGTGCGGTGCAACTCAAGAACCTCGCCGATCCGGTCCGAGTTTATTCGCTGCAAGTCGGAATCCCCGCTCAGGCGAAGCCCGCGCCGCCCCCGGCGGTACCCAGACAGAAGAAAGAAGTTCGTCCACCTGCCATCCAAATTCGATCTCAGCGAAGCGACCGAGAAATTCCCGGCGGCGTCGAAGGTCGATAGATCAGGTCGGCGTACTGGTATGCGGACATGCGACCGCTGTCCCTATCACTGACTCGAGAAATTAGTTGCGATCGACAGGCTTCTGCCAAATGCGGCCTACCTCGTTGAGCCGATCACGCCGGACATCATCTTCAGAGAGATTGGCGAGCGACGGCCCTTCAGAGGTAAAGACCACACCTGCGGCTTCCAATGCTCGTCGCATGCGAGTGAGGTTGCCGGCGCGCGGAACTCTGTTGCCATTCTCAAACTCGCGGATGGTGTCTGCGCTCACATCGGACCTGCCGCCTAGTCGCACACGGGACCAGTTCAAGAGGGCTCGTGCTGCTCGCGACTGCTCTGCTGTGAGGATTTGCAAAACGACCCTTCTCGCTACTGACTTCCCGCAGAACAGCGTGACGGACCGAAGGTTCCGATAGAATTTCATCAACTGCTAATGGAACGGCAACTCCGAGTTTTATGGCCTCTATCGCGTTGGGAGGTAGCCATGCCTTCGGTGAGATTGCGAGACTTAAGTCCTGTGCTGAACGGCAAAGGTCCCAAGCGCGAAACATTTGGCTCGGTCACTCATTACGGGGCTGCCGGCGAACATCTGTCCCTTCATCGTCGGTTGATGAGCGCCCGTCCTTGTAGCACGCCTAGTGGCGGCTGCTCATCATCGGGAGGTTGGACATGGGAAGCCGCCGGTCAGCGACGACTGGATCCACAAAATCAAGTATGACGGCTTTCGCACCCAGATGGTGCTCGATTGGGCCGGCGGTCGCGCTTTTACCAAGATGGGGCACGATTGGTCCAAGCGCTATTGGCCGATCGTCACGGCGCTGGAAAAGCTCAAGGCGAAATCACTGATCCTCGACGGCGAGATGATCGCGCCCGAGGAGGGCGAGGATTTGCGCCCGCGGCCGGCGATCGAGCGCAAAGCGATCCTGTGGGATCTGATCAAGCCGGCTGACGGCATTATCCAATACAGCCAGCATGTCGAGGGCGGCGGTGCGGAGTTCTTCGAGGCGGCCGAGAAGATGGGTCTCGAGGGCATGGTTTCGAAACAGTACCGCAAGGGCGTATTGATGCTGGCCGCTGCCTTGTTGCTTGCATCGGCTGCGTTCGCGATCTGGTGGGCCATCTTTCGATGAGCACGCGCCGGGTCAACTTTCTGGACAAATGGATGGCAGAACATCTTCCAAACGCCATCACCGACGATCCTGTGGCCATCAGCGACCTTGCAGACGAGGCGATAAAGGCGGCCGACAGAGAAGGGATTCCCGCCGACGAAATCAACGAAGAAGTCTTGAGCGTGCTCGAGGTCATTTTTTGATGCCATGCAGCATCGCGGCAGCATCGCGCCGACGGCTTGGCAGGCTGATGGGCACGGCAGGGAAAAGCCGGCGGACGTCGTCTTAGGGAAGGCGTCGCCGGCAAGTGGCAGGCAGTTGGGCGGGGTGGGCGGTAGCCTGCCAATTCATTCGCGCCGGCACTATGATCTCAACTGACCTGCTTAGCTAGTGGTAAATTAGCGCGGCCCATCTGGTCTCAGATTGCCGGGACAAAGTGCCCGAGAACTCCTCCCCGGCCATGCGGCCCGACACCCTTTTGACAGAGGGAATGCCAACAAGGCGCCGGGCCTAGCCGACGAGCTGTCTGCGGAATCGCCCGCCGCCATGCGCTGGTCGGTCACGCCCTACAGCCGGACGAACTCGTCGAGCTGCAGGCGTATTCGCTGCCCTTCCGCGAAGGCTAGGGCGAGCGATTCCAGTTCGAATGACCGGGTTAGTTCCTGGTCTTCCCCGACCACCCGGACGAACCATTCGCCACAGGCTTCGACCACTTCGATGCAAGGATGCCTCTTGCCGTTTGGTATGTCACTATCCATCGCATTGCCTCCCGCAACATGAGGACAATCGCGAATTTATATGAGTGCTCAAATCGACCACAAGGCTTGGTACAGATCGTACAAATCGTAGGGAGCGCAACCCCTGGCTCCCGATCGAGGACGTCGGCCGGCAATTGGTACCAACCCGTCCGCTGGAACAAGAAGGCGGCTCCGAGATGGGCATGTCGAGTGACCATGTGCGGTCCTCAGCGATGGTCAGTGTTCGGTCACCGTGTGCCTCAGTCCATAGGAACTCGACGATCTGCCCGGCTCGACGGCCAGCTGATAGCAGCCGTTGTCTTGCTTCTCGTCGCCGGCTAGGAGGCGGAGCGCCCAGCCATCGCCTTGCGCCCCGGCGATGACGCGCTCGATGGGCCTCGGGGCTGTCGAGCAGCGTCGGGTTCATTTCGTCAAGCCAGGCGACAGGGAGCCACCGCCGGCCGCGCACGCCCT
Source organism: Mesorhizobium sp. M1406 (assembly GCF_040317555.1). NCBI lineage: Bacteria > Pseudomonadati > Pseudomonadota > Alphaproteobacteria > Hyphomicrobiales > Phyllobacteriaceae > Mesorhizobium > Mesorhizobium sp. M1406. The sequence goes on along the minus strand of NZ_JAMYKW010000037.1, from coordinate 48,549 downwards.
CGTCGGCCGCGACACAGGCCGAGCACAAATCGTGCTCGACCCAATGGCACGCTATGCCGTCCGTGACGCAGGCGTTGTTTTCGGTGCAGCCGCACATCCGGCAGGCGCGGATGTGCTCGACCACGACCTGGTTACGGTCTGGCGCGAACAGGACGCAGCGACCGCTGCCAGAGAATAGGCGGCGAGCCGCGAGGGAGGCCGCTAAGAAACATGCTAAGAAGCGGGCCCGGACCTGCAGCTTCAGTTGGCTATGGCCCCGATGAGAACTCGCACTCCAGATTGCGCGGCTGGTAAGATTTGAGAATGACGGACTCCGGCGCTGATAGGCCGGGCGTACAAGCAGGTTAGAACGTTTGCCTGCGGCGTGCGAGATGCGCAAGGAGGGCCGTCAAATGCATCGCATTCAGGACCCGCTTCGCAGGGACTCCGCCCTTGCGCCCCATCTCGACACCCCAATGCATGTGGTCGAGCTCGCGGATCGAATGAGCATCCGGATTGATGCTGAAGATGCAGCCCTGATCGAGTGCCTTTTGATGCCAGCGCCAGTCGAGGTCGAGTCGCCACGGATGTGCGTTGATTTCGACAGCGACGCCGTGTTTCGCACACGCTTTGAGGACTTTGTCGACGTCAAGATCATAACCGGGCCGGCGCAACAGTTGGCGACCGGTCATGTGCCCGATGATTGTCGTCCGAGGATTTCCGATCGCCTCAATGATACGCTCCGTCTGTTGTTTCTTTGGCAACTTGAAGCGGCTGTGCACGCTCGCGACGACGAAATCGAACTGCTCCAGGATATCATTCGGGTAATCGAGCGAGCCATCCGCCAGGATGTCCGCCTCGATGCCCTTCAGTATGCGAAATTTTCCATTGTATGCCTTGTTCAGCCGGTCAGCTTCGCGGTGCTGTTCAGCAATCTCCTGCAACGAAAGGCCGCCTGCGTAGTGAGCTGACTGCGAATGATCGGCGACACCATAGTATTCGAAACCGCGCTTGCGCGTGGCTTCAGCCATTGCCTCAAGCGTTTCAGTACCATCGGATGCGATCGTGTGAGAATGCAGGATGCCATGCAGATCTTCATCCCGAATGAGGACGGGTAGCTTCTGCTTTGCCGCTCGCTCAATCTCGTCCCTGCCCTCGCGCAATTCAGGCTCGATAAACTGCAAGTCTAGAGCTTGGTAGATTTCTTCTTCTGTCGCTGACGCGATCAGCTTTCTCCCGCGATGAAGCCCGTCGGCGTTTAGGGTGAATCCCTTGTCGGCGGCGAACGTCTTCAGTTGTTCGAGGTGGTCTGCCGAGCCGGTTGCTTCGAGCAGGCTCGCGCCAAAGTGCTTCCTGTCCGTGACAACAAGCCTGAGGGTCGTATCCTGGATACCAGTCGACTTTCTGGCCTGCGCTACCAGGGCGAAGTCGGAAACGAGCTCGCAACCGCGCCGGAAGTCACCGGCAATTTCGACGCGCGAAAACTCTGGATGCTCTTGCTTCACCGATATGACCGCATGTTCGAGAAGAGCGGCGGCCTTATGCAGGTGAAGTTGCGGTTCGCCGCTTCGTACGATGGCCAGGTTCTGCAGGAGCTTTGTCTGAAGCGCGGCGCCGAGGCCTTTGACTGGGCGTATGCGGTCTTCTCTTGCTGCCGCCTCGAGCTCCGCCAGCGAGTTCACGCCGAGCGCCTGGTGAAGCTTGAGGATCTTATCGGGACGAAGCCCGGGAATGGCAAACAGCTCCATCACGCCCGCTGGAACATCCTCGCGCAGCTTCTCAAGGCTTGGGTGCGTGCCGGTATGGTAAAGCTTGGTCACGATGTCTGCGATCGCGTCGCCGATCCCCGGGATCTTGGTGAGGGCGCCGGCGGCGATGATCCGATCAAGCGGCTGCGACAGCGCCGTCAGACTGTCCGCCGCGCGCAAGTAAGCCTTTATGCGATAGGGATTGTCGTCGCGCAGGGACGATCGTTGCGCGTATTCCCTCAAAAGACTGGCGACGGTCCTCGCATCGATTTTTGCCATGGCTTCAGCCAAACGAGGCCGATCTCCGCAGGTTCCAATCAGGCAAGGCCATGAGCGCCGCGTTGCCCTTTGAAACCCTGGCTTTACTGCCTCTTCCCGTGTCGGATGCTACAGATCGGGCAAGGATTGGTCAGCGCGACCCCATCCCGCCAGAGCTTTGGAGGCTGCGCGTTTCTTTAATTCAGGGGCATCGCCCACATGGAAATGAGAGGGCGCATCTATTGTCTTCATCTCCGCCCACGTGATCGGTGCCGCGACAGGAGCGCCCGGACGTGATCTTGCGCTGTAGGGCATGATCGCGGTCGCCCCGCGCTGATTGCGTAGATAGTCCACAAAGATGCGACCCTTGCGGCGCGCCTTTGACAACACGGCTGTGAAATGCGCGGGATCGCTCTGGGCAACCGCTTGCGCCAGGCGAGACGCGAAGTCCTTCACCTCTGGCCACTCGGCGTCAGGGGTGAGTGGCGCGATGACGTGCACTCCTTTGCCTCCCGTCAGCATCGGGAAAGTCGTAAGCCCCAGCGATTTAAGGATGGCGCGGAACTGAAAGGCAGCTGCACGAACGGCCTCAAAATCGAGGCCCTCATCGGGGTCGAGGTCGAACACGAGGCGGTCGGCCTTTTCGACATCTTCGATCCGAGCCCCCCATCCATGCAGCTCAATCGTTCCCATCTGGACGCAAGTCATCAGTCCGTCGGTATCGTCGATATAAAGATATGATTCCTCGTGCCCATCCTTCTCCGTGATGCCGACGTGGTGGACTTTGTCGCCAAAGCTGCCGGCGTCGTGTTTTTGGAAGAAACACTTCTTCGCGCGGCCCTGTGGGCATCGAACCAGACTGATCGGCCGGCTGCCGACCCAAGGAAGCATGATCGCCGCGACCGCTGCGTAATGGTCGGCGAGCTGTCCCTTGGTGATGTTGGACTCCGGATAGATGACGCGTTCACGGTTACTTATCGCGATGGCGGTTGTCGCAGACGCGGCGAGATCGGCTGCATGACGTTCCGTCTCAAGCACGACCGCCTCCGGCTTCTTGTCTTCGCGGAGACCAAGGTAGCTCGGATGTCGTAACGTCCCTTCATTTGTCATTTCGGTGAAGGCAATCTCAGCGACCAGCTTCGGACGGAGCCAGTGTGCGCCGCGCACTTCGGCGCGTGGTGCGTCGACGGTCGCTGCCTTCTGCTCAAGCGGCGCCATGATCTTCAAGAGACGAAGAAGTTCAGCGGTATCGAAGCCGGTGCCGACTTTGCCGGCGTAACGCAGCTTGCCGCCGTCATGAACGCCAAGGATCAAGGACCGAAACGCTCGGACCTTGTCCGACGGCGTCCAGCCGACAATCACAAATTCCTGCCGCCTGACGCATTTGATCTTCAGCCAGCTTGCGCCCCGGGACGCCACATAACTCGAATCCGCAAGCTTTGAGATGACGCCCTCAAGACCGGCTGCGCAGAAGCGATCGAGCAGCTCTTCTCCGCGGCCGACGATATGGTCGGAGTAACGAAGGACCGGATTTTTCGCTGGCAAGATCGCCTCCAGCTTCGCCTTGCGCTCAAGAAGAGAAAGCCTTGTCAGATCCTCGCCGTCGAGTTGCAGCAGATCGAACGCATAAAAGTCGATAGTCGTTGGGGCACCCTTCAATGCATTCTGAAGCGCCTGGAAGTTAGATCTTCCTTCCGCATCGACAACCACTGCCTCGCCGTCAATCAGGGCGGAGCGTACCTTCAGCTTGCGAGCCTCGGAGAGGATCGAGGGAAACCGGCTAGACCAGTCCAGACCAGATCGAGTGTAGGCTCGCGCCTCGCCACCGCCGACGGCAACGAGAATACGATAGCCGTCGTATTTCATCTCATGGATCCAACGATCGCCGGCAGGGACCGTGTCCACGAGCGTTGCAAGCTGCAACGGCCGGAAAGCGGGCGGCGCTAAAGTGACCTCGTCACGAGCGGGCGACTTCGCTTGACTAGCGCTCGACCCATTGATTGCCTTACGCGACGTCGGCTTGACCACTCTGACCTGAGCCATACTCAGACACGAAATAGCGTTATCAGCGTCCAACGCGCGACCAATGCTTTAGTTTCGCTGCAGGCCGTATTGCTTTTCGCGATCATTGCCGATCCGCTTGATTAGCGCCGCGGCCTTAAGGCCTGTGCTTCCTGCCTCCGGCCCTTCCAACTTCCCGATTTGCGCGCACTGCTCACTGCCAATAATCAAGAGCAGGAACGCGCGCCCCTTCTGCCATCGGCTTTAGAAGCCCGACATTCCGGTTCCTGCCCCCTAAACGGCCTGTCAACTTTGCGCCCAATTCTCTGCCGTTGGTTGCAGCTTGGTGCTTCCTGAAAGCAGACACGTCCCGGCGACCACGCTGGAGTGTAGTCGCGCTGAAAGCGGCTTGGCAGCCAAGCTGTGCTAGTTCAGCGTTGCCAGCAAGCGTGCGGCCGCCTGGAGATCTGCTGTCTGCAGGCCCTCCCTGAATTGCTCGAAAATCGGGTGGAGAAGGGCCCGAGCGTCCTTGTGTCGTCCACGAGCGGCCCACAGAGAAGCAAGATCGACTGCTGTTCGCAACTCCCATGCTCGTGCCCCCTGATGATCGCTAAGTTGAAGTGACCGCCGATAACAGAGTTCTGCTTCTTCGGCGGCGCCAGGTTGCAAAGCTGCAAGAACAAGGTTGCCTTTTACGCGCAGCAGCTCCGGCAAATAGCAAAGATCGCCGTTTGCATCGACCTGCCTGATCGTCTCCTCAATCAGGGAGAGCGCTTCCGCTGACCGGCCCGTCGTGGCGAGGCCCTGAGCGAAGGAGGTGTTGAGCGATGTGGTGAGCATTTCATAGGGGGCGGCGTGGAGCTCGGCGAGTGAGTATCGAAAACTTTCGACACCGTCGCTCGCATTGCCCTGACGGGTGGCAATCTCCCCTCTGAAACCTCGCCCCAGCGCGAGATAAGGCCCGAGGGAATGAAATTCGGCCCGGGAGAAAAGCCGTTCGATGTGTTCTTCCGCGCTCTTCGTGTCTCCGACCCACAGGAACAGCGAAACCGCCCAGACAAGTGCGATGGAGAGCGTCAGAGGATGGTCTAGAATCTCCGCTTCCCCGATCGTCATCAGCGCGCGCGCCACTGCCCGATCGGGATGGCCTTGCAGCCAGAGTGTCCTTGCCAGGATCGCACCGGCGAGAATCCTGCCGTCGAAGCCGAGATAATTCGTCGTGGTTTGGTTGGAACGCGGCCCGTGCCGCAATGCTGTTTCGAGCGCGGTCCGGGCCCGATCGAGTTCTCCGCTGAGGTGAAGTGAAATCCCCATCAGGGAATGCGCCAAAGTGGTGGAGACATGGTCCTCCAGGGTTTCGGCGATGACGGAACAGCGTTCCGCATAGTGCAGCGCGGTTCTGAATTCTCCCGTACGCATATGGAACATCTGCATCGGACCTAGAATCCGAAGCTGGTCGAATGCGTCGCCACGCCGATCGGCAATGGCGAGACTTCTGTCCAAAGCCACGCGCGCCGCATCTCTTCCACCGCGCGTGAACATCAGCGAAACGCCGAGCGCTGCCTGAAGATGCATCTCGTCCAATCCGCCGCTGGTGGTATCGTCGAGGGCAAGCATCGCCCGCGACGCCCAGCGATGACATTCGGTGAGCAAGGACATCGACAAAAAGAACGGCGCCGCGGCCGCAGCCAGCCGGACACCCAATTGCGTATCGCCGTCGCGTCCGAAACACCAATCCAGAGCCACTCTCACGTTGGCCAGGCCAGCGAGGTGAAGCGACCGTTGCGTGGCGGTTGCCAAGCTCGGCCACTCGGCTCCCGTTTGCTCCAGCCAGTGCAGGTAATGGGTCGCGTGACGTGCGGCCAGGGTCGCGAGCTCAGTCTTGTCGGCATTGAGGCGAAGGGCGTAAGCCCGGGTCGTGTCGAGCAGGCGATAGCGCATCGTTGCCCCGGCAGGCCTGACCGCTACCATCGACCGGGCGACCAGGCTGTCTATGGCGCCAAACACGAGATCGTCATCGACGTTTGCGCTTGTCACGACCTCGAGGACCGCATCGATCGAGAAATGGCCGACGAAGACCGCAAGCCGACGAAGCAGATGGCGTTCGAACTCGGACAACAGCCCGTAGCTCCAGTCCAAGGTGGCCTGGAGGGTCTTCTGCCTCGGCGGCGCGGTCCGTTGTCCCGGCCACGATAGTGTTAGCCGCGCGCCGAGAAGTTCGGCGGTTTTTTGCAGGCCGTAGCTGGCAACCCGCGCAGCCGCCAGCTCGATCGCGAGCGGCAGACCGTCGAGCTTACGGCAAATGTCGGCAATGATGGCTGCATCCGCGTCTTCAACCTCAAGGCGAGCGCCGCTGGCTGCAGCGCGTTCCAGAAACAGCTGGGTCGCCGGGTAGCTGTTCACCAGGGTCACGGTGAGGTCCGGATCGTCCGGCGCGCATGCAAGCGGCGCCAGCCTGTGAACGTGCTCGCCTTCGACCTGAAGGGGCTCCCGGCTCGTTACCAGCAGGTGGACTTGCGGCGCAGAGGCGAAGATGCGCGCCGCCAGGTCCGCCGCCGCGTCGATGACATGCTCGCAAGTATCGAGGATCAGGAGGATCCGACTGTCGGCCAGATAGGCTGTCAGACTGGACGCCGGGTCGTCGGATGGGAGGGAAAGCCCCAGCGTCGAGGCTATGGTCGTCGCAATCAGGCTCGGATCGCTCAGCGCCCCGAGATCGATGAAATGCACGGCGCCCGCGAATGCTTCGACCAGGTCATGACCCACCGCCACGGCAACGGTGGTCTTGCCGACACCGCCGGCGCCGACGATCGTAACGAAACGCGCGCCGGCCAATTGCGTTGAGAGGGCGGCGGCATCATCGGTCCGGCCCACCATCCGGATCAGGCGGCTTGGCAGATTGGCCCGCGGATAGCTGGCGGCGATCTCGCTCTGTACACCGTTTTGACCACCCGATCGAGAGACAGGAGCTACAAAGCAGTAGCCTCGCCCCGTCAGGGTGGCGATGTAGCGCGCGCCGTCCTTTCCGTCATCCAACGCCTTTCTGAGATTGGCCATGTGAAATCGCAGACTGCCTTCTTCGACGGTAACGTCGGGCCAGACATGGGCCAGTAGATCCGCCTTGCTGACGATCTCGTTGGGACGCACAGCCAGGGTTGCCAGTAGATCGAAGGAGCGCGCGCCCAGGTTTACAGGCATGCCTTGCCGAAGCAGGAGCCTTTCGCCCAGCGCTAACGTAAAGGGACCAAACAATATCTTGTCGCTCGTCTGCGCGGCCGGCAATCTCATGACATCATTCTTCGCTGCATCCTGAAGACTTGGGAATATCCGGGCTGAGGTCTAAGACCTGTACCGCATAGCCGCCGGCAAGCGCGGATTTCGTCGCGTCGACCAGCGATTCGAGGCGGGACGTCAGGGCAATCCTGCCCCAAGAGGTGCGGTTACTGGCGGGCGCTAACACTCCATCACAGTGCATAACGGGCGCCCCAGGCAATCTTTCTCTATGTGTCGAGGCAGCAGAAGCCTCTGCTGGCCGGCGCAGGAGAATGACCATGCCTGAAGTGTCGTCGTTGCTCACAAGGCGAAGCCTGCTTCGGCTGCAGGTTTCATCGCACTTGCGCGCTTACCGGTAGCAAAGCCACACCCCGATCTCCCAACGATTTTCCAGGTACCCTTCCAAGGAACATAGACATCATGACCCAATCTGAAAAGCTATTGTACACCGCCAAGATCCGCACCACTGGCGGCAGGGATGGCACGTCGCGCAGTTCCGACGGCCGACTGGACATCAGGCTTTCCACGCCGGGCGGCCCAGGTGGCGGCACCAATCCGGAGCAACTGTTTGCAGCCGGCTGGTCGGCCTGTTTCGAGGGCGCAATGGCAATCGCTGCCCGCAAGATGAGCATCATGCTGCCTGCAGGCCTCGCAATCGACGCGGAAGTGGATCTGAACGTCGCCGACGGCGCCTTCTTCCTTGGCGCACGGCTCAATGTGAGCCTGCCCGGGCTCGACCGCGACATTGCCCAGGCCGTCGTGGACGCAGCGCATCAGACCTGCCCCTACTCGAAGGCCACGCGCGGCAACATCGACGTCGCGATCAACCTGATCTAGCCCGCCGATCATATTAACCGATCGGCGCAACCACTCTCGGCAAATGTCGTCACGACAAGGTGCACCAATGGACGCATTCAAGACCCCGGAAAAAATCGACCATCATCGTCGTCATCTCTTCGGCATCGCTGCCGCGACGGTCGCGGCAGCGCAACTCGGCGCGATCGGCATTGCGCAAGCACAGGGCGGCGGAACGGAAACGACCGCTTCCCCCACACCAAGGCCACGCAGCTCTTTCTCCTCGATGAAGCAGATCGACGCGGGCTTGCTGAACGTCGGATATGCCGAGGACGGTCCCGCGGATGGCGCCCCGGTCATCCTCCTGCACGGATGGCCTTATGACATCTACAGCTATGTCGACGTCGCGCCACTGCTTGCAGAGGCAGGGCACAAGGTCATTGTGCCGTACCTGCGCGGCTACGGTACGACGCGGTTCCTGTCGGACGTAACGCCCAGGAACGGTCAGCAGGCGGCGCTTGCGTCAGACATCATTGCCTTGATGAACGCGCTGGACATCCAGAAGGCAGTCGTCGCCGGCTATGACTGGGGTGCGCGGACGGCCAACATCATTGCCGCGCTCTGGCCTGAGCGCTGCAAGGCGATGGTGTCCGTCAGCGGCTATCTCATAGGCAGTCAGGAAGTGAACCGGACGCCGCTGCCGCCGGAGGCAGAACTGCAATGGTGGTATCAATATTACTTTGCCACCGAACGGGGACGAGCAGGTTACGAGAAATACACCCGGGATTTCGCTCGCCTCATCTGGGAGCTTGCCTCGCCGAAATGGGCTTTCGACGATGCCGCTTTCGAACGCTCCGCAGCTGCATTCGACAATCCAGACCACGTCGCCATCTCGATCCACAACTATCGTTGGCGGCTCGGCCTGGCGGCAGGCGAACCCAGATATGATGCCTTGGAAAAGAAGCTGGCGGCGTTTCCGGAGATCGGGGTGCCGACGGTGACCATGGAAGGCGACGCGAACGGCGCGCCGCATCCCAATCCAGCGACCTACGCCAAGAAGTTCTCCGGCAAATACGAACATCGGCTGATCTCGGGCGGCATTGGCCACAACCTGCCGCAGGAGGCCCCGCAGGCCTTTGCGCAGGCGGTCATGGACGTCGACAAGTTCTGACGGCCAGTCAAGCGGAGCTTTCCGATGAACCCTATCTACCTCGTGCCGTGCGTGTTTGCGATCCTTGCGTCATCCGGCCTGGCGGCTGTGGCCGTTACAAATGAAGATGCGAAGCCGCGGGCTTCATCGCCGATCTATGGCGTCACGATCCCCGATGGATATCGGCAATGGGAACTGGTCGCGCCGGCCGAGGAAGCAGAGCCCCTGAACGAGCTTAGAGCGGTCCTCGGCAACGTCGTGGCGATCAAGGCATACCGCGACGGAACGTTGCCGTTCCCTGACGGGACCGTTCTCGCAAAGCTTGCTTGGAAGCATATCCAGTCGCCCGAATTCGAATCCGCCTCCGTTCCCGGCGCCGCCACGACCGTCCAGATCATGGTCAAGGATTCGAAGAAATACGCCGCCACCGGCGGATGGGGATTCGGCAGGTTTGTCGATGGCAAACCGGCCGACGAGACCCAGCATCGAACCTGCTTCGCCTGTCATGAGGCGCGCGTCCAGGGACTTGACTACGTCTTTACGCGGTACGCGCCTTAACGGGCTCACTGGAGTCCGGCCCGAACGCCCCTGCGGGGTTAGGCAACCTATGGAAGGAGACAGCCATGTCCCAAAGATGGCTTATCACTGGAAGTTCGCGCGGCATCGGCCGTGCCTTGTCGGAAGCGTCCTGACCCCCGGCGTCGTCTGGTGGCGACCGCACGCGTGCCCGCGCATATGGCCGAGCGCGGAGCGCTACGGCAACGCCGTCCGAACGGCCGCACTCGACGTCACAGACCCGGCCGCGGCACAGACAGCTATCCTGCGGCTCTCGCCGCGTTGGATCGTGCGCCTGCCGCTCGGAAGCGATGCTGTGAAGATCATCGGGCAGGCCGACACCGCGAGGCTGGAGGAGCTTGAGAGATGGCGCGAGTTGAGCGCGTCCACGGATTTTCCACCGACAGGCAACGCCGCCCAGGTCCAGTTCAAGGAGACTCCGGAACATCTCCGTTCCTCGCCTGCGTCAATCACGATAAAGCCGCACCAATCAAGATCATCGAAAGGATATGTATGATGAAGAAATTACTTGCAGGGCTGGCGATCGCCGCAACGATATTCGGCAGTGCGCATGCGCAGTCCGAGAAGCCCACCGTCGTTCTGGTTCATGGCGCCTTTGCCGACACCTCGAGCTGGAACCGTGTCATCGAAATCCTCGAGAAGGATGGTTATCCCGTCGTAGCCGTCGCCAATCCCTTGCGGGGCGTCAGGAATGACGCCAAGTATGTTGCCGATATCCTTTCTGGCATTGGATCACCCGTCGTCCTGGTGGGGCATTCCTATGGCGGGTCGGTCATCAGCGAAGCCGCCAACAGCGATGCCAACGTCAAGGCGCTGGTCTATGTAGCTGCGTTTGCACCGGAAGCTGGCGAAACAGCTGCCGGGCTGTCCGGCAAGTTTCCCGGCAGCACGCTCGGTCCCACCCTTGCTCCACCGGTTTCGCTTTCAGGCGGCGGCAAGGATCTCTACATCCAGCAGGACAAGTTCCACGATCAGTTCGCAGCGGATGTCTCCGATGCCGAGGCGAAGCTGATGGCCGCGACGCAGCGGCCCATCACCGAAGCGGCGTTGAACGAGCCCCAGACCGCGCCGGCTTGGAAGACAATACCAACGTGGTTCATCTATGGCGACAAGGACAGGAACATCCCCCCGCAGGCTTTCGCATTCATGGCCGCGCGGGCGCACTCGCGACAGACCGTCGTGGTCAAGAGTGCCTCGCATGTAGTGATGGTATCGAACCCCGAACCCGTCGCAAGGCTGATCGAGAGTGCAGCCGCGGCAAAGTAGCCGGTGCGCCCGCCGGAGGGCGGCTTTCCTGAAGGCAACGTCAAGGTCCACGGCTGGGGCAACAAGGCCTGCACCAGGACCATATCGGTGGCCCGTGCGCGCCTACGGCCTGTGGCGGGATCTCAGCAACGACGAGGAATACCCGCTGATGGTCTGGGCGTTCGCCAAGAAGGGTTGAGTGGCGGAAGCTGCGCTTCATCGCGGTCGTGGCCAGGGGGGCTTGAAAGCTTGGACACTTGACCGGGTCCGCCGCCAATGACCTACTTCGAATTCGAGGAGGCGTTGGCGAATGGACATTCGAGCGACACTGACGGAGATATGCGAAGCCTTCAACGCGCACGATCTTGATCGCATCATGGCGTTCTTCGCCGACGACTGCGTTCTGGAGATGCCGAGGGGACCCGAGCCCTGGGGAACTCGTTGCGAGGGCAAGCGCAGCGTAAGAGACGCGCTGGCGACGCGCTTTGAAGGCTTGCCCGATGTCTATTACGGCAAGGCTGAGCATTTTGCGGACGAGGCTGCCGACACCGGCATGTCGAAATGGGCCCTCACCGGCACCACCCGTGAGGGCACGAGAAGGGAAGTCCAAGGTTGTGACTTCTACACGTTTCGCGACGGAAAGGTGATCCGCAAGGACTCATACTGGAAGATCGTGGAGTAGGAGTTGGCATTCCTGTCTGATCTTTTCGTCGCCCCAAATCCCACCACTAAGTGGGACTACGCGATGCGCCTTGCCGCTCTCTTCTACGAGATGCCAATCAAGCGCGGAAGACATTCGAAGCCGCTGCCAGGAAAGATGTTCCTCCCTCATGGTTGGGTCTCCTGGACCAAGCCCGACTTTACTCCATGTCCGGCACGTCGCCACCAAGGTTGTCAGCTCGCCATATTCACCCACCGAGGGGCTAGCTTGAGCTGACCTTCGCGTTGTGGCCGCGTCCGCGGACAGCCGATGCCGGACCGCTTTGGTTATGGAAAGGGTTGATTTTCGATGGAGCGCATTGCACATTTCGCCCCGTCGCAGGCGTCCGAACGGGGAGAGCACGATGAGAGCGTTCATGTCCAACAAGAATGGAGCTGATCACAAACAGGACATGAAGCGTAATGCAAACACGACTCCGCAGCGCCGCCTTGCAAGCAGGCACGCCCCGTAGCGACCGGAAACCCTGGCTGCCGAGTGCAGCGAATATCGGCCCAACGGCTGAAATCGATTCAACTGATAACCCGCTTCCCAGAACGCGACCTACTCGCAGCAAGCCGTATTCGCGTGCCAGGAAGTTCCTGTCCTATTACAGGCCGCATCTGCCGCTGCTGGCGGCCGATCTCGCCTGCGCGCTGCTGGTTTCGGTGACAGCGCTCTTCCTGCCTCTCTGCGCCAGCTACGTCACCAAACATCTGGTCCAGCTTCCCGGCGCACCGGAAGCCCTCAATCAGATCTATTTGATGGGCGGGGCCATGCTCGCCCTGCTGGCGGTGGAAGTGCTCGGCAGCCTGTTCGTCGACTATCAGGGCCACGTCATGGGCGCGAAGATCGAGAGCGCGCTGCGTAAGGAGCTGTTCGAACACTGCCAAAAGCTCGCGTTCAGCTTTTACGATCGCCAGCGGGTCGGCCAGTTGATGAGCCGCATGACCAACGACTCATTTTCGTTGGGCGAGCTCTTCCATCACGGGCCTGAGGATATGGCGATCGCGGTTTTCAAATTCGCGGGCGCAATTCTCCTCCTGGCCTATATCGACCTGCCGCTCACCTTGCTTATCCTCGGGGCTACGCCCTTTGCAGTGTTCTACGCGTTGCATTTCAACCGCCGCATGAACCGGGCGCTAAGGCTCAGCAAGGAGCGGATCGCGGCGGTCAATGAACGCATCGAGGATTCGCTTGCCGGTATCCGCGTTGTCCAATCCTTTGCCAATGAGGACCTCGAGATCCGCCGCTTCGACGAGGAGAATGCCCGTTTTCTTCAGAGCCGTAGGGAAGGCTACAGGAGCGAGGCCTTCTTCTCGGTCGGGAACACGACCTTCGCACAGCTTATCACGGTCGCCGTCATCGTCATGGGCGCCGTCAGGGTCGTCAATGCCGAGCTCGGCGTTGCGGATATGATGACCTTCCTTCTGTGCGTCGCGGTGCTCGTCGATCCCGTCAAACGCCTGGCAAATTTCGTGCGGCTCTGGCAGGAGGGTTACACCGGCTTCAGTCGGGCGATGGAGATCTTGGAGGTGGAGCCGGAGATCGTGGATCGGTCGGCTGCCTCCGACATCTCCCGCCCGCGCGGCGCCCTGGCGTTTCGCGATGTCGGCTTCCGTTACGAAGAGGACGGGCCACATGTTCTCAAAGAACTGTCCCTCGATATTGCTCCCGGCGAGTTCGTGGCCCTCGTCGGCGCCTCCGGCGTCGGCAAGAGCACCTTATGCGCGCTGATCCCGCGCTTTTATGAGGTGAGTGAAGGCGCGATCCTGATCGACGGTGCCGACATCCGCGACATCGGCTTGAAGTCGCTGCGGCAAAGCATCGGTGTCGTGCAGCAGGACGTCTATCTGTTCGCCGGTACGGTGGCGGAAAACCTCCGCTACGGGCGGCCGGATGCGTCGGAAGCCGAAATCATCGCGGCGGCAAAGGCGGCCAACGCTCACGATTTCATCATGGCGCTCCCGAATGGCTACGCCACGGATATCGGACAGCGCGGTGTGAAACTGTCCGGGGGCCAGAAGCAGCGCCTAACCATCGCCCGCGCGTTCCTCAAGGATCCAGCAATCCTGATCTTCGACGAGGCTACGAGCGCGCTTGACAATGAAAGTGAGCGGGCCGTCCAGGCCGCATTACTCGACCTTGCCGAAGGGCGGACGACGATCGTCATCGCCCATCGGCTTTCGACCGTTCGCAATACGGACCGGATCCTGGTGCTGACCGAACAGGGGATCACAGAACAGGGGACCCATGAAGCTCTCATCGTTGCCGAAGGAGCCTATGCCCACCTCTACAAGGCGCAGGCCAGCATCTAATCGGCGTGCGCATGGAGGAGCGCGAAAGAACGACCCCGCCGCGGACTTCCGCTAGCCCATAGATCTGGTCCAGCCGAACGAACATAATCTTGCGGCAGGTTGCGGAGCGGCCACCACCCAAGTCGACGCACTCGATGCGCGCCTTGACGTTGAGGTTGAGGGTCTTGATGGCATGGACATCCCATGCAGGCTGATTTCGGCGGCAGCGGATAGTCGTGCATCTTGAGCCAAGCGATGCAATCGGTCCGGCTCTTGCGTATCTCGATCAGCGAGAAGCGCTTGACATGCCAGGCTTCGAAGCTGGCTTGTCGTGGATGGTCGAGCCCCATCCCATTCGCAACACTTTCAAGGCCTTAGGCCAGCCGAACAAGGATATCGTCGACGACACTCGGGACGGTGCCGGCCGTGTCGATATTGATCCCGACGGGAAGGTATTCGCGGGTCCCATGATAGCGGAGTACCAACGCACGCTCGTCTGGCTCGAAACCCGGCTCCGTTGGCCGTCCATCCAGACGTCGGTTCAGCGTCTCGACATCTATTTCGAGCACGAAAATCTTGTCGAATAGGTGCAGGAACTTATGGAAGTTACGGGAGCCGCCGCAGAAGAAGGTGACTCGGTGGGTGGTGTCGGCGACCAAGGATCGGACCTTGTCGACAGGCCAAATCCAGTGCGCGTAACTCCAGGCGATGCGGTCCGCGACGCCTTCAGGTGGTCCGGCCAGTGCCTGGCCTGTCTCGGGGTCGCCGACATAGGCCAAGACCCGGTCACCATGAATGACGTGGTAGCCGCGCCGTTCCAGCTCGGTAGCGACAGACGTTTTTCCAGTGCCGGATCCGCCTTCGATCAGATAGTTCCTGATGCCCATGGGCGCCGTTTACCACGGCTTTCAATTCGGTGAGAAGAGACTCTACTGCGGACGCTTCACCAACGAATTCACCTAATCAGAGGCAGCTTGGTGTCGGAGACGTCACCGCCTCCTTGCCGTCGCGCCGGCGAAGCGGCGCTCAGCTAGAAACAGGCGAAGTGATTGGAGCTCCGAAGCTTGGCTAGCAGGATGATGGCCGCTCCGCGGGGGTCAACCTTCGCTTGCTCACTCAGCGGAGACGCATACCAGGCAGCCAATTCTGCCACCAAAACAGCGATGTCCCCGTTTACCGATGCGCATTTAAGTTGTCCGTTCTTCGCCATCACGATTATTGCTGTGCCCGTGACGCCATACCCAATCGCGGCCATCCGCTGAACGCAGCTATCGCCGTCGACACGAACGTCGAAAAGAACCGATCCTGCGGTTTTCTCCGCAGCGTCAGCCACACGATCACAGAACGGCCGATGCAGGCCTTCGATGTTGCCAAGTGACTGCTCAAACAACGCCAATTCAACATGTTCCGCCACCATCGCCACGAAAATGCGCGTCGGCTGGCACAATCGGCAATCCAGGTCTGATTATCCCCACACCAACCGCCCTCCCGATTCGTTCCACGTTGCCTCTTTATGCAACTTTCGAAGCACAAATCATGAACAAGGGATGACGGGGCATTCGGTTCAAATTCGCCGCTAACGTCGGCTTCGCGCCCAATGTCCGGCCGCAATAGATCAGTTTGCGACTTCCCGAAAGCAGACCTTCGTCCTTAATGCCCTTTACGATTCGGATCGCGGCGCTGAAGATCAGATGGGTCCGCGAGAGGTGGTCGACGCGCAATAGCAATGGTCTCGTAAGGTGCCACGTACGCCATCTCAAAGGCTCCGCCCAGAACCTTGGTCATCGCAAACAGTGCGGCACCGATGCCTAGTTTGGGGAGCAGTCTTGAATGGGTGACTAGGTGGGTGGCGATATCGGCCATGGCGTCCTCCTGTAGCCATGAGCATCGCCTAGGTTGACGCACGGGTCCTTGGCGCGAACCTGAAAAATCCTGAACAACACTGAAGTTCGCTTTCGCCGTGGCTTCAGCTAAGCTGCAGTACTCGGACGCGACAACTGTCGAATGGGCATCCACTTCGGACCTTACCAGATGAAACGCGCGGAACGGCAATTGCTCGGCCCGGGCGGGCCGATAGAGCTTCCATCGCGTTGCTTCGATATCCTTGGCGCGTTGCTGAAAACGCCGGAATCGGTGGTCGGTAAGCTCGAACTCTTCGACAGCGAATGGTGGTGGGGGACAATACCCTGCAGGTACAAATGTCTGCGCTGCGCAAGGCGCTTGCTGGCGCCCGGGTGCTCGAATTGCATCCCACGTTTCGCTACAGCCGCCAGTGAGCAGGCGGCCTCAGTAAGATGGAAACTGTGAGTTATGCGCAGCGCCATCTATGGAAAGCGCTGCAACTCGGTCAGGCGGGTGCTAGCTTCCAACTTGTATTTTCCGCCTATCTGGGTTTCATAAGTCGGCAAATAACTTAGGGAGGAATTCAACATGATAAAAAGGGCAATTCTCGGCGCCGGTATCCTTGCCGCCGGCATGTGGAGCGCGTCGTCATCGGCGTCCGCCGAAAGCCTGACCATGTATTGCGGCGTC
The DNA here is from genome assembly GCF_040317555.1 of Mesorhizobium sp. M1406. Classification (NCBI taxonomy): domain Bacteria; kingdom Pseudomonadati; phylum Pseudomonadota; class Alphaproteobacteria; order Hyphomicrobiales; family Phyllobacteriaceae; genus Mesorhizobium; species Mesorhizobium sp. M1406. The sequence continues at coordinate 31,998 of NZ_JAMYKW010000037.1, read as the reverse complement.
GACGAGGTCTGGTGCCAGCAGACGGCGCGGGCCTTCGAGGAAAAGACCGGCATCACCGTCGACATGACCCGCAAGAGCGCCGGCGAAATCTACGCGCAGCTGCGCGCCGAGGCGGCCAATCCCAAGGGTGACATCTGGTGGGGCGGCACCGGTGACCCGCACCTACAGGCGGCCGAGGAGGGTCTGACCGAGGAGTACAAATCACCCCTGATCGATCAGTTGCAGCCCTGGGCGATCAAGCAGGCGGAAACATCCGGCCACCGCACGGTCGGCATCTACTCCGGCGCACTGGGCTTCGGCTATAACAAGGATCTGCTCGTCAAGAACAATCTGCCCGAGCCGAAATGCTGGGCCGATCTGATCAAGCCGGAATACAAGGGACAGATTCAGGTCGCCAACCCGAATTCCTCAGGTACAGCCTACAACATGCTGGCGACGATCGTCCAGCTGTTCGGCGAGGAGAAGGGCTTCGAGTACTTGAAAGCCCTGCACAAGAACGTCAACCAATACACCAAGTCGGGCTCGGCGCCGATCAAGGCCGCCGGGCTTGGTGAAACCACGATCGGCATCGTCTTCATCCACGACGCCGTGTCGCAGGTCGTTGCCGGCTTCCCGATCGTTCCGGTCACCCCTTGCGAGGGAACCGGCTACGAGATCGGCTCGGAATCGATCATCAAGGGCGCCCGCAACATGGAAGCCGCGAAAAAATTCTACGACTGGGCGCTCGAGGCCGATGTCCAGTCTAAGGCGCAGGATGCGGGGTCATTCCAGGTTCCGTCGAACAAGGCGGCAAAAACCTCCGACAAGGCGCCTGACCTCTCTGCCATCAAGCTGATCGACTACGACTTCAAGAAGTATGGGTCGAGCGAAGAGCGCAAGCGCCTGCTGAAAAAGTGGGACGAGGAGGTCGCGTCGCTGCCGCAATAGCAGATGCGCTTTCGTCAAACCCGCTGGCCCCTTGAACCGACCGCCGTCCTTTGGATGGCGATCGGATGGGTGGGGTTTGCCTTGCTGCCCTGGTACGGCATCGAGGACGGGTTCTTCGGCCTTTCCTGGCTGTTAGACGGCTACCCGTTCGAAAGCAAATTCGCACCGGCGCTGGTTCTGGCCCTCAAGGGCGGGAAACTGTGGTTGGCGCCGCTCGGCTTCCTGCTGGCGGCGCCGCTGCTTCTGTGGGGTCGCAACAAATCCGATCCGTTTTTCGGCCGGCTGCTCGTCATTGTCGGCGCTACTGGATTTGGCTGGCTTCTGTTCCAGGGCTTCGCCATCGGATTGCACGGCTGGCAGTTCAGCTGGCTGACCAGCCTGTTCGGCGATCTTGGCGACCGCCAGTTCGGCATGGGTTACGGCGCCCTGCTGGTCAGTGGCGCCTTTCTGTTCCTGTTCACCCTGGGTATTGCCGCACGCGGTGCCGTCGGCGGCGACGTATTCGTCGTCAGCTCAATCGGCTTTGTCGTCGCGGTGGTTTCCGTCTTCATCTTCATGCCGATCCTGATGATGCTGGCCAACGCCATGCAGACCGACGACGGAGGCTATTCGCTTGTCGCGTTCCTGGCCAAATTGTTCAGTTCGCGCCTCTGGAGCCTGGCTTGTCTGGCCGGCGGCAGCCGCTGCGGCGTTGCCTGGAACTCGCTGCTGCTCGCTGTACTCGTCGGTCTGCTGACCATGTTTCTGGGGCTGGTGTTCGCGCTTGTCGTGACACGCACGGGTTTCCGCCACGGCAAGCTGCTGCGTGCGCTGACCGTGTTGCCGATCATCACGCCGGCCTTTGTCATCGGCCTTGCCATCATCCTGTTGTTCGGACTGTCGGGCGCAGTGACACAGAGCGTCGCCGGCGTCTTCGGCATCCAGCCAACACGCTGGGTATACGGACTTCCCGGCCTGCTCATCGCCCAGGTTCTCGCCTTCACCCCGATCGCCTTCCTGGTTCTGATCGGCGTTGTCGAAGGCGTCAGCCCGTCCATGGAAGAAGCCTCGCAGACGCTGCGCGCCAGCCGCTGGCAGACCTTTTGGACCGTATCCTTGCCGCTGATGAGGCCAGGCCTCGCCAACGCCTTTCTGCTCGGCTTCATCGAAAGCATGGCCGACTTCGGCAATCCGCTGGTGCTGAGCGGCAATTACGATGTCCTGTCGACGGAAATCTTCTTCGCCATTGTCGGCGCGCAGAACGATGCGGCACTTGCGGCGATCTTGGCACTGGTGCTGCTAGGCTTCACGCTTGGCGCCTTTTATGCGCAACGCTTCTGGATCGGCAGGCGCTCCTATACCACTGTCACCGGCAAGGGCGACGCCGGCGTCCATCCACGCTTGCCGGAGGGGCTGACACACGCGCTATATATCATCGCTGGGATATGGACGGCGTTCACCGTGCTGGTCTACGCGGTGATCTTCTATGGCAGCTTCGTCAAGCTGTGGGGCGTCGATCAGAGCCTCACATTGCAGAACTACAAGAAGGCATTCTCCATCGGCTGGAATGAATTCGGCATCCATTGGTCGGGCTCGGCATGGAGTTCGTTCTGGACGACGATGGAAATAGCACTGATATCGGCGCCGCTGACCGCAGGGATAGGACTTCTGACCGCCTACCTTCTCGTTCGCCAGAACTTCCGTGGCAAGAATGCCTTCGAATTCGCGACGATGCTGTCGTTCGCGATTCCGGGAACCGTCATCGGTGTCAGCTACATCATTGCCTTCAACGTACCGCCGATCGAACTGACCGGAACCGGCATCATCCTCGTGCTGTCGTTCATTTTCCGCAACATGCCGGTAGGCGTGCGGGCCGGCGTCGCCTCCATGTCACAGATCGACCGCAGCCTGGACGAATCCTCGCTCACACTTGGCGCCAACTCCTGGCAGACCTTCAGACGCGTCATCCTGCCATTGCTGAGATCGGCAATGCTGGCGGCGCTTGTCTATTCCTTCGTGCGTGCGATGACCGCAATCAGCGCCGTCATCTTCCTGGTCAGTGCGCGCTACGATCTTTCGACCAGCTACATCGTCGGACGTGTCGAGAACAATGAGTACGGCATCGCTATCGCCTATTCGACGGTACTGATCGTCGTCATGCTGGTGGTCATCGGCCTGATGCAGCTGGTCGTCGGCAGCCGCAATATCGGCCGGCGCGGCATCCAGGGGGGCGACGGCGGCTGGAGCGTACGCACCAATGTCAGCCTGCCCGCAACGCCAGGCGGCCAGACGACAATAGCAGGAGCCGGGTGATGGCCGAAATTCGCGGCAATGCAGCCTCGGTGACTTTCGAGCATGTCACCAAGACTTATCCAGGTGCCAGTACGCCGGCGGTGAACGACATCTCACTTGCAATCGAAGCCGGAAAGCTGGTGACACTTCTCGGACCTTCCGGCTGCGGCAAGACGACGACGCTGCGCATGATAGCCGGCCTGGAAATGCCGTCCAGCGGCCGTATCCTGATCGGCGGCGACGACGTGACTCGGCTGCCGGCCACCGACCGCGACGTATCCATGGTGTTCCAGTCCTATGCGTTGTTCCCGCACATGACGGTGATGGAAAACGTCTCCTACGGTTTGCGCTTCTCCGGCCATGGCAAGAAGGAGGCCGCGTCCCGCGCCCGCGCCGGGCTGGAGTTGGTCGGCCTGACCGGTTTCGAGGCGCGCCTGCCCAGCGAACTGTCGGGTGGTCAGCAGCAGCGCGTGGCGGTGGCGCGCGCGCTGGTGCTCGAACCGCAAGTGCTGCTGTTCGACGAGCCTCTCTCCAACCTCGACGCCAAACTGCGCCGGCACGTGCGCGAGGAAATCAGGGAGATCCAGATAAAGCTCGGGCTGACCGTGGTCTATGTCACGCACGACCAGGAAGAGGCGCTGGCGGTTTCGGACCGCATCATCGTCATGAACAAGGCAGTGGTCGCACAGGACGGCACGCCACGCGAACTCTACGATGCGCCAGCCGACGCTTTCGTTGCCGACTTCATCGGTGAAGCTAATATACTGCATTGCGAGGTGGTCTCAGTGCAAGGGGACGAAGCGGCCGTTCGGCTAGGTTCGCTTACCTTGAAACTGCCGGCGCGTGGGCACCGGGCCGGCCCGGCGAAGCTGGCCGTCCGTCCAAGTCGCATCGAGATCGGTCCTGCCGGCGCGCCGCAGACGATCGCAGGTACGGTCGTAAAGGTCACCTATGCCGGCAGCCATCTCGAACTGGTCATTGCCACGGCGCTTGGCGACGTGTTCGTGTTGTCGCGCAACGTCGATGAGCCGTTTCAGGCGGGCCACAGTGTCGGCATCGGCTTTCCGGAGCGCGGCCCGGTTCTGATCAAAGCTTGAAGGGTTCGACGCAGAGGTCGCGAATCTGGGCGAACACACCGTTGCCGGCGCAGATCACCAGCGTGCCTTTCTCCAGAACGGTCCTCGGGTCCGGCTTGACGATTGTGCCGCCGGCTTCCTCCACCAAAAGCATGCCGGCCAGGCAATCCCAAGCGTTCATGTGCTCCTCGACATAGCCCAGCAACCTGCCGGCAGCGACATAGGCGAGCATGAGCGCACCCGAAGCGTTGCGGAAAAACACGCCGCCTTCGGCAACCAGAGAGCGGATGAGCGTAACGATATTTTGCATCTCGGCGCGGTTGGAGAAGCCGATGCCGACCGAACCTTCGGTCAGGCTGGTGACGGCACTTGTCCTGATCGGCTTGCCGTTGAGAAACGCACCACCGCCCTTGCGGCAATGGAAGGTCTCGCCGGTGGAGGGCTCGTGGATGACGCCGACCACGGTATCACCATCCTTGGCGCAGGCGATGACCACGCACCAAGCCGGAATGCCGCGCACGAAATTCGCAGTGCCGTCGATCGGGTCGATCACCCAGACATGCCCGGTCGATCCGGCGACCGAGGCATGTTCCTCGCCGACAATGCCGTCGTCCGGATAGGCAGCTTTCATCGCCGCGCGGATGAACAGCTCGACCTCTCGGTCGGCCTGCGAAACCATATCCTGATGGCCCTTGCTCTCAATGGTAAGGCTGTCGAGATCGCGGAAATATTTCAGGCCGAACTCACCGGCGCGTCGCGCGAGATCGATGGCGAAATGTTCACGCGCTTTGTTATCGGATGTCATGGGTCCTTCAGAATATGAACGCGGGCTGGAAACGGGCTGGGTGGAGAAACGTAGCGGTAGAGATGACAGGGTGCAAATGATGAGCTCTGCACCTGCGCGAAATCGTCGTCGTTTGTACGGTCAAGATGTGCGCTACTGCGTGGAGGGCTCGCCTGATTGTCTTGCTCGCCGGTCAGCCCTGACTATCCCGCATGAGCTGACCGACCACGACCAGCGCGCCATCCAGGTATGCCTCAGTGATGGAAGCCGTTGCGCCGAAGGTGGGCAAGCGCGGTCCTTTACAAAAAGCAGGTAGCTAAGCGGTTACCTGCCCGTCACGGCGTCCTTGTGGACAATCCAGCGCTTCGGTGCCTGCGCTTCCCGGATGATCTTGGCGGCCTCGTCTCTAGTGATGCCAACCTTGCGGGCATAGTAGGCTGCCTCCGCTTCAAGCCCGCCCTCTAACGGCGCATCAATCGCCTGCTTTGCCTTCTTCTTCCCCATGAGGCGAATCATACCACATCTCGATGCTTAGCTGAACGGTCGCTTCTGAGGTGTCTAAAATTTCAAACCGAGACACTAGCGCCATCCACCAATCCTTGACGAGATAGGCGCCGATCTTGCCGGCAAACGAATCGACCAGACCTAGCCAAGGTCCAGGCGCTCGGGCATCGCCGCCGCCGAGCGCCCCACGACCCATCTCCAGTAGGTTGATCGTCTGCAATCTTCCTTGCAGAGCCAGAAGACGACATCCGCTTCCGGTCCAAAGTTGTCTTCGGGCAGCAGCCAGTGGGTGAGTTCCCAGAGGAAGCCTGATGGACCATGACACCCTCGAAAAATTGAATTTGGAAGAGTGCTGGAAAAATCTGACAGGGTTGGGAAAACAGGATCTGACACGCGGGACCGCGTCGGTTCGCCCCAGCAGTCGACGCTTTTGCTGGTTGTTGCCGCGCTTCCGGGCACGTTCTCATACTGGCAGTGCCGCTCGCTGAAATTGCCAAACCGGCAGGTCGCTGGTTTTCTTTTGCACTCACTCCGGGAGTTACTGTGATCGAGGTTGACTGTGACGTGGAAGCGAATCCTTGGAGGGCTCGACTCGGTCAACCGGCTTCAGTTCATGCTGGACGATGGTATCTTCCAGCCGAGTTGTTCTGGCGTATTCCACAACGTCTGGCCGACGTCGGACGCGACCTGGCATCAGCAGGATGAACTCCTGGAACTGCTGCAGTTCCATCAGCCGATGGAGGATTTCCTGGAAGGCCAGGATCGCGTGTTCTACGATCAGCTACCCGATGTCATTCAGATCTATCGTGGGTGTAGCAGGGATCGCCTGCACGGCCTGTCTTGGACGACCGACCGACGGATTGCCGAATCCTTCGCAAGGGGCCATCGCGGCGTCCCGGTGCCAGAGCCGGTCGTGGCGCGAGTGAGCATCCCCAAATCAGCGGTCCTGGCAATCTCAATCGAACGAGGTGAAAGCGAGTGCTTGTCGATCCGGATAGCATTTCGGCCAACGCGATGGAATTGGCGTGACGACACGTCCGGATCGGCTCCGCAGCGAAACGCCATTGCACTCAATCTTGTTGTCGCCACTCGTCACTCGTTTCAGGCGAAGGCACGCTCTCCGATCCTTCCGGCGTGATCTGGATGCGCCCGGCCGGTTCTCTGGATTCACGGAGTGAAGACGGGCCGGGAGAGCCATGAGGGCTATTCGCGGCTATCAAGGGCAATGAACAGGTCCAAGGCGGTCGCCACCATCACACCTTGGCTTTCCGCCAACCGGCCCACCATGCTTGCCACTGCGAGCAGAACCAGCGCTCGCCTCGGGCCGGATTCACGCGCGTTGCCGAATAATATGCTTGGCCGGCGATGTGATAGATGCGCTCGCCGCGCTCGTTAATGTTCCCCTTGATGTCGCAGCCCATATTCCGCGCCGCGACATAGCTCGGTGAAGTGCCGGACGAATGGACCCGCGGGAGCTGGCGCTGATCGCCGCAAGCAACGGACGTAAACCCAAGTAGTACAAGAACCATTACGAGGTGACTGGCGCGATGCGAGTGCCACCATGGCCTTCGTCGTCCTGTCCATTTGAGATGAACTGCTTTGCCCATCGCCCTCTCCCAGGAGGGAGAATGCGTCCGTTAGGAGCGGAAGTCTAGAAGTTACAGATACCGAGGGACGCCTAAGCTTTTCGCCTTTACGCTTTCCTCAGCGGCGTTTTCGCAGCTGCCTTGCGGCCAAGGCCCATGGATTTTGCGAGCGCTGATCGCTGGGCCGCGTAGCTCGGCGCCACCACAGGATAGTCTTTCGCAAGACCCCACTTAGCTCTGTACTGGTCCGGTGTCATGCCCAGCAAACCTAGGTGGCGTTTCATAGATTTGAACTTGCGCCCATCCTCGAGGCTTACGATGTAGTCGGGAAACACCGACTTATTCGGATTTACCGCTGGAGTCAGCACTGGTGGCGGTGGGGCGACGGGCTCTATTAACCCTGACAGAGCAGAATTGACGCTGAGGATCAAATCCGAGAGACCCGACACCGGAGTCGCGTTGTTCTGAACATAGGCGGCGACAATGTCTGCGGTCAGCCCCAACAGATCGATGCCCGACTGCTCGCCTGCGTCGTCCATAGTTCGGTCTCCTTGTTGACTATCTCGCTCCTACGCGGGAAGTTCAGTGAGCGCAATCACTGCACTGTTAACACCAACTATCCGTGCTGGTGTTAACAATGAGCCTCGGCGCCATCGCATGACCAACGGTGTGCTGAAAAGGGGCGTGACGCAGGCCTGCCGGCGCTCATGGTTTCACCGCTTTCGCTCTCCATGCGTATGTCATACGAGCCTCGACGACGTTCGGAACAGTTCGGTCGTTGTTTCCGCTAGCCGTGGTTCGATCGGTATGCCTTGCTCACTGCTCAAGCGCTTCGATATTCGCGAGGACGCGCTGGAGCAGCGACACGAGTGTGTTCGCATGGCAGTCTGCTCTGTGCGACGCCCGAGCAACGAGCGGGACGCCACCCGCAAGATAGGCCGCAAGCCCGTCTGCGTGCGCCTTGCGCAGATGCGGCGGGACGATGAGCTCCGAGATCTGTCTGCCGACCGCTTCAGCGCGCGAATAGCCGGAGGTCTCCTCGGCCGCCGGGTTGAATTCCACAACCAATCCGGCTTCGTCCGTGACGATCACGCAGTCGAGCGATGAGCGAACCACCGAAGCGAGGATCGCCTCTTGGACGTTTCTGGCGTCGTCTTCTTGCAAGAGCGGGCACTCCGTGACGACCGGTCGGAACGCTGGCCGTCGGGCTGGCAAGGATGACGATTATCGTGAGTTCCGGCAAGATGCCTGAATCCGACTGCAGTACGGTGCGGAGGTGGGGAAGCGCTCGCACCAGCAGGACAAGAAGCGCCACATCCGGACATTGCACACTTAGGGCTGCGATGCGCCTGGACCAGGGCAATCAGAGCGTTCGGTGCATTACCAGCGTGTCCACAAACCCCGGAACCGGGTGCTCGAAACCTTGCGGAATCGTTCCGACAACGTCGAATCCAAGATGACGCCAAAGCTTAACCGCGCGTTCGTTGGTGCTGACCACACAATTGAACTGCATGGCCCGGAAGCCTCGCGCAGCCGCGTGAACCAGAGAGTGCTGGCACATCGCTGTTGCAACACCCCGGCCGACCGATTCCGGCGCGGTGATATAACCGCAGTTGGCGACGTGGGCGCCGCCGCCCCGTTGATTCGCGTGCAGATAATAAGTTCCCATCACCAGTTCGTCCGTCTCTGCGACGAACACCTCGTGATCCGGGGAAAACCAGTATGCCAGCGCGTCGGATCTGCTCCAGTCACGCGGCAGCGCGTAGGTTTCGCCTGCCCGCAAGATGGGCTCGAGTATGCTCCAAATGGCGTCTGCGTCGGCAAGTGTGGCAGTGCGAATGGTCAGCAAGGCTAATATCCAAATTTGCACGGATGAGGTTGCGGCCGCGTCCAACCCTACCGTGGCAGGCCGGCCTCTTCATAGCCATCGATGAAATGCTGTCGATCAACCTCGTGCCGGAACGGTTGTGTGCTGGCCCAGTGCTGTATCGAGAAATCCGGATTCGAGGCGAGAAATTGCCTTGCTTCTTCCCTGGCGTCTTCCATATGCCCCAGCCGCGCCAGACTTGCAGCCAAGATACGTTGCGAGCCGAGCCGGTGCGTTGACTCATGCCGGAGTGTTTCGACGGCATCGGCGTATTGACCCGCTGCGTATTGGGCGAGCCGAGAAGCCAGTAGTACCACCCTGGTGGGTGCGGATTGAGGCGAAGGGCGTGGCGCAAATGTCCAATGCCCACGACAGCCTTTCCCTCGAATGCCTTCAGTTGCCCCAGGAATGCCCAGGCATCGGCATGATTGGGATTGATTCGAAGGGCAGTGGCCAATTCCGCCGCGCCTTCATCCGGCTTGCCGTCGTAGATCAGCACGTCGCCGAGAATTGCATGGGCCACGGCATTTTCCGTGTCACGCGATACGGCGCATAGGGCTGCCGCCAGAGCCAGCGAATGATGGCGCTCCGGAGCATCCAGCCAGTACGCCCACGCGAAATGATGGCTCATCGCGAGCCAAGCGTGAGCGTCGGCGAAGCGGGAATCAAGCTCAATTGCCTTTTCCAAGAGGGCGGGAGCGGCCCTGTTGCTCTCGGGGGATTGAGTCACCAGCGCCCGGCCGCGGACGAAGAGATCGTATGCTTCTAGCCGCCCTACGCGTGCCTGAAGGCGCAGCGGCCGGCAATACACCAGACAGGGCACTTACAATCGTACCGACGACCTCGTCCTGCAATAGGAAGATGTCCGCCAAATCGCGGTCGAAGCGATCAGCCCAAAGGTGACTGCTGTCCGTCGCGTCGATTAGCTGGGCATTGATCCGCACCCGGGCCTTGTCTCTGCGCACACTTCCTTCAAGCACATAGCGCACCCCGAGATCCCTGGCGACGGAGCGGACATCGACGGACCTCCCCTTGTAGGCGAATGTGGAATTCCGTGCGATCACCAACAGACCAGGCACCTTCGACAAGTCAGTGATCAAGTCTTCTGCCAGACCGTCAGCGAAGTACTCCTGCTCGGGGTCGCTGCTCATGTTCGTGAATGGCAGAACGGCAATGGAAGGCTTGTGGGTGATCGCCGTGGGTGCGGAAATCAAAGTAGGCGGCGTGCTGGAAACGCGGTAGATGCGAACTGGCAGGGCAATGTTCTTCACCGTCTGGGCACCGAGATCATCAAAATCAACGTCGATCTTGTTCCGGACTTGGTCGTAGATCGTTCCGGAGATGAGGACGCCGCCCGGCTCGGCGGTGGTTTCTAGGCGCGCAGCGATGTTGAGGCCATCGCCATAGAGGTCGCTGCCCTCGACCATCACATCACCTAAATTGACGCCGATGCGCAGCACAATATGGAGCTTCTCAGGCAGAGCGCCATTGGCGGTAGCCATTGCATGCTGCACATCTAACGCGCATTGCAAAGCATTGACGGCGCTGGCGAACTCCACCATCACGCCGTCGCCGGTCACCTTAAAGACTCGGCCATGGTGCCTGGCGACCAACGGCTGCAGCACTTGCTTGCGTCTGGACTTGAGCGCGGCCAGCGTGCCGGCCTCATCCTCTTCCATGAGGCGGCTGTAGCCAACGACATCGGCCGCCATTACGGCGGCGAGTCGACGCTGGATGCGTTCGTCGGTCATTTTGAAAGCAGTCCTGCAGTGTACCGACGCTCCGTGAAGGAGTCTATCAGCCTGGATTTCCCCTTGCCTCGGGGAAGGTCCGGAAGGGGTCATGGGCGTGAATTTGGCCGGGGCGAATGAGCGTCCGCTTGGGATCAGAGAACGAACCCGCTCGCGGGAGGGGCGCGGGCTTTGGGGTGTGTGCTTCGTCGGCAGCGTCGGTGAGGCTTTGATCGATCAGGGGTGACGGACGGCCATCGGCCTCCGAGCATGAAGTGTCAACCTTCAGCTTGAGAGGAGCATCCGATGACCGTCCCTACGCATCCATCCAGCAGCGCGCTTCGCGAGCGCATGATCGAAGACATGTCCATGCGCGGCTTCACCGAGGATACGCGCCGTGACTATATCCGTTGCGTGAAGGCGTTTGCAGCCTTCATCGGGCGCTCGCCCGACACGGCAACGACTGAGGATCTTCGCCGTTTCCAACTGCACCAGACGCAAGCCGGCATGCGGCCGCCCGGCATCAACAGCTCGGTCTCGGCGCTGCGCTTCTTCTTCACCGTGACGCTCGACCGGCCCGATCTTTCCCGCCGTCTCACGATCATCCACGAGCCGCGCAAGCTGCCGCTGGTGCTGAGCGTCGAGGAGGTGGCGCGGCTGCTCGAAGCCGCACCGGGTCCGAAGTACAAGGCCGCCCTCGGCACGGCCTACGGCGCCGGGTTGCGGGTGTCGGAGATCGTGGCGCTCAAGGTGACCGACATCGATAGCACACGCATGCTGATCCGCGTCGAACAAGGCAAGGGCCGCAAGGACCGCCACGCCATGCTGTCGCCGCAACTGCTCGGCCTGCTGCGCACCTGGTGGCGTGAGGGCAAACGCCGCGGCGTGATGTTGCCGAGGGGCTGGCTGTTTCCGGGCCGCAACCCGATCACGCCGCTCTCCACGCGGCAGATGAACCGCGCCGTTCATGCCGCAGCCGAGGCCGCCGAGATCAAGAAGCGGGTGACGCCGCACACGCTGAGACATTCCTTTGCCACCCATCTTTTGGAGCAGGACGTCGACATCCGCGTCATCCAGGTCCTGCTCGGACATGCCCGGCTCAATACCACCGCGCTCTATGCCCGCGTGGCCACCAAGACGATCCACACCGTGATAAGCCCGCTCGACCGGATCACGCTGCAGGCAGAGGCAGACGAGGAGACGAGACCGGACGGCTGACGCGGCGGCGGTGCGCCGCCCGTCCCTGGAGGTCGCCGACATCTTCCTTCGCCACGGCGCCGCCTGGCGCGCAGCCCAGGCCGGCCACTTGAGCCTCGGCCAGCTGAAGGTGATGTCGGCGATCGAGACCTGCCGCACCGCAGCCCTCGGCGGTCATGTCGAGGCCTGCGAGGACTGCGGCCACAGACGGATCGCCTTTAATAGTTGTCGCGACAGACATTGCCCCAAATGCCAGGGCGCGGCGGCCAGGGAATGGCTTGCCGCGCGCGAGGCCGAGCTGCTGCCCGTCGGCTACTTCCACGTCGTCTTCACCCTGCCGGCCGAGATCGCCGATATCGCCTATCCCAACAAGGCGGTGATCTACGACCTGTTGTTTCGCGCCGCCTCGGAAGCGATGCTCACCATCGCGGCCGATCCAAAACATCTCGGCGCCCGCATCGGCATCACCGCCGTGCTGCATAGCTGGGGCTCGGCGATGACCCATCATCCGCATGTCCATATGATCGTGCCCGGCGGCGGCATCGCGCTCGATGGTGAGCGTTGGGTGTCCTGCCGGCCCGGCTTCCTCCTGCCCGTGCGCGTGCTCTCAAAACTGTTCCGGCGGCTCTTGCTGGCGAAGCTTACTGATGCCCATGCCGCCGGCCGGCTGAGGTTCTTCGGCGACAATGCTGGCCTTTGCGACCACCGCGCTTTTGCTGCCTTCCTGGCACCGCTCAGACGGAAGAACTGGTTCGTCTATGCCAAGCCACCCTTCGCCGGACCCGAGGCCGTGCTGGCATACCTGTCGCGCTATACCCACCGCGTCGCCATCGCCAACAGCCGGCTGATCGCGCTCGACGAGGCCAGCGTGACGTTCCGATACAAGATCCCATGAGGTGTGAATAGCGGCCGGGGCTGTAAAAGAGCGCGGTTGCTTGAACTCTCTGGAGACCGACCATGCCTATCTCAACTGATCAATCTGCAGCGCCTGCCGCTATCCGTGTCGAGCTTGACGCGATTTTTGTCTCTTTGGAATTGAGCAAATCAACCTGGCTGGTCACCTCGCTGTCGCCGGGTGCTGCCGATAAGATGTCCCGGCACACGATCGTCGGTGGCGACATTGCCGGGTTGTTTGTACGTATCGGCGAACTTCGTTCCAAGGCGCTGGCTAGGACTGGCAGGCTCTATCGAGTGGTATCAATTCACGAAGCCGGACTTGATGGATTCTGGCTTCACCGCTTACTCGGACGCGAAGATTGGATAGAAAGCCATGTCGTGGACGCCGCCTCGATTGCCGTCTCGCGTAAGCGCCGGCGGGCGAAGACAGACCGGATCGACGGCGAGACGCTGATCCGGACGTTGTTGGCCTACAAGCGAGGGGAGCCCCGCGTCTGCTCTATGGTGCGGGTTCCAACCCCGCAGGACGAGGACCGTCGCAGGATCGGTCGCGAGCGCAAGGTTCTCGTCGACGAACGAACGCTCCATATCAACCGCATCAAGGGTTTGCTCTTTAGCCAGGGCATTCGGGGGTACGAGCCTGGGCGCCGCGATCGCCGCGAGCGCCTTGAGGAGCTCCGCACGGGTGATGACCGCGACCTGCCCCGGCACATCAAGGCCCAGCTTCTTCGCGAACTCGTCCGCCTCGAATTACTGATCGAACAGATCAAGGCGGTGGAAGCCGAACGTGACGCGGTTCTGGCGCAGGAGAAGGCGGCCATGACCGAACCCGCAACAATGTTGCTCGGCATCAAGGGGATCGGCCCAGAATTCGCCAATGTCATCTCCAGCGAATGCCTGTCCCGGCACTTCGACAATCGAAGACAGGTCGCATCCTATGCGGGACTTGCCGCAAGCCCCTGGCAAAGCGCTTCGATCAATCGTGAGCAGGGTGTCTCGAAGGCAGGCAACCCACGTCTTCGAACAGCGATGGTCCAACTTGCATGGCTATGGTTGCGTCACCAACCGAATTCGACACTGAGCCGCTGGTTCCAAGAACGGGTGAAGCACAATGCCGGAAAGCGCAAGGCGACGACAATCGTTGCCCTGGCCCGCAAACTGCTGGTCGCGTTCTGGAAATATGTGACGCTCGGCGTTCTCATCGAGGGAGCCGCCATCAAAGCCGCCTGATGCGACAACAGCCGTGAAGCTATTCCCATCCCCAGGGCCTGATCAGCCCTGACGGATCCAGGGGGACGAACCGTGGTAGTCCTTGGCTTAAGGCAAGCCGCCTACAAGAATGGTCTCGTCCTTCTGAGCCCTTGCCCGCCGAAAGCGGGATAGTGGTGCAGCCGCTACGGGCGGCGACCGGATGTGAGGTTGATCAGGCCCGGATACGGGGCCGCGTCATGCAACCGGGCTCAGACCGTGGATGCCGTCTCCGAATTAGGAACGCAAAATGTCGCCATGACGCCCCGACTTGACGTGATGACCCTCATGTGAGGACTACCGCCGCAACGGGGAGGAGCGCTACCGGACCATGACGCTCGAGCCGGCCGAGTTCATGCGCCGCTTCCTGCTCCATGTCCTGCCCAAGGGCTTCCACCGCATCCGCCACTATGGGCTGCTTGCCAGCGCCAACCGCAAGGCCAACATCGCGCGCGCTCGCGAACTGCTCGCCGCACCCCAGCCCAAGGACGAATGCGGCGGATCCAATAGCGCCGATGCGACCGCCCCAACCGACTGGCGGCCGCCATGTCCGTGCTGCGGCGGTCGCATGATCATCATCGAAACCTTCGAGCGCGGCAGCGATGCCAGAGCACCCCCGTCCGGCAGCTCGACAAGCGGAGCCCGAGCATCATGACCGGGCCCCGCTCATCACCGCGCATCATCTCTGCCGAGGGACCTTATCGTCCCCGGATGAACGGCTTCGCGCGCCGCCGCCCAACCGCACCGAAATCGCCCGCTCTTCAACCGCCACACCGCATCATGCGCCGCCTCGGCCGGCCGCGCGCGCCCGTCAACCTGAGCAGTCCCACCTGTCAGGCGCATCAGTGCACCCACCGCGGACCAAGCGAAACCGTCAAATCCCCATAGCGCCGAAACCGAGCCTCCATCCCGCGGGTTCTTTCCCTGGAGGCTTTCGGACGCCGGCCCGTCGCCAAGCCAACATGTTGTTGGCCGGCATCCGTAACCCTACACAGATCGCGTCGATGCATGGGGGCGCCTGAACGTGCGCTTCTCACAGTCCCAAGCCACAAGTCCGCTTCCGGCCCCATAGGCTGCCGAGCAGCAAAGCGCAGCATGTCGGTCGTTGAGGTCGGCTTGTGAGTGAACTGAAAGCGGACATTCTGAAGGGTCGTAGAACGCCCGAAGGGGCGACCCCTAGCTGACATTTGCCTCAGATATTTTCCGGCGTGACTATTTCGAAAGGAATTGACCGCTGAAGGGTGGCGAACGGTGCTTGTGGTCCAATGACATCAATCATGGTTTGGACAAGAAGGGCCGAGGTTGCGTCGAGCGGATGACAGAGAGCTGCAGTGATCAACCCTTCAGACAGTCCCTTTCGGGTTTCGGGTCCAATATCACGGCAAACCAGCTTGATCCCCGAGCGCTTTTCGAGAGTTGCCTCCCTTAGCGCACGGAGGACGCCGGTTATTCCGCCGCCGACGATCAGAATGCCAACAAGGTCGTCAGTCGCCTTCAGCAACTCGGCCACCATGCGGTACGCCTCACTCGATTCCTCATGGGTCGGACGACTTTCCTCCACTGTTAGCCGCGGAGCATGCTCGCGCAAATAGGACCGGAAGCTGGCGTCTGCGACGTCCTGGCATTGATAGCGGTGGTTCCCTATGAACACCGCAATGCGACCAGGGCCATGTGTGGTCTGGGTGATCAGGAAGGCTGCGGTGCGCCCCAGCTTCCAGTTGTCGGTGCCTACATACGCCGCCCGTTCCGGCGCTGATTGGTCGGTAATGTAAGAGATGACGGGTTTCCCGATCTCCTTCAGAGAACGGATGGCCTGGCCAATGATCGGATGATCTGCGGCGACCACAGCGACAGCGTCGCACGACTCGCCGAGCGCGACGAGGCGGCTCGAGATAGTCTCCGGTGTCAGCAGATCCACAAAGTCGATAACCGGCTCGATCACCTCGTCCCGGCGATCGCGACAGGCGGCAACGATTTTCTTGCCGAACAGCTGGTAGAGATCGCGAGTGGACTGCTGGAGTAGGAAACCCAACCGATAATGCGGCGATATCTGACGGGCTCGGTTATCAATCGCGCCGATGCCGTAGAACCCTATTTCTTCAGCCGCGCTTTGAACGCGCTGGATGGTTTTCGGACGTACGGAAACCGAGCCGCTCAGAATTCTGTTTACGGTCGCTGTGGATACGCCTGCGGCAGTAGCGAGATCGCGAATTGTCGGCCGAGTCATGAACCTCACCTTCGTTTGTATCATGATGATTGAGCCGAAATGATACAAATGTCATTTTGATATTATTTTCGACTACTACAAATATCAACCCTCCGATATGAAATGTGCCAGCTAGGGTGTGATCTGGTGATGGCTCTCGGCGGCTAGACCCACACGCTCAAGACTGATCCGGGCACGGAGGTGCTGTTACGATGGATGACCTTCAGTATGGGACACGCGACAAGCGCGGCAATTGGGCGCCGCACCGCCGCGCCGAACCGGCGCCGTTGTGGCATCGTCCGTTCAATGCAAGAAAGGTCATCGCCTGGCTCCCTGATTTTTTTTGGCCGTGGAATGCTTTCCACATCGCCACATCGCTCCTCTGGGTGAATTTTCTCATCCCGAACTGGCAGAGCCTGGCAAGCTTGTCGCTGCTCAACTATTTTTGGCTTTACGGTCTGAACGCCGCCGGCATTTTCCTGTTTTATGGCTTCTTCGAGCTGCGCTTCTACGTTCATCGTCGGCAGGGCACGCGCTTCAAATACAATGCCAAATTTCCGTCTGATGTGCCGTCCGACGTTTTCTGGTTCCAGCGCCAGAACCTAGACAATTTCCTCCGGTCCTTCTTTGTCACCATTCCGCTGTGGACGGTGGTCGAAATCGTGATGCTGTGGGTCTACGCCAACAGCTGGGCGGTCTGGCTGCCCTGGACGACCAATTGGCTCTACTTGTCTTTCCTGGTGTTGCTCGCGCCGTTTGTTCACGAGGTTTATTTCTTTCTGCTGCACCGCGCGATCCACTGGCCACCTGTCTATAAGTGGGTCCATTCGGTTCACCACAATTCGATCAACCCCAGCCCATGGTCGTCTCTTTCCATGCACCCAGTGGAAGGCTTCCTGTATCACGCCGAGGCGTGGCTGCACCTGCTGATCCCATCCAACCCGGTCTGCGCCTATTTCACGCTGCACGGCGCCGGCTTTGGCGCGGTCAACGGTCATCTTGGCTTCGAAACATTCGAACTGACCGACAAGATGAATCTCGATAGCCATTCTTATGTGCACTACCTGCACCACAAGTACTTCGAGGTGAACTACGGCGGAGACGGTCTCGTGCCGCTCGATAAGCTGTTCGGTACCTGGCACGACGGCAGCAAGGAGGCCGACGACGCGATGAAGGCGCGCTTCCTCAAAAAGAAAGAGAAGCTACGCGCCAAGCAGCAAGCCCGTGGCGCAGGCTCGGGTATGCCGGCGGAGAGACGGAAAGGCATCAGCGCCTATGAGGAGCGGGCGCGGGGCAGCAGAACTTAATTTGAACACCTGCAGGGCGGGTGAAACCTGGGAGGACTACTGTGAAGCTTTTAAAGACACTCATATCGGCAACGGTTCTGACTGCGTTCAGCACCGGCGCGACGCTCGCCGCCAACATCTTCGTGATCGGCGGCAAGCCGGACGATCCGTTTTGGTCGATCGTCAAGCGGGGTGCCGAAGACGCCGGCAAGGTGGTCGAGGCCCAGGGCGGCAAGGTCACCTGGCTCGGTCCCCAGAACTATGACAATCTGGGTGTGGACGCTGCCGAGCTGATCCGGCAGGCAATCGACCAGAAAGCCGATGCCATTGTCGGTCCGGACTGGGTGCCAGAAGCAATGGATCCTGCGTTCAAGGCCGTCAAGGGTGCCGGCATTCCGCTGGTCATCTACAATGCCGGCGGGTTGAAGGCGGCCGATCGCCTCGGCGCGCTGAACTACGTCGGCTCTGACGACTACAGGGGTGGCGTCGCGGGCGGCGAGTACCTGGCCAAAGCCGGCAGCAAGAAAGGCGTCTGCATTAACACCCTCCCGGGTGCAGCCAATATCGAAGCTTATTGTGGTGGCTTCAAAGAGGGGATGAAGAATGGCGGCGGCGAGGCCGACGTGTTGCCCTTGCCCGCCACGTCGTTCGGTTCAGCTACAGCTGTTGCGCAGGCTGTGAAGGCTTATTTGCTGCAGCACTCGGACGTGACCGCCGTGTTCACCATCGGTAATATTGACGCCAACTCCGCCATGAACGGCCTCACCCAGGCTGGAAAAAGCGATAAGGTTCGTCTCTGCGGCATCAACTTCGACGAGACCATCCTGAACAACATCAAGGACGGGAAACAGGCCTGCGCGATTGATCAGCAAGGCTACCTGCAGGGCTACCTCGCCGTGGCGATCCTGAACGGCAATGTAAACTACGGCCTCACCGTGCCCACTCGTGAGATCCTGACCGGACCCGGCATCATCGACAAGGCTTCCGTGGATGCTACCATCGCTGGTGTGAAAGCCGGGACGCGATAGCCCTTTGTTCAGTGCCGCCCTCGCATGGAGCGGGGGCGGCCATTCCATCTCCCTGCGGCGGCCTGATCGTGGCCGGCCGCCCGCTCGCGGATTACCCAATGGCACATCCCGTGACTTCCACATCGATCCAGGCGGGGGACCCCACGCGGTCCGGACTCGCCCTCGGCCGGCTGGCGCGTCGACTAGAGTCGGGCTCGTTCCTCGGCCTGGTCGCGGTTCTGCTTTTCTTTGGCCTGTTCGGCGGAAGCGGCTTCCTGTCGGCAGCCGGCACGGCCAGCTGGTTGAACATCGCGTCCGAGATTGGGATCATCGCAATGCCGATAGGGTTGCTGATGATCGCCGGGGAACTCGACATCTCGGTCGGCGCCGTGATCCCCGCAGCGTCGCTTACCGCTGCCATCATCTCGGGTCACTATGGGCTGCCCGACTGGCTTGGCATAACGGCCGCGCTTGGCCTCGGCCTCGCTGTCGGCCTCCTCAACGGGCTCTTCGTGACGAGAACGACCATCCCGTCACTCATAATCACAATCGGCACCATGTTCCTCACGATGGGCCTGACGCTAGGTCTCACCGTCAAGATCGCTGGCAGCACCGGCGTCTCGCTTGTGCCGGACCCGCTTACCAAGGCAATCTTCGGCGACTATCTCGGCGGCATGTTCCAGGTCACGATCCTGTGGTGGGTGCTGTTCGTGATTGGCCTGTTCTGGCTGTTGCACATCTCCCCCCTGGGCAACTGGATCTATGCCCTCGGTGGCGACAAGGAAAGTGCGCGCAACGTTGGCATTCCGACCAAGCGGCTGACCATCGGTCTGTTCATGCTATCCGGCTTCAGTGCCGCTTTCGTCGGGGTCAGCGAGGTGATGGTCTACCAGAGTGCGCAGGTTCTGGCTGGTCAGTCCTTCATCTTCAATTCCATCATGTGTGTGGTCATCGGGGGCGTTCTGCTCACGGGTGGCTTCGGCTCGATCGTTGGCATCGTGTTTGGCACGATTACTTTCTCGATCGTGAACCAGGGCATCTACTTCACCAGCCTGGATCCCAACATCGGCAGCATCATAATCGGCGCGCTTCTTTTGATCGCGGTGCTGACAAACGACACCTTCCGGCAATTGGCACTCAGCTATTCGCCGAAGAAGGGGCCGCAGTCATGATGGACGCAATCAAATCGGTGCTGCGTCGTCCCGAAGCCGGCTCGATCCTCAGTCTTATCGGTGTGGTGCTGTTCTTCGTTCTATTCGGCGGCGCCAACCTGGACACGCTCGTTGGCGCGGCCAGTTGGGTCAATTTCGCGGCCAATCTCGGTATTGTCGCCATTCCCGTTGGGCTGCTGATGATCTCAGGCGAACTCGACATCTCCATCGGCGCTTTGATCCCAGCCGGTTCCATGACAACCGCCATACTCACCGGTTACTACGGACTGCCCATAGGGGTAGGGATAGCTGGGGCGCTGGCAATCGGCGTGGCGGTAGGCCTGGTCAACGGTCTGCTGACGATCCGCACCTCCGTGCCCTCGCTCATCATTACTCTGGCCACGCTGGTCGCTATGCAGGGGGTTGTGCTCAGTGCTTCGGTGCTCCTAACCGGCAACGCCAGCGTTGCCCTAACGGCGCCGGACTGGGCGAAATTCCTGTTCGGACAGTTGATCGGTGGTAGCCACCAGGTCATCATCGTCTGGTGGATCGCATTCGCCGCTGTCACAGGCTTCGTTCTGCACAAGACCCGTTACGGAAACTGGCTGTTTGCAATGGGCGGCGACCGCGTCAGCGCCCGCAACGCCGGCATTCCGACAGACCGCGTGACCATTGCGCTGTTTGTGTTGTCCGCAGTCAGCGCCACCTTCGTCGGGATCTGTCAGGCGGTCCTGTTCAATTCCGCCCAGGTCTCCGGCGGCATGAGCTTCATCTTCAATGCCATCGTCTCCGTGGTGGTGGGCGGTGTGCTGCTTACCGGCGGTTTCGGTTCGGTTATTGGTATCTTCGTCGGCACCGTCACCTTCGCCATCGTCAGCCAGGGCATCTACTTCACCCAGATTGACCGGAACTGGTCGAACCTGATCATCGGCGTGATGCTTCTGGTGGCGGTGATGATGAACCAGTCCTTCCGCGACCTGGCTCTGTATTTCAGGCCGCGGCGCGAGCGAAGCGTGCCGCGGGAGCCAGCAAACCCATGAAAAATGATCTGCTACAGCAGCCAAGCAATGGGCTCGCATCGATCAACGAGCATCGACCTTCAATTTCCTCGCCTATCAACAGTGTCAGGCCAGCCGGATCGCAGATGGGAGATGAGCCCGCCATGAACGATAAACCTGCCATTCTCGAACTGAGAAACGTCAACAAGTCCTTCGGACCAATCGACGTCCTGCATGACATTTCGCTGACGGTGCGCGCCGGCGAAGTGCTTTGTCTGCTCGGTGACAACGGCGCCGGCAAGTCGACCCTCATCAAAACGCTCGCCGGAGTCCACAAACCCACCAGCGGCCAGATACTGATGGACGGTCAGCCGGTTACCTTCTCTGGACCTCGGGAGGCCCAGGCACAAGGAATCGCCACAGTGCACCAGTTCGGCGGCACCTTCCCGCTGATGAGCATCGGGCGGTCCTTCTTTGTCGGCGTAGAGCCGACCAAAGGCTGGGGACCGTTCAAGGTGTACGACCGCAAGCGCGCCAACGAGATCGCGGTGAAAGCGGTACGCGACTTCGGAATCACACGCATCGATGATGGTGACCGCCTGGTTGGGGGGCTGTCCGGCGGCGAGCGCCAGTCGCTCGCCATTGCTCGTGCTGTGTATTTTGGAGCGCGCTTGCTGATCCTGGACGAGCCGACCGCGGCGCTCGGCGTCAAGCAGGCTTCGCATGTGCTGCGTATCGTCAATGAGGCGAAGAGGCGCGGCCTGGCCGTCGTCTTCATTACCCACCAGGTCATGCACGCAATGGCCGTCGGCGATCATTTCGCGGTGCTGATCCGCGGTGCCATCGCCGCGGATTTCCACAAGGGCGACAAGTCACGCGAGGAGATCACAGATCTGATGGCTGGCGGCGAGACCATGGCCGACCTCGAAGCCCAGGTCGAGGGTTACATGGAAACGCATGAGGGGCATCCGCCGTCCCTCCAGGTGGTGGGGGGCCCAGCCGCTCAGTAGACGCTTCCCTGGAGGCCCAGCAAGTCGGCTGCGCATCACGGCGCGCCGCTGCCCGTAAATTCGAAACACAAAGAATAGGACTGAGATGACAATCCGCATTGCGGTGATCGGCGCCGGCTTGATGGGCGCGGACCATGCCAAGATAGTTGCCGAGGAGCTTCCCGGCGCAAAGCTCCAATTGGTCTGCGACATGGATGAGCAGCGCGCTCGTCTGGTCGCCGATGAAAGTGGTGCCTTCGACATTGCCACCGACCCCAAGGGCGCCATCGCGCGACAAGACGTGGACGCCGTGATTATTGCGAGTCCCGATTTCACGCATGCGCCGCTTTCGATGGCCTGCATTGCCGCCGGCAAGCGCGTCCTATGCGAAAAACCGCTGTCACAAGCATCAGCTGACTGCATCGCGGTGATGGAAGCCGAACGGAAAGCGGGGGCGAAATTCGTCCAGCTCGGCTTCATGCGGCGTTACGACCGATCCTATCAGGAAATGAAGCAAGCGCTCGATAATGGTCATCTCGGCCGGGCGCTGATGATGCACAATTTTCACCGCAATGTTGAAACGCCTGCGGCCGACTTTACCGGCGCGATGGCTATCACCAATTCGGCCCCGCACGAATTCGATGTGGTGCGATATGTGCTCGGCACCGAATATGCTGCCATCTCTGCATTCCAGCCAAGCCGCTCGGACGCGCGTGTGGCACCTGTCGTCATGGTGTTGGAAACCGTCGACGGGCAGCTCGTCAATATCGAGATCAACAACAACGCCGCCTACGGCTATGACGTCCGCGCCGAACTGATCGGCGAGCGCGGAGCGGTGGCGACGAAGAACATTGCCTACACCCGCAGGGAGTCGGCGCTTGCCCAAAGCACAAGCTACGACGCCGACTGGCGGACCCGGTACTACGATGCCTATCGCCGCCAGAACCGCGACTTCCTTCGCTTTGTCATGACCGGTGAGTTCCCCGCGACCGCCTCGGATTGCTGGGACGGCTACTGCGCCGCCGTCGTTGCCGAGGCCGGCGTGGTAGCGCTGAAGGAAGCCCGTCGTACGCCTGTCCAGATGATTGCAAAGCCGGAGTTCTACGCGTGAAGCTGGGTTTCGTTTCAGACAGTCTCGGCAATCTGCCGTTCGAGGCGGTGCTTATTCATGCCCAGCGCATGGGGGTATCCGGCATCGAGGTGAACACCTGCGGCTGGTCGACCGCCCCGCATTTCCGGCTTTCGTCCATGCTGGGTAACAGGGAAGCGCAGAAGCGGATTGCTGCAGCTTTCGTGGAACGCGGCCTGGAGATCATAAGCCTCAACGCCAACGGCAATCCGCTGCACCCAACCGATCCGGCCCAAGGCCAAGGGTTGAAAGACACGATCCGCGTCGCCGGCGAGATGGGCATTCGCACCGTCTGCACCATGAGCGGTCTGCCGGCTGGCAGCGCTGGCGACAGCATGCCGAACTGGGTCGTCTCGTCCTGGCCGCCGGAAACGCAGACCATCCTTAAATATCAATGGGAAGAAAAGCTGATCCCGTTCTGGACCGAGATCGTGGCGCTGGCGAAGGAAAACGGCGTCGAGCGCATTGCGCTCGAGCTGCATGGCAATCAGTGCGTCTACAACGTGCCTTCGCTGCTGAAGCTGCGAGACGCGGTAGGACCTGTCGTGGGCGCCAATCTGGATCCCTCGCACCTGTTCTGGATGGGCGCTGACCCGCTCGTTGCCGCCGAAGCGCTGGGGGCGGCCATTTATCATGTCCATGCCAAGGACACGATGCTGAACCCGCCAGTCCAGGCAACGACCTCGCTGCTTGAGAATGGCAACCTGATGGATATTCCGGCCCGCTCGTGGAGCTACATCACTCTTGGGTTCGGCCATGGTGAGGAGTGGTGGCGGCAATTCTGTTATTGGCTCAAGATGGCTGGCTACGACGGCTGGCTTTCCATCGAGCACGAGGACGTACTTCTGAACTCGCTGGAGGGGCTCGAAAAATCCGTCGCGCTCCTCCAGAGCGTGATGCCGTCAGCTTCCGCAGACTTCAAACCGCAAGATATCTGAGGAGAGACTCAATGCCCTGGGTTGACGCTTGTGCCGCTGACGAAATCGAAGCCGAGGAAGCCAAGCGCTTCGAGAATGGCGGCCGTACCTTCGCGATCTTCCGCAACGACGCGGATGAATACTATTGTACAGACGGGCTGTGCACGCATGAGAAGATCCACCTGGCGGACGGTCTCGTCATGGGTAATACGGTTGAGTGCCCCAAGCACGCTTCCGTTTTCGACTTCACGACCGGCGAAGTAGAGACGCCCCCGGCCTGCGAGAACCTCAAGACTTACAAGACGAAGGTCGAGAACGGCCGCGTCATGGTCGAGGTTTGAGCCGTCATGAGCGAACCCCTCCAGTTGGCCGCCTGCGCCGAGATGCTTTGGCTTGATCGTCCGATGGCTTGGCGCGTCGCACGTCTGCATGAGATGGGTTTCGGCGTCGGATTGTGGAATTGGCCGGACCATGACCTCGCAGCGCTCGAGAAGTCGGAGGCGACTTTCACGATCATGAACGGCTACCTCGAAGGAAGGCTCGCCGACGACGAGGGCGCCGACATGCTCTTGAAGTCCGCCCTGGAGACCGCAAGAGTCGGAAAGCGCCTCGGGATTGCCAGGCTCAACCTGCACGGCACCGGGCTCGGCGACGGCGGTATTCCTATTGTGAAGTCCGAAGTCGAGACCGGCCCCATGTGGCTGAAGGCGCGGGACACCTTGAACCGCATCTGCGACATGGCCGAGGCCGAAGATGTCGTCTTCACGCTTGAAAACCTGAACCTGCTTGACCACCCGGGCTGCCCCTTCGGCTCGACGGCAGCGGTGCTGGCATTGGTGTCATCGATCAATAGACACCCAACTGCGGATCAATCTCGACCTTTATCACACTCAGATCGGCGAGGGCGATATCGTGCGCTGGTGTCAGAAATGCCTGCCCTTCATCGGCGAGGTGCAGGTGGCCGACAATCCGGGTCGTTGCGAGCCGGGAACAGGCGAGATGAACTGGCCCTACATCGCGAGAGCTCTGTTCGACATGGGGTATCGCCGGGCCGGTGGGTCTGGAAGTCTTTGCCCAAAACGATCCGGAGGCAGCGCTGGTCGCTTTCCGGCGGGCTTTTACGGTGTGAGCCATGCGGGGATGCTCATTGGCGCGATGCGGGGCGGGCGTCATAATCAAGGGCGGCCCTGTCCGACCATGCTTTCCGATCGAGCGCTGCTCGCAGATTCCTTTCAAGTTCATCTGACCTGCAGTGGAGGCTAATTATGGCCATGTATCACAACCGTCCTCATGTCGAGGATATCCGAAAGATGAAGAGGAATGGACAGAAGATATCCATGCTCTTCGTCAGCACGCCCGACGAGGCAGCCGCCGCTGCCGCGGCAGGCATTCACATGCTCTCCATCGAGGGCCGATACTTTGACCAGGAAATGCGACAGGCAGCCGGCGACTGTTTCGTTCAGGTCGGTCTGCCTTACGGCGGCTGGGGCAGCTTTGCTGGCCGTCCGCTGGCTACGGCAGAGGACTATCTGCGTGCGGCTTTCCACTTTGCTGGCATTGGTGGCGACGCCTTCTACTGCTCCGCGTCCTACGACATCCAGAAGGCGCTCTGCGACAACCACCTCCCTGTCGTCGGGCATATCGGCCTGATCCCTTCGTACATCACCTGGACCGGTTGGCGCGCAGTTGGAAAGAGCGCGGAAGAAGCGATACGCCTCTGGCGGCACACCCAGAAACTCGAGGAGATCGGTGTCTTCGGGGCGGAACTGGAAGTCGTGCCCGACCGGGTGGCGAAATTCCTGACCGAAAACTCGTCGCTGGTCATGCTTGGCATGGGCGCCGGCGAGCATGCAGATGCGCAATACCTCTTCACAGAGGATGTCTGCGGCTATGGCAAGAACCATAAGCCGCGGCACGGAAAGGTTTACCGGAACCTCGGCCCTGAGCTGCAGAAGATCCAGGACGAGCGCGTGGCGGCTTTCAGGGAATACAAAGCCGACGTCGATTCCGGGCGGTACCCCGGTTACGAGCACACAGTTCCGATTGGGGACGCTGACTTCGATAGCTTCATGCAAGCAGCCAAAAGGTGATAACCATGCGTGCGGGGGGACCCGATCCCTCACGAGCGGGTGTCAGACAAGTCGTAGTCCGCAACACAAAGGCGCCAACGCTCGATGAAATCAAAACGCTGATTGCCAAGAGGGAACTCATCCTTTCGGCGAAGCTAGAAACTGTTGCCCGCGTGATGTTTGCAGAGCCGGATTACGTCGCCTTCGAGAATTCTGCCTGCATCGCTCGCAGGTGCAACGTGTCGACAACAACTTTATCTCGCCTCGCTCCGCGCCTTGGCTTCAGGTCTTTCAAAGAAATGCAGAACTGCTTCCGAAATCAGATCCTTGATCGAAGGGCCAAGCGCAAGCCGAGCGGATAACGCGGCACATCGATCACTGAGAGTCAGATCCGCGCCTCGAGCAAGCCCGCGGGCCAAAGTTCAGCGTTCTAGCCCGGTATTCCCAGAAGCTGACTTTCTGCTTACCGGCCCCATTTCAGTCATCCGCAGGCACCGTTCCTGAGAGCAACACATCGTTTCAGCGAGCAGCGATTGCCGCTCCGGCAGCGGGTTAATCAAAGGGTGTAGTGGCGCGAAATCGACGCTGCATTGTTGGGCAGGGAAGACCGTGCGCTCGACCGTACTGACGGCCGAGGAAGAGGCGATGGTCGTCGCCCTTTCGCAAGCATACGCTGTTGCCTCTGGATGATTGTCTCTATGCGCTGCAGGCGACGCACCTGACGCGGTCGTCCTTGCCCCATTGCTTTCAGCGCCACGGGGTCAGCCGCCTGCCCGAGGTCGCCGCCAAGCGGCCCTTCAAGTGTTACCCGATCGGCTACTTCCACATCGACATCGCCGAGGTCCGAACAGAGGAGGGCAAGCTCCACCTCTTCGGGGCGGTGGACCGGACCTCGAAGTTCGCCTTCGCTCGGCTAATGCAGAAGGCGACAACGTCACCGCCAGGACTTTCCTCGAGGAGTTGGTCGAAGCCGTCCCCAACAAGATCCACACCGTGCTTACCGACAATGGCATCCAGTTCGCCGACTGCCCAAGAACCGGGACGGCCCAACCGCAAGCTGGCGCGCGGCCATCCTTTCGATCGGGCATGCGGCGCTTATGGCATCGAGCACTGCGTCACCAAGCCTAACAA
Organism: Mesorhizobium sp. M1406; assembly: GCF_040317555.1. Taxonomy (NCBI): domain Bacteria; kingdom Pseudomonadati; phylum Pseudomonadota; class Alphaproteobacteria; order Hyphomicrobiales; family Phyllobacteriaceae; genus Mesorhizobium; species Mesorhizobium sp. M1406. Next base: position 5,028 of record NZ_JAMYKW010000037.1, on the reverse strand, counting down.
CCCCTGGACCAACGGTCAGGTCGAATGGATGAACCGAACGCTGAAGGAGGCAACCGTCCGGCGATATCACTACGAGACCCACCGTCACCTCGAAAATCACCTGCCGCCTTTCTCGACGGCTACAACTTGGCCAGGCGGCGAGAGACCTTCGCGGTCTTACACCCTACGAAGCCATCTGTACGGCCTGGGCCAACCAGCCAAGCCGTTTCCGGCTTGACCCGGTCCACTGCTAGGCTTTCAGGCGATGGTCGACTGCATGTTGGAAGTAGGCTGGACGCGGAGCGAGACCTTGCGGGCGCTGAAGCGGCTCATTGCCGCCGACAATTGACCCAGAAAGAGAATGCCAGGACGGAAACGCACCTCGCAATTGCGCGGGCCCTGATGCGCGCCGGCCGTTCGGTCTAGGCAGATATTTGAAACAAATGGCCAGCGCGGTTGCCGGTGAAAGTATTGCCTAAAATCGCGCCGACCATTGCGGCTCTTTGAGGATTGGCGCCTGCGAGAGCTAGAGCCCGGCAATAGGCTGACAACCGCTGCTTGCGCCTTGGTTAAAAACGTACAGTCGAGTCCCGTTGAACCCTAGACCAATAGGGATATGAATCGTTACCGTCACCGACTGAGGTTGTGGGCAACGGTGATTGAGAGTTCGTCGTGCTCCCGCCCTTTGATGGGAGTTGGCATCATGGACCAGCCAGGTAATCAGGTATCTGCTTTTGACTGTGATATCCTGCGTAGCACCTTCGTAAAATCCGTCATCGAGCGAACATTCCCGAAGACCAATGGCGGACACAAGCCGCTCTTTGATCCGCGACTTTACGGGCAGCAGCGTCATTGATCCCGAGTTGCTGGAGTGGATCGTGCGGAAGTAGCCGGCGCCAGCGGCTATTGCCTCCAAGGGCCGTGGCCCTCCCGTGCCTTATGATGAAGGGTAGCCACCACGCAAAAGCCCACGCCTCTGGCGGAGAACGCGCGCCGATCAGGTGTGCGTATCCCGATGTTCGGCAGAGATGGGTGAGCATCCCCTGCCGCAAGCGAGAAACTTTCAGAGATGCTAATGTTCATACCCTCCGATGGAAGGCCCGCCGCCCCATTTGCGAAACGACGGTTCCCTGCCCCGCCCCTGGGAACTAGCTCTGGTCGGCAGCCTCGAGAAGATGCCGTCGGGTCGAGCCCCAATCGCCAGAATCCACGGGGTAGACTACTAGAACCGAAACACGATCCCGGCCCGCCTGCGGTAGCACCGGACGCGCCGGCGACCATGTCGCCAGTAACTACGGCAGACCCTTCTCCAGCCCCGCCGGCGGTGGTGGCGGCGGCGATAGTGGCCGTAATCTGGGTCGTAATCTGGGTCGTAATCTGAATCTGGGTCGTAATAAGGGTCGTGGTAGCGCCGATGGTAGACCGGCTCCACTTCCGCCTGAGTACCTTCGTCATCGAAGGTCGGTGAGTCTGGCGCGTCGAGTTCATCGAGAATGCCGCTTTTGGCCCCTGGAACACCTGCCACTACGTCGATAGGCCGAACCGCGCTTGCAAAGGCCGCTGCCCCTGCAATGCCAAACATTGCTCTCAAGAAGGATCGCCGATCCATAGAAAGCCTCCCAGTGTTACACAACTCTAATGGTACCAACGCTTAAGGCGCGCGGCCGGAAAAGGCAGGCCTTGCGCCCGTTCCAAATTGAGGATTCGCCAACCGCGGTGCGGCCCGTGAACCCTATCAGCACAGGAAGGGACCTAGCTGCGCCCGATCTGCAAATATGGCAGCCAAGCACTATTCCGATCACGAAAAAGCTGACGGCGGTCGCGAAAAGCGGTGCGAGCAACCAGCGAGCCTGGCTAACCATTCTATCCATCTGATTTCTCCGAACTTTCCGGAGAAACAATAACCTTGGAAGCAAGCTGTTCCACGCCACATCATGGGTAAGACCATTGCGTTTTACGATCAGACTTAAGTCTTACCCTCTGCCCGACCGAAGCCTCAACCCGGAACGTTTGACGTTGCCCAAGTTCGGTTTGGCGGTCGGCTTGGACGACGTCGTGGTCGCCAGCCGCAAGAGGAGAAAATCATGAGAATGCATCTTACGGGCGCCGCTGCGGCGTTGTTGCTCTTCGCTGGTGTCGGCGCGGTCGCTGCTCAGGACGTGATTATAACGCCTGAGCAGGATACGGTCGTCCATGAGTATGTGAAGAAGCAGCCTTTGGCATCGGTGAAGGTTCCCGGCGTGGAACTCAATATCGGCACAGTGCTGCCCGAGACAGTCGAGCTGCATGAAGTGCCCGACGTCAAATACCGCTATGTCGTGATCGACAACCGGACAGTTCTGGTGGATCCGGGCACTCGCAAGATTATCAAGGTCTATGACTGACCAACCTTTCGGCTGAAGCCCGCCGTCCGTTCGATCACACGACCCCCCAGGCGCGAAACCTTCCCCTGCCCGTCATCTCGCGCAGGCCAAGCTCGCCGGCCAGATGACGAAGATGCCGAATGAGGTCCGCCCGACGGGCACGGGCCTGTGGTCGAGGTGACCACTTACTCCGTCGCAATATTTTGGAGGAATGTCGCCGACGGCGCGAAGAATAAAGCGCCGGTGATGGCGCGGCTAAAATCCAGCAATCGGTCGTAATTGCCTGGCGGTCGGCCAACGAACATGTTCTCCAGCATTTGCTCTATTCTAAGCGGCGATCGGGCGTAGCCTATGAAGTACGTGCCGAACTCACCCTTGCCGACGTCGCCGAAGGGCATGTTGTCGCGCACAATCTGCAACTGCTCTCCGTCCTCGATGATCGTGGTCAGCGCATTGTGCGCCGAGATCGGTTTCACGGCATCGTCGAGCTCGACATCGGAGAGTTTCTTTCTGCCGACAATTCCCTCCTGCTCCTCGATGGGGAGCGCGTTCCATGAGATACTTCTGCCGACGATCGCGGCCTTGACGGCGTCTTGATCCACCGGGTTTTCGGTCCCATCGACAAAACCGATCAGGTTGCGGTCATCGAAGTAATTGAAGCCGTGCACCTCATCCGCCACCGAGACCGCGCCATCGAGCCGCGACATGATCTGTGGCGCCGATCAACGGGATGTCATGTGCACGTTGCCGTGGCGCCGGTCGTCACGCACTCCAGGGAATCAACGCTACGAGCGCCGCGACTTGGTCCGGACGCCGCTTCCACCACACGTCCCTCGCACCCTATGCGGAAGTTCGCGACAGGCGCTGGCACACCCCGAAACACAAATCCCCATAGCTCACCGCGTGCGGCCCGCGGGTTCGTGCATGAGAGACTTTCGTACGCCTGACGGCACCCGCAACCCTTCAGCATCTCAGTCGTTCCGAGTATTTTGGCCTCCGTCCAAAAGCAGACACTATCCAGGGATAGCTGTAGGTCGACGTTGTGCCAGCGCATGTGTGCAGGGCGACTGCGGTGCGGTGTTCAGCCTATGAACTTATCCGCTCGGCTGCCACACCATATGGTTGACCGAAAGGCCATTGTCATGGCTGTGGCTCCTTTATTTTCAACTATTAACTGCTTTGCAAACTTCCCGTTGACGCTTCCGGTCTGCTAGAGTTAATAATCTCCTAATATAAGAATTACCTAAAACTCGTGATCGGCAACCAACGAGTTGAGACGATGCAATTGGGGTGGGGGAGACGCAGCGCGACGACCAATGTCGTCGCAGCCATCACCATCGCGCCACCACCTGCCTGCGAACGGCCAGTTTAAGCGGGCTGCTCGTAGCGTGGCGGCTTCTTGGGTGATGCGCTGACAATCCACCTCCGCCCCAATTGTGTGCGGATCGCGTAATGACTGCTTCGACAGGAGCAGTTGGTCTTTCAGGGCGGTTAATAAACAGATGTTGGGGCGTCTGTTCTTAAACAAACAAGGGGGTTGAAAATGGCTACTTCTCTTATCGGCGGCAGCGGGACCGACGTCATCGTCGCCGGAGGCGGCAATGACTATATTAATGGTGGGTCAGGCGCCGATACGCTCGATGGAGGCAGTGGTTTCGATACCGTCCTGGGCGGATCGGGAGCGGACACGCTTATCTATCGAGCCTGGGAAAATCAGTACAAGATTGACAGCCAAACAACCTTTTCCGGCTACGACGTCTACGACGGCGGGAACGGCAATGCTGCGAAAGGCACTGCCGAGGTCGATACGCTCGCTATCTATCTAAGCAATGATCAACTAGCCAATACGTCATTCATGGCGGCATTTACCGCCGAAATTGCTCAGTTTCGTGCCTTCATTGGTGCGAACTCGAACTCGAATACCGGCCAAGCCGGTCAAGCAGAATTCACATTCACCACGATCAACCTCAAGGTTTCCGCGATCGAGCAGGTTGTCGTTCTCGATAGCAACGGACATGTTCCTGTCTCCGTAAATATTGTCGACTCTTCCTTAAATGATGGTGACAACAACTCGGTCGTGATGTTCACCTTTATTGGCCCGGTGACAGGCTTCGATTCTGCCGATGTTACGACAACGAATGGCACGCTGACTGATTTTGTGAAGATCGATGCTTCTCATTATACGGCAAAGTTCACGGCCGCAGACGGTTTTGGTGGTCTTGGCTCTGTTTCGGTAACGGCCGGCGGTTACACCGACGCTGCCGGCAACGCTGGCGCTACGGGCTCCGATACAGTCGCCATCGACACGCTGCGGCCGACGGCAACCATCGTGGTGGCCGACGCCGCCCTGCAAGCCGGCGAGACCTCGCTGGTGACCATCACCTTCTCGGAAGCGGTGAGCGGCTTCGACAACGGCGACCTCTCGATCGCGAACGGCACGCTGTCGGCGGTGGCTTCGGGCGACGGCGGCGTCACCTGGACGGCGATCTTCACCCCGACCGCCAACATCCAGGACACGACCAACCTCATCACGCTGGCCAACGCCAGCGTCAGCGACGCGGCGGGCAACACCAACAGCGGCACCACCGATTCCAACAATTACGCCATCGACACGCTGCGGCCGACGGCAACCATCGTGGTGGCCGACGCCGCCCTGCAAGCCGGCGAGACCTCGCTGGTGACCATC
>NZ_JAMYKW010000036.1:0-53752 GCF_040317555.1 Mesorhizobium sp. M1406 | reverse complement strand
TGTTTGTGGTGTCGTTCTTTTTTTTTTTAATCCTCATCCCCTACCCGTCAGCCAATTTTTTTTCACTTGCCCCCCTCGCGGGGGGGGGGGGGGCGGGCGGGGGGGGGGGGGCGCCGCCGCCCCCCGGCATGAGGGTCGGCATCATGGGACCGGTCGGCCGCCCGGTGCGGCAAGCAGAATGGTATGTCATGGGCGCCGACGAAACCGGCCTGCCGGCGCTGGCGCGGCTGCTGGAGACGCTGCCGGCCGAGACAAAAGGCATCGCCTTTGTCGAGATCGCCAATGACGGTGAACGGCAGACGATCGACAATGCAACCGGCATCGAGTTGCATTGGCTGACACGGGATGGCGTGCCGGCGGGCGAGGACAGACTGCTGGCAGAGGCCGTCCGCTCGGTGGCGTGGCCGCAGGGCGGCTCGGCCTTCGGCTGGTTCGCGGCGGAAGCGGCCGCCGCCAAGATCGTGCGCGAATATTGGCGCGATACGCCGGGGCTCGGCCGCGATCAAACGTTGGCCGCGGCCTACTGGCGGCGCGGCTCGGCGGGATTGATGGCTGGCTGAGGGCTGAAGCACATTTCGATGGCAGCGGACCTAAGAATCGCTGGCGCCGCCCCTTGGCCAACGAGCACTGATCCCTAGCCTTTGCGAATGACCGCCGCGCCATCCTTGCCAACACAGATCACGATCCGATCGCCGGAAACAATGCCCATAGTATCACACACGACCAGCGGCATGCGGATCTCGTAAAGAAACTCGGCAATGATAGCGCCGACCGCCAGGATCGGATCCGGCCGCTCCAGAAGAATCCCGATAGGCGCGGTGCCCCTGCGGATCGTCTCGGCCAGGACCGAGGATGAAGACGACGAGCCGCGCCCGCTCGGCATGACCAGGATCTTGCCGGCGACATTCTGGCCGAGACCGGGATGCGAATGGTCCGTTATGTCGCCGGTTTCGGCATCGATGCCGCCCCAGAAGCTGAGCGGTTGCGAAAACACCAGCGCTTGGCCCTGAGCCTCGCCAGCCAGCTGGAAGGTGCCGGTTCGTTCTATCGTCATGAGGCGCTCCGCACGACATGCCCGGCCGCAGCCGAACGGATACAGTCCTTCATCTCGGCGAAAGCGACGGACACGCCGATATTGCCGGGCGCGTAATGCGCCCATTTGCCGGAATTGGTCATCACCACGCCGTCGAGGCGCTTGAGGATCGAGGTGACATAGGTGCAGGTGTCGGCAACCGGGATCAGGCCGAACGCCTCCATGCCATCAAGCGCCCCCTCCGCCTGCAGTCGCGTCAGGGTCGCGCGGCCGGTGTTGACATAGATCGGGATGCGCCTGCCCGGCGCGACCTCGCGCAGCATCGGCAGCAGCCGCATCCATTCCTCATGCGAAAAATGCGGCGTACCGAGCGAAACGGCCGCCAGCGGCGCGCCTTCGGGCACGCTCGACAGCCTTGCCAGAGCGTGGTCGATATCGGTGCGGGTGATGTGGATCGTCTCGTCAGGCGCATGGCCCTGGAACGCTTCAGCGAGCGTCCTCGCTTCCGGTGTGACGCCGACCGCATGGAACAGTGCCACCGCGCCGGTCGTTGCCGCCGCCGCACCCAGCGCCTTCAGCTGGTCCTCGTCGCGCGGCCGCGGCAGGCCGGCAATCACCGGAATGCGGTCGCCGCTCGCTTGCCCGATCACCAGCCCGATGCCGACGAACAGGCTGTCGCTCGGCTCCAGGTCGGCAATGGCCAGCTCGAACAGGAGCCGGCCGCGCCGGTTCTCGCTCAGATGCAGGCCCCAGGCCGGCGCGCGTCCGGTCATGGCGCAGCACAAATCGATGAAATCGCCATAGCGGTTGGTGCGAGCGCCGATCACCGAATTGGCAAAGACGATGGCGTTGGATTCGCCCCAGGCGATCTGCTGGCCGAAGTCTGGCCGGAACCGCGTTTGATAGGGCGCGCAGGTGAAGGTCGCCTCGCAGCCAAGCTCCAGATGCGCCTTCATCAGCCGCCTCGCCGGCACCTCTACCGCCGCCGGCATTTTCACCATGCCGGGATGGATGAGGTCGAACGAGCCGACATTCAATGTCGTCGGCACCTCGACTCGGCCGCCGCCCTCGACCAGCCGCTCGACGAAATCGAGGCCGGCCTTGCCATGGTAGAGACAGCCATCGATATGTGCGCCGGCAATGTCGAGCAGACTGCCTGCCCCGACGGCATTGGAAAACGCGACCAGGATTTTCATGGCAGCGGCCGCGGAAGGGCCCTGCTCGCCGTCGAGCATGGATCGGTCCCGCGCACTCAGTTCCAAGGTCATCGGTATGCTCCGGGCTATGCCGGCTATGCTGTCCCTGATTGCGAACAGTCTGGCAAGAGCCGGTGTGAGCATCAGCCCGGCGCGATCAGCACCGTACTCTCCGGCGACCAGCACAGCACGACATCCTGACCTTCCGCCAGCCGTTCCATGCCGGTGTTCTGCACGATCACCTTCAGCGTCTGCCCCGGACGCTCGACGAAGTAGGTGCTGTTGTTGCCGGCGAAGATGCGCTTGGAGACCTGCCCTTTGAGCATGTTGGCATTGCCGTCCACAGCCCCGGCATCGGTCGCAATGCGGATGCGTTCGGGCCGCACGGCACAGCTCGCCTTGGCGCCGGCGGCAAGCGTCGTGCCCGCGCCGGCGGCAATCGCCGTGCCGTCCGGCAGCCGGATGCCGTTGCCCGTCGAGTCACCACGAAAGATGTTGGCGTCGCCGAGGAAGGTGGCGGCGAACTCGCTCTTCGGCCGATCGTAGATCTCCTCCGGTGGCCCTTCCTGCACCAGCCTGCCGTCGCGCAGGATGCCGATGCGGTCGCTCATCGTCAGCGCTTCTTCCTGATCGTGAGTGACGAAGATGGTGGTGATGCCGATCTCGCGCTGGATGCGCTTGAGCTCGATCTGCATGTCGACACGCAGCGCCTTGTCGAGCGCGCCCAATGGCTCGTCGAGCAGCAGCACGCGCGGCTTGGTGACGATGGCACGGGCGAGCGCGACGCGCTGGCGCTGGCCGCCCGACAGCTGATGCGGTCGGCGGCCACCGAGCTTGCCGAGTTGCACGAGATCGAGAGCGCGCTGCACCTCTAGAGCAATCACCGCCTTGGTCTCGCCGCGCACCGACAGGCCAAAGGCGATATTGTCGGCGACGCTCATATTGGGAAACAGCGCATAGTTCTGGAACACCATGCCGATGCGACGTTTTTCGACCGGCACCCGCTCGACGCTCTCGCCGCCGATGGTGATGCGGCCTGAATCGGGGAAATCGAAGCCGGCAATCTGCCGGAGCAGCGTGGTCTTGCCGCTGCCCGATGGCCCAAGCAGAGCATAGAAACCGCCATCGGCGAAATCGATGGAGACGTCGTCCAGCGCCTTGTGCGCGCCGAAGCTGCGCGAGACGTTCGATACCTGCACGCCGGCCATTATTTTTCTCCGCCGAATTTGAAGAACCTTGCCGTCAGCAGCATCAGCGCCATCGACACGACGATGATGATCGTCGAGACCGCATTGATCTCGGGCGTGAAACCCTTGCGGATCGCGGCGTAGATTTCGACCGGCAGTGTCGTCTGCCCCGGCGTCGCCAGGAAATAGGACACCACGAACTGGTCGAACGAGACGGCGAACGCAAACAGTCCGCCGGCAATGACGCCAGGCATGATCCACGGCAGCGTCACGCGCCGCGTCACCTGCCACTGGTTGGCGCCGAGCGATCGCGCGGCCTCTTCCAGCTCCGGCGCGAAGGTCTGCAGCCGGGCCGAAACGACGACGATGACATAGGGCAGCGCCAATGCGACATGGCCGAGAAGGATCGCATGCAGGCCGCGGCCGATGCCGACGCCGAAGAAGAAGATCAGCATCGCCGTGCCGGTGATCAGCCACGGTATGGCGATCGGCGGGAACAGCAGCGCCTGCAGGAATTTCTTGCCGCGAAACTCATAGCGGTAGAGCGCCAGCGACGCCGCCGAGCCGAGCACCGTGCAGATGACGGTAGCGATGACGGCGATCTCGACGCTGTTCCAGGTGGCGGCAATAAGCTGATCGTTCTGCCACAGCGATGTGTACCATTCGGTCGTCCATTCGAACGGCAATTGGTAGAAGGGCGAGACGTTGAACGACATCAGCGCCATGATGATGATCGGTAGATAGAGGAAGGCAAGCAGCAGCCAGATGTAGAGGCGGCCGAACCATTCGAGGATGCGGGTGGTGGCCGTCACGCGGCCCTCCTCAGCACCGGTGAGGCCACCGCCAGGATGACCAGCACCACTGCCAGCAGGATGAAGGAGAGCGCGGCACCCAGCGGCCAGTTGAACACGGCGACGAACTGGTCCTCGATGACCGTGCCGTAGAAGGTGCCGGTACGACCGCCAAGGATGCGCGGTTCCATGAACGAACCGACGACCGGCACGAAGATCAGTGCCGCACCCGCCACCAGCCCCGGCATCGACAGCGGGATGATCACCCGCTTCAAGACCTGCAGCCGCGAGGCGCCAAGCGAGCGTCCGGCCTCGATCAGCGAGTCGTCGATGGCCTGCAGGGTGAGATAGCAGGTCAGCACCATATAGGGCACGTAGGAATGCACCAGCCCGATGATGACGGCCGGATAGGAATACATCAGGTCGATGTTGATCTTGAACGGCAGCACGGCGTTGAGTGCGGGTGTCGAGGATGCCGCCCTCGCGCAGCACCATCGCCCAGGAGAAGATGCGCACCAGCCCGTTCGACCAGAACGGCAGGATGACGAGCAGGAAGATGGCCTCACGGCTGCGCCCTTTCAGCACCTTGGCCAGCACATAGGCCGCAGGGTAGCCGATGATGACGCACCACAACGTCACCTCGAGACCGAGGCGCAGCGAGGCCAGCAGCAGTGTCAGATAAAGGCTTTGCGAAAAGAAGGCGGCATAGTTGCCAAGGGTGAAGGCCCACGGTTTTTCCGACAGCGGCAGCTCGGTCATGAACGAGAAGAAGACCATGGCCGAGAGTGGTAGGAAGATCGCCACCGTCAGCCAGAGATAAGCCGGCGCCAGCAGCGGCAATGCCGATCTCAGCCCGCTGCGCGACGCTGTTGCAGCTGCCATGACAGCCTCCTCCGCAGGATTCGTAGAACCAGCCGGCGCGAACCGCCGGCTGGCCCGGATGTCGGCTTTATTTCACGTCGACCTTGAGCTGCTGCCACAGCGCCAGATAGGCCTCTCGCTGTGCGTCGGTGATCGGCGCCTGGAACTGGATGCGCTTGGCCACTTCGGGATCACCCATCACCTTTCGGTTGAAGGCATCCTCGGGCAGCGCTCCCACCGCCTTGGTGTTGGCTGACACCGGCGCACCGACCTTGGTGACCCATTCGACGTAGAATTTCGGGTCGATCATGTAGTTGATGAAGGCCTCGGCCCCGGCGACGTTCTTGGCGCCGACCGGGATCGAAAACGCGTCGAGCCAGGCGACAGCACCTTCCTGCGGCACGACCAGCGAGACCGGCAGCTTGAAATGCGTCTTGGCGCGATCGGCCGAGCCGCTCCAATAGGTGCCAATGTCGATCTGGTTGGAGGCAACCATCTGGTTCCAGTCGTTCTCCGAACTCCAGAAGGTCTTGATCTGCGGCATCAGCGAGGTGAGCTTCGCCTTGACCGCGTCCATATCCTTGATGTCGTTGATGTTCTGGCCGGTGGCGATGGCGCCGAACTGGACCGCCTCGACGGCGTCGTCGCGAATGACGACGCGGCCCTTGTGCGCGGCATCCCACATCTCGGCGATACTCGTCGGCGGCTTGTCGAAGGATTTCTCGTTGATGGCGAGCGCCGTCAGGCCCCATACCCACGGCACGCCATAGACCTCGCCATCGTGGACGAGCATCGGCGATCCCGCCTTGTCCTTGCTGATGTCGGCATAGTTCGGCAACTTGGAGACGTCGATGGGCTGGATCAGTTTCCCGGCCATCGCCTGGTCGTTGAAGGCGGCATTGATCATGACTACGTCGTAGAGCCCGGGATTGGTCCGGATCTTGGTCAGCATTTCCTGTTCGGAATTGAAGAAGTCGTTGACGACCTTGTTGCCGGTCGCCTTTTCGAAAGCCTCTACGGCCCACGGCTCGTCGGTGCCGTAGCCCTTCCAGTTGAGCACATGCACTTCGTCGGCCTTGGCGGCGAAGGCGAGCGCGGAGGTAAAGACGGCGGTCGCCGTCACAAGAGCAGTCAAGTCAGGCATGCGCATGTTGGTTCCTCTCTGTGTTTGCCCGCTTCCCGGGCTTGTCAGGCTTCCGGCAATTATGCATTGGCCTTCTGTGTCCGGCCTGCGCCCGACGGATCGGCGGCATGGCTCAGGAATGTCTGGATTTCGTGATCGGTCGGCGCTGACGAGCCGCCGTGGCGAGTGACCGAAATGGCCGCCGCCGCATTGGCATAGCGCGCCGCCTCGAAGGGCGGGATACCGCGCGCCAGCGCGCTGACGAAAGCCCCGATATGGGTGTCGCCGGCGCCATTGGTATCGATGGCGGTGACCGTATAGCCGGCAATGGTCCGCGCTGACCCGTCGACCAACCTGATATGGCAGCCCTTTGCGCCGGCGCGGATGACCACGCCGGCAGCCTGCGGACAATGGTCGTCCAGAAGCCGGGCCGCGACGGCCTCGACATCGCCCGGCCCGGCAATCTCGGCCGCCTCCGTCGTGTTGCAGCTCAGCCATGTCGTGCGGGCAAGCACGCGCGACAGGATCGGGCGCGGAATGTCCGAGATGACCGGCGTCGGGTCGAAGGCGAAAGGTGTTTCAGCCGGCAATGCCTCGATCCAGTCGGTGAGCGCATCGCGGCTCTTGGGATAGCTCAGCGTGTAGCCGGAGGTGAACACCCAATCATCAGGCGCGACCATCACCGGCGCCATCATGTCGAGGCTGAGCACGCTTTCCGCACCTGGCCACGACACAAAGGTGCGTTCGGCGTCGCTCGAGATCATGGCGACGCAATTGCCGCTGTCCATCAGGGGCGATGGCGGCGTCAGTGTCTCGATGCCCTCCGCGGCGAAAGCGGCGCGCAGGAAGTCGCCATTCGGCCCGCTGCCGAGCTGGCCGCCGAAAACCACCTTCGTCCCGGTGCGGCTGGCCGCGACCATCATGTTGAAGCCACCGCCGGCAACCTGGGCGAAGCTCGACGCCGTCTTTTCCATACCGGGCGCCGGCAAGGCGTCGATGCGGTAGACATAATCGACCACGGCACTACCGATATGGACGAGACGCCCGGTCATGCCGCCGCGTCCTTGCCGGAACCGGTTTTCGCCACTCGTGCCGTCACGAGGTCGGCCGCAAGCGCGCGAACCTCTGACATGTCGATGCCCTTCAGCCGGGCGATATGCTGCTGCGGCAGGCGCGAGAAACCGGTGCAGGCGCCGGCCATGCCGGCGGCGATGGCGCCGATCGTGTCGGTGTCGCCACCGAGATTGGCGCTGATGATGGCTGCCTGCCATGGATCGCCATCGGCAACTTCCAGCACGGCGAAGGCCGCCGGAACGGATTCCTGGCTGGCGACGCCGGTGCCGACCAGATCGGTGATCAGCCGGATCGCATCCCTGATCGCCTTGCCGCGCACGATGTCCTGTGCCCAGACGATACGCGTGGCGATGTCACCGCCGGTGATCCAATGGCCGAGCGTCGCCCCCCGCCTCGCCGCCGCGACGGCGCTGGCGGAAGCATCGCGCCAGCCGCCGCCGGCGACGCCGCGGCTGACAGCGGCGGCAACGGCAGCGGCGGAAGCGATAGCGATCGAGGTGTTGTGCGTTGCCCGGCAGGTCTCAGCCACCTTGGCAACGAACGTCTCCAATGGTTCGAGCGGCATCATGATACCGACTGGCGCGACGCGCATGGCCGCGCCATTGGTGTCACCGCTGCGTCCCGCTTCCTCGGCCGGCACGCCATTGTTGATGGCGTCGATGGCGCGTTTGGTCGATGGTCCCAAAAGGTCATAGCTGCCGCGCGCCTTGACCTCGCGTTCCCAGTCGAGCAGCGCATTGACCCAGCGCACGTGATCGAAGCGGTCGCCGGATTCGACGAGAATGCGGCCGAGCAGCAGCGCCTGTTCGGTGTCGTCGGTGATGGTGCCGGCAGCCAGTCCCTTCGACACCGGATGATCGGCGAAAGGCGCGATGAAATCCTCGACATGACCATAGAGTTCGGCAATGCGGGCTGGCGACAAAAGCTGCGTCGGCATGCCGAGCGCGTCTCCAAGCGCCCCGCCAACAAGCGCCCCCATGGCGCGATCGAGCGGGTCCTTGGCTTTGTCCGGCATCGCTCAGAACCTCATATGCAGCGCGAAATGCGCGGGGTTGAGCAGGCTGGTGACATATTCGATCGGCCGGTCGTCGACGGCGCGTGTCAACCGGCGGCCGCGCAGGAACGGTGTGCCTTGCGGGCAGCCGAGGATGGCGGCGTCCTCGGCGTTGAGCATCTCGATCTCGACCCATTCCTCGCCGTGGTCGGGAATGAGGCCGGCGGCGCGCAGCGTCTGGTGCAGCGAGCCCTCGCGCAATCCGCGCAACGGCACGTCCTCAAGCTCGGATGACAATGGCAGCCTGCTGCGCTCGATGGAGATCGCATGGCCGTCGCTGGCGCTGGTGCGCACCCGATCGACGGCGATGAAGAACGGGCTTTCTATACCAAGCAGCGCAGCCAGATCGGTGTCCTCGATGACCTCCAGCCGCAGCGTCCGGGTCTCGGCATTGGCTCCGGCATTGGCCAGTGCCCGCGACCAGCCGATGGCGTCATCGACCGGCTTGCCGTCGAAGGTGACGAACGAGCCGATGCCGACCTTGGTGGTGATCAGCCCGCGGCTGGACAGTTCCTCGAGGCCCTTGCGGACCGTATTGCGGCTGACGGAGAAGCGTTGGACAAGCTCGTTCTCGCTTTGCAGGCGGTCGCCGAAGCCGAGAACGCCAGAGCGGATTTCATGTTCGAGAACGGTGGCGATCTGCTCGGGCTTGCCCGTGCCGGGAGACAGTTGAACCGCGCGCCTCTTCATATGGGGTACCTGTTCAGTGAACCTGTATAACCCTGTTCAATACAGAGACACGGATGCCCTGTCAACGGATGCCTGAGGCAAGCCAAACGGGGCAGAAAATTTCGGAATGCCAGCAGGGCGCACCGACAGGCCGGCCAAATATGGGTCTGGAAAAGCCGACCACCGATCGCTGAAAAGATCGCGATCAATCAAGATGATAAAGGCGAGTCTTGATTCAATTTTGGCCGCACGCGCTACGGCATCGACACTTCACGAGGCTCAACGAGGATATCCGCCTCGATCGCGGCGTTGATGAATGCCGCCCGTGCCGCCGAGGCTTCTTTCTTTCCCTCGAGTACGGCCAGGCAGACTTTGCGGGCAACCATATGCCTTTGCCCCGTCGCAACCGGCCAGCGGTTCATCAGGATGTCGGCAGCCTGAGCGACCCGCTCCACATTGAAGATCGAGTTTCGCGATCGGCCGAGCGCAATCCTGACCGGCTCATCGAAACGCTGGTCTTGCACTACCCCACCTCCCGGAATCGAACGTGCCGACCCAATTCCCTGTATTGTGATAGGTTCCGGAGGAAAGGTGCAAGATGTCCGATTCCAGTGGCCAGAAAAATCCCAGGCTGATCGTCGTGGTTGCGTTCGATCGCGGCGAGGATGGCGAATTATTTCCATCCTTTGGACCCGCCGACCAGCAGAGCGAGGATCGGGCCATACGCACCGCCAGGGCATTGGCTGCAAAGCATGCCGGTGTCATCGCCTGGAGCCGCGAGGCCGACCCGACACTGGGCGAATACGGCCCGCCGAACACCCTCTTCGTCAGCGGCGACGTACCTGACATGGAGTAATCTATTGGTTCCGGGACCAAGCGCAACGGTGGGACCCAAGCCCAGTCACCATCAGGCAAAAGCCCGCCGCGGTGAAACCGGGCGGGCCTTGGAGGAGGACAAGGGGTGGAACCCTCTCCTCTTCTTTCCACAGGGGTGTGGACCGCGATCACCATACGAGGGTTTTGTCGAATGCCGCATCACAATGCGGTGCACGGGCCCCCCGGTGCGGTCGCGGGATTGCGATCACCGGCTAAATGCGCCCGAGGACGACAAGGAGGATGACAATCAACAGCACAAGCCCCAGCCCGCCGCCGCCATAGTAGCCAGTTCCGTAAAACGGACCGCCGCCGAGGCCGCTGAAGCCGCCAAGCAGCGCCAGGATAAGAATGACGATAAGTATGGTCCCGAGGCCCATGGATCTCGCTCCTCTCTGCGCTTGGCGTGCCGGTTCCGGCGTCAAGCTTTGGCGATATTGCCCAGAGATGAACGGTTTGAACGCCTTTGCGTTCCGCCCAAGGTCGAGGTTGGATTGCCCAGGAACAATCAGCACCGCACACACGGAAAGCCCGCCAGGGCTGCGGGCTTTTCGTCCGCCGGAGGCCGCCGACGGTCAATTTGCAGGCCGGCGGGCCGGCCACGTGAAAAAGCTGCCGGCGTGAATGCAGGCCGAACGGCGTCCCTGGTGTCAGACGATCCCGTAAAACAGCCTGTAGTGGACGCGCTTCATGTAGTCCCGGTACTCCGGCGCGGCGGCCAGCAGCGCCTCTTCGCGCAAGATGCGATGCACCTGGAAGAAGGTGATCACGGCGTAGACGGCAAGATTGTAGATGGAAAAGGCCGATAGCAGGAACAGGACATGACCGATGAGGTAGCCGGCATAGATCGGGTGCCTCACCAGACGGTAGGCACCGCCGGTCATCACACCGCGATTGCCCGGCAGAATGGCAAACGAACGCCCCAGCGATATCTTTCCCCAAATCACGAACCCCAACGCCAGGGCTTGCAGCGGCGCGGCGGCATAGACCGGGATGATGGCTGCCCCAGGCTCCAGGTCGATGAAGCCGACACCGAAGCTGGCGATCACCGAGACAACCACCGTGAGCGGGTTCCAGTCGCGAACCTGCGGTCGCCGCGACAGAAGCAGCCAGGTAAAAGTCAGGACCTCGGAAATCGCCACCAGCGCAACGTTGAGGCGGGTCGGATCGAGCATGAGGTGATACACGCCGCGGTAGACGAACATCCCCGCGAAAGCCAGCGCGCAGATCCGAAAGAAACCTTCCCGCAAATCGACCAGGATTTCGTGCTTTCGGACCGCGGACAATATCCTGTGGTCATTGATGTGCGAAAGGGTTTCGCTTTTTGATATGAGCAAGGCAAGCACCCCAATGATCCATCGGGGCAACCTTTGCATGCAACCATTGCCGGGCGGTTAATCAACAAGATCAGATCGGCATTAAACGGGATATGACGCCACCGGGGATGCAGCGCGGAACGCCTTTGCCGCTCGCAAGAAGTTCGGCAATCACCATGGCAGCACGCAGGTCCGATCCATCCCGCTCTGCAATTTCTGCTTGCATTTTTGGAACAAATAAAGAACAATGTGCAGAACACCGCTTAAGCGGACAAAGGTGTTCGGGGGGACCAGCGAAATGGCGCGTTGGAAAGGTGTGGGGCTGGCTGCCGCCGTAAGCAGATTATCCGCGCTGACGAAAAAAGCCCTTCCATGGGTGCGCTGGTCGTTGGTAAGCCTTGTCGTCCTCCTTGTCCAGAACACGTCCGCACACGCCGCCGGCAAGGACTACGCCGTATGCTTCAGCGACCGCGAGATCGGTGCCGACCAACTCATCGCCGCCTGCGCACCGATTGCCGACGACAAGACCGAACCGTTGCGGAACCGTGTCATCGCCTATTTCCATCGCGGCCTCGCCTGGGACGACAAGCATGATTACGACCGGTCGATCGCCGACTACAGCGAGGCGATCATGCTCGATGCTAGAGAGGCCTCAGTCTACTTCAACCGCGGGGCTGCCTGGTACAACAAGGGGGAAAACGACCGCGCTATCGCTGATTTCAATGTCACCATCAGCCTCGAGTCCGGCTCCGGCGATGCCTACTACAGCCGTGGCCTGGCCTTCTTTCGCAAAGGCAAGACCGACGCGGCCATTATCGATTTCGAGCAGGCGCTCGCTGTCGATCCGCAAAACCACAATGCGCGCAACAGTCTCGGCGCCACCTGGCAACGCAAGGGCGACCATGACAGGGCTATCGCCGAATATGACGAGGCGATCCGCCTCGATCCACAAGACGTCACGGTGTATGTCAACAGAGGCATCGCCCACGCTTCAAAGGGCCATTACGACCTTGCGATAGCTGATTTCGACCATGCCGTCAGCCTCGATCCGGAAAGCGTCGACGCCTATGCCAATCGAAGCGCTGCCTGGATTGGCAAGAGCGACTGGCCGAGCGCACTTGCCGATGCCAATCGGGCGATTGAGCTCGCCCCCGACAGCGCGGACGGCTACTACAACAGAGCCGTCGCCTGGACGAATACAGGCGACAATGATCGCGCCATAGCTGATTTCGACAAGGTGATTGACGTCAACGCGAAGGACGCCGCCGCCTATTTCGGCCGCGCGCTCGCGTTGACCCGCAAAGTCGATCGTGACCGCGCGGCCACCGACTGCCGAAAAGCCATGGAACTCGACCCAAAAAGGTCCGGCGCCTGCAACGAGCAGGTGACAGGCGGTGAAGCTCCGTCTGCGGAAGCACCGATGGCCGCTCCACAGCAGGACAATTCAGCAGCTATCGCCTGGAATCTGCAGCGGGGGTTGGACCAGCAGATTCAAGGCTATGTCGGAGGAGCGATAGACTCGTTCAGCTTTGTAGTCGGGCTCGATCCCCACAATGCCGAAGCCTATTACGATCGCGCCTTGGCCAAGGCGTCTGTAGGAGACTATGTGGATGCTGCTGCCGACTGTAGACAGGCAATCAAGCTCGATCCGAAGCGGACAGGTACCTGCAACGAACAGGTCGCAGACGACAGGGTCCAGCCAGTCGAACCCGCTGCAACGGAAAAGATCGGAGATCCCGGCGCCGCCAAAATCCTAATCGAGCGCGGCATGGTGCGGCTGTCTAAGTATGGCATCGAGGGCGCCATTCTCGATTTCGACAGCGCCATCAGCCTCGATCCGAACAATGCCGATGCCTATTTCAGCCGCGGTCGCGCCAAGACACTGAAGGGAGATCTGGCCGGAGCGGCGGCGGATTGCCGGCACGCCATCGACCTCGACCCTGATAGGACGGGAAGCTGTCGCGAACATGATGCGAACGTCGAAGGCAAGCCGCCCGCAATTGCGGATGCGCCAAAGGCCCAAGCCGCCGTTCCCGACATGGCGGCCACGGAAGACACGCTGGCAGCAAAGGCCCTGGAGTCTACAGACCGGCGCGCGCTGGAAGCGATCCTGGGCGGCGATGCCTTCCTGGACATGGGCAAATACGACCAGGCGATTGGCGCATATGGCAAGGCGATCGCGCTCGATCCGAACAACCGGTTTGCCTATTTCGGCCGCGGCAAGGCCTGGGCCGCCAAGCGCGATTACGAGCAGGCGATCGCCGACTTCGACAATGTCATCCACCTCGCCCCCAATATGGCGTCGGCGCATGCTCGCCGCGGCCTCGCCAAGGTCACCTCAGGCGATACCGATGGCGCTCTTGCCGACTGCGACCGGGCTTCAACACTCGATCCAAAGGTGCGCGACGCTTACTTCTGCAAAGGCATGGCCTTGCACGCCAAGGGCGACCCGGCGCGCGCGATCGCTGCCTATTCGGTAGCCATCGAGATCGATCCGAAGGACGACGCCAGCTACTATGGGCGCGGCATGGCGCGGGCCGACAGGAAAGACTATGACGAGGCCATCGCCGACTTCGGCCACGCAATCAAGCTCGACCCCGACAATGCGGACTACCTCGTCAGCCGTAAGGCGGCGTTGGCGGCGCTGGGACAGGACGACGCGGTTGGCACCAAACCTGCCACTCCGCGGGACGCCGGCAATAGCACCAAGTCCGGCGGCAAGCGTTCCGCCGTCAGGATGGCGGAACTCATCCAGGCGACAGACCCGCGCGTTCTGGTCGAGGTACAGCAAGGCGACAGCCTGTCGAACTCGGGTAAGTATGATCAGGCAATCGGCGCGTATGGCAAGGCGATCTCGCTCGACCCCGACAGCCCCCTCGCCTATTTTGGCCGTGGCAATGCCTGGTCCGCCAAGCGAGTGTATGACCGGGCGATTACCGGCTATGATCAGGTGATCCGGCTCGTACCGGACCTGCTCTCTGCCCATGTTCGCCGGGGCATGGCCAAGGCCACGTCCGAGGATGCCGAAGGTGCTCTTCTCGATTGCGGCCGGGCCGCCATGGTCGATCCGAAGCTGCTGGATGCCTATTTCTGCATAGGCATGGCCTGGCACGTCAAGGGCGACGCCGGGCAAGCGATCACAGCCTACTCGGCGGCGATCGAAATCGATCCGAAGGATGCTCCCAGCTATTATGGACGTGGCATAGAAAGGGCCGACAGCAAGGACTACAGCGGCGCCATTGCCGACTTCGACCAGGCGATAGAACTCAATCCGGGCAACCGCGATTACGCGGTCGCCCGCAAGGCGGCGGTGACTGCAGGGGCCGCCGCGCCGGATGCCGTCGGCTCTGATCCCAAGAACCTCAAGGCTTTCATGGATCGCGGCGATGCGTTCTACACGAAGCGCAAATACGATCGCGCGATTGCCGAGTACAGCCGCGCGATCGCGCTCGATCCAAGAAAGGCGGCCGCCTATGTCGGGCGAGGACTGTCGCGCGCCGAGAAGGGCGACTACGATGGTGCCATCGATGACTACGGCAAGGTGATCGAACTCTATCCGGCCTATTTCGACGCTTACCTCGGCCGCGCCATCGCCTTGGGCAAGAAGAACGAACTGGATCGCGCCATCGCCGACTACAACCGCGCGGTCGAAATCGAACCTGGCTACGCACCTGCCTATTTCGGGCGCGGCAGCACCTGGTTCGCCAAGGGCGACTACGATCAGGCCATCGCCGACTACGACCAAGCGCTCAAGCTCGACCCAAAGCTGGCCATCGCTCGCAAAGGCCGCAAGGTGGCAGTGGCGGCGAAAGCGAACGCCTCAAAGACATCAGACGAAGCCGCTGGCCAGGCTAGTGATGAGGCGATCGAGCCAAGTAGCGGTTCGCCAGCCGCGCAGGCGTTCAGCAAGGGCTGGACGCTGCACGAGAGGGACGACTATGACGGCGCCTTAGCGCTTTACGACAAGGCGATCGCGCTCTTTCCGGCGTTCCATGATGCCTATCTGGCCCGAGCGATGGTCTGGGAGGCCAAGAGCGACTACGCTCATGCCGTCGCCGATTACAGTCAGGCAATCACGCTCAATCCGAATTTTGCCGATACTTACTACGACCGTGGTCAGAACCGCGGTTTCCAAAGAGATTACGATGGGGCGCTTGCTGACTACGGAAAAGCCATCAGTCTCAATACCAAGGACGCAAGGGTTTACGCCGATCGGGGCCTCATCTTGATGGGCAGGCATGAGGACGTCGCAGCGTTGCGTGATTTCGAAAAGGCCCTCAGCCTCGATCGCAAGAACCCCTTTGCCTATTTGGGCCGGGGCGTCATTCGGATCAGCAAGGCGGATTATGACGGGGCCATCGCCGATTTGAGCCAGACGATAAAGCTCAAACCGGATTTCGCGCCGCCTACAAAGTGCGGAGCAGAGCATGGGACGCCAAGGGCAACCACAAGCGCGCCGAGACCGACCGCAAGAAAGCGCTGAGCCTCGGGGCGAAATAGAGACAAGGTTCGGGAGGGCTGCCAGATGTCGCGTTGGAGGGCTTTGAGCGTGGCGGCGGTCGCCGCTTTGTCCTTCGTTGCAGTGAAGGTGTTGCCCTGGGTGGTCGGCTTTGCCGGCGGTAAATATCTCTACCAGACGGTGGCGAGTTCGCCCGATCCACAAACGCTGACCACAGCTCAGGTAAGGGAACAGATTGAGAGCCAGGGAAGCCAAATCTTCAAGGCAATCAAGCAGGAGTTTCCAGACGACTACGACGCCGTCGTGGAAAAGATCACGGCCGTGGCCAGACTTGGAAATGTCGATCAGATGCGAAATACGAGCAGGATGGCTGTCGCCGATCTCAGGCGAAGATACGCACCCCTGCTGTCCTCGGCTCCGGATGGCAAAGCCGCCGAAGCGCTGCGTGCACAATCGGATATGCTCAACCATGTCATGGCGCGGGAAACCGCCGCCGTCTGCAACAACTACCTACGTGAAGGGCCGGGCGCACTCAGCGCGCCGGACCAGGATTTCCTGATCGACATGGACAAGGTCGGCGCCACCCTGTTTCATGCCTTCGGTGCAGCGAAGGATGGCGGTTTGCCGGCCGCCGCTGCTAGCGACGGAGACTGGTCGCTGCTGGCCGACGCTTTCATCAATGCTGGCGGTACTCCCGCCGAGATGACTGCCATTGCCAATGTCAGCCGGGACTTCGAAGGTCTCTGCCCGGCCGTGGCAAAACTCTACGCAGCCGCCCTGTCGCTGCAGGGTGAATCCGGACGACACATCAAAACCACTCTGCTCTATGAGATCGTCCGGAATTAGTCGGATCTGCTGATCTGTGTGTCTGACGTAGAGCTGCCGCACTTCGTGAGCTTCTTTGATTGGCCAGCCATTTCCTCGAAGTTCGACGCGAAGAGATAGCCGCCGATCGCGTCCATCTTGGCCGGTTCCATCGTCCCGATGGCGCCGCTTTGGCTGCGCAGATAATGGCCGTCGACCAGCATCTTCAGTGAAGCCTCGATCAGTGCCGGATTGGTCAGCGTATCCTTGTTGGCGGCGACCAATAGGGCTGCCCGCCTCCTCGGGATGATCAACAGCGAACTGATAGCCGCGCCGCGTTGCCTCCGCGCAATTTCGTGCAGAAATGCTGGAGCGCTCATAGACGCCCGACTGCTTGAGAAAATCGATGCAGCCGTAGATCTCGTCCATATGGTCGTCGGTGCCCATCACGTAGAGCGAGAACTGCGCTGCCGCCGGCGCCGCGCACCGCCGCGATGCCGCATCCCTGCGCGGGCCGAGTGGCCCGACAGGTCCGCCAAGCGCATCGGAGCGGCAGATCGGATCATCCGGCTCGCCCGGACAGCCGCGCGAAATGGCAGCCGACAGCACGCGAGTTTGCCGCTGCGCGCCGCCACCACGAAGAGGTCGCGCACAGCGCGCCCAGCGCGCCAAGGATGACGCCGACGAAATCGTCGACCATGGGATATAGGGAAATCTGTGCGCCTGAAAACATCGCCCGCCTCGCTCCGCTGGTATTACCCAGATCAGCTTCTAGGGTCTGCGGGCTTGCCGCCCCGTCTCAGCCCCGACCGTACGGAGCACCCCCGTGGATGCGCGGGTTAATGCACCAATCAAACTGAAGTGAAAGCCATTTTTTCAGCGCGTTGCGCCAAAAAAAGCATAGCGCCAGGCCTGGTTCTTGGGTCGAAGCTGCCGATGCTGCTGGAGCGGAATTTTGTCGGGAACCTTCGCTGCCGCGACCTGTTGTCCCCACAGTCGCAATGCGATCACCTTCGTAGAAACAAGCGACGAGTTCACAGAAATGGAGACAAACCATGTTCATGAAAATCATCGCAGCTTCGGCTCTTACCGTCGGTCTGGCCATGTCAGCCATGGCGCAAAGCGCCGGTAGCAACAACGCAAATGGCGATGGCAGCGGCAGCGGGAAGTCGGTGACTGTGGAGCCGAACACCCCGGCTTCGCCGAATACGGTCAGCCCGGGTACTGTCGACCCCGGCATAACCAACAGCACGACCGGCATGCCCGGCGAAATGAATTCGAACGCAGATCGAAATTGCCCGGCCGGCCCGCAGGGTGCGCAGCCTGACGCTACCCACACGTCGCCGGGCACCTCTGCGCCGACGGTCAATGACAACCATTGCGGTAAGTAGGCCATTGCTGGCCACCGAAGAAGCCGCGAGCGCATGCTCCGCGGCTTCTTTGGGCGTCAGCGGAACCGGGCACTCCTAAACAAGGCCAAGCTGGCATTATCGACCTGTTCAAGCGGCGCGGCGCGCCGTCAGCCACCCGGCAGCGTTTGGCGTCCGGCATGTGCATGCCGCAGAAAATCGACGAAGGCGCGCACGGCCGGCGGCGTATGGCGCTGCTTCTGATAGCAGAGGAACCAGCCGGAAAACGTCGCACACCACTCATCCATCAGCGACACCAGTTTGCCGGCATCGATCAGCGGACGTACCAGCTCTTCCGCCCAGAATGCGATGCCGACGCCCTGCACCGCGGCGGCAATCGCCATGTCGCGGCTAGAGACGATCAGCGGACCGTTAACCGCGACCGAAAACCATTGGCCATCCCTGGCGAATTCCCATCTGTAGGGGCCGGCACTGCCCGGCCGGCGCCAGTTGATGCAGCGGTGTTGGTGCAAATCCGCGGGTGCCGACGGCGATCCGTGACGGGCGACGTACTCCGGCGAGGCCACGGCGAGTTGGCGCTGGGTGCCGCCGAGCGCTACGGCGACCATGTCGGCTTCAAGAAATTCACCAAGTCTGGCGTTGACATCATAGCCGGCCTCGACACTATCAATGGCGGCATCGTCGATCGTCACATCGAGCACGATGTCGGGCCAAGCCTGGTGAAAACGGCCGAGCACCGGCTCCAGATAGGTGGTGGCGGCAACACTGGGCATATGGACGCGCAAGATGCCGGCTGGCATGCCACGCAAGGCTATGGCATCGCCGACCGCCGCCTCCATCTCGGCCATGGCCGGCGCGAAGCGCGCGTGTAGGCGCGCGCCGGCTTCGGTCAGCGAGAGGCTGCGGGTTGTGCGGTTGAGCAGGCGCAAGCCAAGCCGCGCTTCGAGCTGGCGGATCGTCTGGCTGAGCGTCGATGCGGAAATCCGGAGATCTTCCGCGGCGCGAGCAAAACTGCCATGCGCGACGACAGTGGCAAAGGCCTTCAGCTCCGCATAGTCGCTACCCCGCATTATCTCGGATTCTCCAATGAGTATGATCGAATTCTATCGCATTTTCCGCAGGGCGTCTGCTGCCTAGTTTGAGGACATATCTCGAATGATGCCGATCATCGGCATCGAGCGCATCTGAACTTCTCTTTGAGCAGGAGCAACCAACATGCGGAAACTCAATGGAAAAATCTCCCTGGTGACTGGCGCCTCCTCGGGCATTGGCGCGGCAACAGCATTTGCTCTGGCGGCGCAAGGCGCGGTCGTCGTGATCGCGGCGCGACGTCGGCAACGGCTCGATGATTTGGCCAAGCGCATCCGTGATGCCGGCGGCGAGGTGCTGGCCATCGAGGCCGACATCACCGACGAGGCGCAAGCAACCGCCATGGTCGGTCGCGTCCTGGAGAGCTACGGCCGATTGGATATGCTGTTCAATGTCGCCGGCGTCGGCGTCGCCGCCCCTTTCCAGAACACCACCACGAGCGAATACCGGGCGATGGTCGATATCAACATTCTGGGTTTGCTCTATACGATCAACGCAGCGCTTCCGGCGATGAAACGGCAGGGATCAGGCCATATCGTCATCGTCTCGTCGGGCACCGGCCGCTACATCCATCCTTCGGTCGTCTATTCCGGCACCAAGCACGCGGCCAGCGCCATGGCGGAATCGCTGCGCCGCGAAATCGCCAAGGATGGCATTCGCGTCACGGTGATCGAGCCAGGCGCGGTCAGGACCGAATTCACCGCCAACATGCGCGATGACGTACGCTTGGCGGTCGAGCAAAGGTTGGGCGACATGGAGCAGTTGGAGAGCGAGGACATCGCCGCCGCAATGCTCTACGCGGTGTCGCAGCCGCCAAGGGTCAACGTCAACATCCTGACGCTCTACCCAACGCAACAGGCATGATCCACGACAGACGGCAAGATCAGGATCGGGGCCTGGCCCCGATCCAGCAAATCCTACGAAACAGCTTTTTCGTGAACCGGCAGCTTCCAGCCCGGCCTGACGAAGTGGCAGGTGTAGCCGTTAGGATATTTCTCCAGATAGTCCTGATGCTCAGGCTCGGCTTCCCAGAAGGGACCGACCGGCGCCACTTCGGTGACGACCTTGCCCGGCCACAGACCCGAGGCATCGACATCGGCGATAGTGTCCTCGGCGACGCGCTTCTGTTCGTCGCTGGTGTAATAGATCGCCGAGCGGTAACTCAGCCCGACATCGTTGCCCTGCCGGTTGCGGGTCGTCGGATCATGGATCTGGAAAAAGCGCTCCAGCAGTGTGCGATAGCTGATGTTGGCCGGATCGAAATTGATCTCGATGGCTTCGGCGTGGGTGCCATGGTTGCGGTAGGTGGCGTTAGGCACGTCGCCGCCGCTGTAGCCGACACGCGTGGAGATGACGCCGGGATAGCGCCGTATCAAATCCTGCATGCCCCAGAAACAGCCGCCGGCAAGGACTGCGCGTTCGGTCGAAGTCGCCATATCACGTCTCCTCAAAAGCAATTCCGGGGAAAGCGTGTAGCGATCTTCCGTCTGGAATTGCGCAAAAGCAAGTTGGATCTCCCCATAAATGGGCATTGTCTCTTGCTTCGTCCAGCGGACCGCCGACCTGCTTCAGTTGCTCGTTTGGGCGAGGCTGTCGATCGCATTCGGCAATTGCGGCGCGCCGGGCGGTATGGCGGCAAAGCTGACCGCCACAGGCCGCGCCCTGAGCGACCAGTCGAAAAGAACGGTTTTGACCGGGACGCTACCCAGCCACGCCTGCAGATAGGGTGGCACGTCGCGCCCAGGCCAGACCAGCAGTATGCCGTGGTCGCGCAGCCGCTCCTTGGTGATCCAGGGGGCGTACCGCATGTTCAGGTCGGTGAAGATCGACGGCTTGTCATAGGCATTGAGGCCCGCCAGCAACGCGATAAGGGTATGGCCGCCGACGATGTCGAGCCGACCGGGCGCGGCCGCGTGCCAGACGGCCTCGGCCTCATCCGATATCTGCCGCGCCGGCCAGCAGACGGCGTCCATGCGTCCACGCAAATTGCATTTCGTCCAGCGGATCCCCGCATAAGCACCAGATATGCCGATAATGCAGACGAACGCGCAAATCGCCAGCTTTCGCATCTCGACGGTGCCGAGGCGGTGGCCCAGCAAGGCAAGCGCCACAACGCCAGCAAGATTGTACATCGGCGCGCCCCAGGCCTCGCCTGCACCGGTGAACAGGGACGCCACCATGACGAGGAGCGCCGGGGCAAGCCCCATCCACAAGAGATAGACGAGGATACCACGCCCAACGGGCTCTTGCGGCGCCGCCGAGCGCCGCAGCAGCCCTGATATCGCGAGCACCAGAACAAAGCCGCAGAGCCCAGCCATCTGGACGCCGATATAGTAAAAGCGGGAACGATGGGCCAGCACCCACTGATCGCGCCAGGCGGCATAGGTCAGCGGCAGGAAATCGACGCGGTTGATTTCGACGGCCAGCGGCGCGGCGACAGCGACGAAAACCACAAGGCCAAGCCATGGCCAAGGCGTGGCGAGCCGACTGCGTGCCCGCGGGTCGGACAACAGCCAGATCGCGCCGAACAGCAACAGCAGGCCGGTGGAAAACTTGGCGTAGAGCCCGAGGCCCGATACGAGTCCGAGCGCAAGCCACCAGCCCGGCCCACCACCACGCCCTGCACGCCACAACAGCCAGCAGATAGCGGCCCAGAAGGGCATCTGCGCGTAGTCATGATTGAACTGCGGGGTCGGCCAGCCGAAGAAATAGAGAGACGGCATCAAAAGCACGGCAGCCAGCGCGCGCTTCTGCCCTATCAGGTCACGGGCCAGCAGATAGACCAGGACGAAAGTCGCCGAGATCATCAGCTGGGCCACGAAATATTGCGGCCAGCGGAACGATCCGGTCAGAAGATGGCTGGTCTCGAGCAGCCATGCGGGAAGCTGTGGATGCTTGTAGGTCAACAGCACCCATTCGCGGCCCCACATGAAGCCTTCGACAACATCGTTGGGCGGTGAGACGTTGACAAGTGCGGGCATCACCGTCCAGCACAATATCTGCATCAGGCACAAAATCGCCAGCAAATACAAGGGATGACGGATTAGACTCGACAAAAGCGATGGAGAATCGACGCCGGCGGCAGGCAATCCCGCCGGCACCCAGTTGTCCATGGATCCATCTATCCCCGCCATGCGGCGCTTAAATCACATAGTCCGGTTTGACGAACAGCCCGAACATCGAAGCTTACGAAAAAGTATAGCTATGTGCCATTGCAGCATCAAGATCGAGCAGGAGTATCGACGCTCCTCTCTCCAGGCACGACAGCGCCGCGTGCGCTCGACTTCTGGATGGCGCGCGCGGCCGTTCTCGTCATCATCTGCCTGCAGCTTCTGGTCATCAACAACCTCTCATTTGGGCCGCGCTGGCTGGCCCCGGCGCTGGAGGCCGCCCGAAACGCAAAGTAGCCCGCCCGGCGTGAGCCGAGGCGGGCAAAAAGTGCGGCCGGAGCCAGCAGCTATTCCTCTGGCGCCGGCCTGAATCTCCGCACCACAAACTCGAACAGGACGTCCGAGATCCACATGGCGCAGACGCCGATCAGGAAGGCGGCGGCCAGCGTGGTGGTGTCGTCGGCGGGATCGGGCATCGGCAGGCCGGTGATCCTGGCATAGGAGACCGCCGGCAGCGTCAGATAGGCCGCGGCAAGCGCGCCGCAGATCGGCGAGGCCACCATTTCGCGCAGCTTGTAGCGATGCCGCGACAGCGCCCGCAGAACGCCGCCGGCAAGGCCCGCCGCGACGACCGGCCCCTTGATGCCAAGCAGGTCGAAAAGATCGTTCATCACGGCCTCCATCCACAGAGCTTCTGGCCCTTTTCGTTGTGAGCCAGGATCGCCGCCACCGACGCAGCGGAAAGGATCGCCACCTCTGCCTGTGTCGGCCGGATGGGATGCCCGGCCGCGCAGAACGACCCGCCTGATGTGGTGCAGCCGGCCAGCGTGAGCGAGAGCGCTATGATTTTGACCATCTGCCCAGCCTCCCCCGGTTGTCGTCCAGCGTCCGGCCGGCGACGGCGTCGTCGATCTTCTGGGCTTCAGTGCGGGCCGCGGCGTCGGCGGCATCCTGCCTGGCCTTCTGGCTGGCCTTGCCCTTGGCGTAGGCAGTCCAGAGACCGGCGAGCGCGGCACCTATTGCAAGGAGATATGGCCAGACCTGGCCAAGCAGTGCGAGCGTTCCCATCTCATGTCTCCTTGGCCGGCGGCGCGACCATACCGCGCGGACCGTCACGCACGGCGTTGATGACGATCTTGGCAAGGGCGATAGCGCCGCTGATCTGAAGCGCGGTGCGATCGGTGACGCCGAACATCGTCCAGTCGAAGCCGACCAGGGCGCCACCGCAAATGATGGCGATCAGCGTGTTGAGGAGATTGTGCAGCGCGTTGGTGTTGAACCATGCCATCAAAAGATGCTCCCGAAAAAACCGGTGACGTGGTGCCAGAAGGCCGCGAGCGCTCCGGCCATGAGGACGAGAATGCCGGCCGCGGCCGCCGTCTTGCCGCCGGATGGCCGTGAAGGCGGCCCGGGCTGATCCGTCGGCGCCCCATTAGCGGACGTTTCGACCCTGGGTGGCTGCGATGACGGAACAGGCGCGGATGCGGCCACCGGTGCCGCGGGACGTTGCGCCGACATCAGCAGGGCTTGAGCTCGCACCGACTTGATGCGATCGGACCAGCCGCGCCCGAATGTTGCCCATGTCGGCAGCCGTTTGAGAAACGCCAGCCGCGCATCGCAAAGCGCATCGATGATGACGCCGGCCGGCTTTGCCTCGACTGCCGCGAGGGTCGCCGGTCCGATCCGGCCGTCCTGGGCAACGCCCACGGCCGCCTGCAAATATTTCGCCGCCCGGCCAGGCCCGCTGTTCACCGCGAAATCGAACACGGCAAAGTCGACGCCATTAGGCAGTTCGGCGCCGAGCACGGCGTCCCAGTAGAAGCGGCGGTAGATCGTGGCAAGCTGCGCGTCGCCGATGCTGCGGAGGTCCGCCTTTGTCGCGTCGGCCTTCACGTAGCGTCGGAAGTTCGCGAGCGTGACACCCTTCATGGTGGCGCCGCCGGGATCGGCCGGATTGTCCGACCAACCGCCTTCCGATTTGAGGACGAGCGCAAGCGCCCGCGCGAAGTTGCGGTCCATGGAGATGGTTCCTTTCGGATCGGTTTTTGCTAGGCTGGGAAGGTGGACACGATGGTTCGATTTGCTCACGACATGTCCCGGCCAGGGATGGACCGGAGGATCATGGCGTTGATTGGCGCAGCCATACTGGAGGGCATGGCCGTGGTGTTCTGGTCAGGACGCAAATCCTGAGGAGAGAGGGGCAAGATGACGGACAACGTCCAAGGTGCGATCACCGACGCCTGCAAAATCGCAGCGGCCGGACGCAACCTGCCGGGCTCGTAGTGAGGCGCATCGCAGCAATATCTTTCGTGCTTGTTGTTCTCGCGCTATGCGCCACGGCCTCAGCCATCTACTCAAGGCTGAAGGACGGGCTTTCCGTAGCCTGTTTCATCGCTTGGAATGATTTCGGCTGCCGTTGCGATCGGATCGGTATCCGGGCTCATTTGGCAGTTTACGTAGTCTCAAATGCGAACTTCGCTGGACGGGTTCTTTTGGCTCGCTCCTCGTGCTGCCAATTTCGGTGACCCTTTATGCCTCAGTTGCGTGGACGGTCGCCTGGTACTTTCTTGGCTGGCAATGACGATCCGCACGCATCGAGCACAACAGAGCAGGTGCTGCACGCAAGCCCTCGTCACTGCCCGGCCGCCGTCCGATTTGAGAACGGTCGCAAGCGCCGGCGCGGGTTGGTCCATGGTGATGGTTCCTTGAAGGTTGAATATGTTCTGCGGGGCCGATAGAGGATTTCACGGTCGAAGAGATGCGACACGAGAAAGCAGCCCACAGCACCTCAATCGATGCGCAGAGCGATGCTCAAGCGGTGATTAGGCTAGACCGAAGGGCAGCGCGAGAACTGAGCAAGCCGTGGATATGAGTTAGGCGCCTTGCCAACGACTGGACGAGTGAGTTTCACTACGCGGATCGGTCTGCCGAAAAAACCGGCGCGGCGCGGTTATACGGGCATACAGCGTCACGAGCACCACCGGCAGCAAAAGCATCGGCATCATGGCGACTCGGTTGTAGTAAGGTAGTCCGCTCGCCAACATGTATATAACAGTCATGAGGACACAATACTTTCCCAAGCGCTCATCAGACTTCTTTGCCGCCCTCTTAATCAATAAGACACTGGCGATGCATTGGACTAACGAATAGGCAAAAAACAGCGCCTTGAACCCTATTCGATAGCTCATAAACATGTCGGAGGAGTACTGAGTGTATAGGCCAGCCTGCGCCAAAATCGGAGTAATTATTACATTCGAAATATCAGGAACAAAATCTGTAATGTAACCCGCGAAAATCAAGGTAACTGCGCCAACGATCAATTTTCCTGAACGTGGAACAAAATCTGCCAAGACATAGATCGCAACGAATAGAGCAGCGCTATAGTGGCTGCCGATCGCCAAGGCGGCAAAGAGGATGGCTCGGTATTTCTTGCCGTCATTAATCATTAATCGCGAGGAAGAACGCGAGAATGAAGATAAGCGAAAACCCTTGACGCAACGTGTTTTGGCCCAGTTGCTCGAACCATGGCAGCATGATCAGGCCGACAGCCGATATCGCACCAAGGACTACGCTATCGCTTTGTCTGACCGAGTAAAGATAGTAGACTGAGACCATGACCATGCTGTTGGCTAGCATGCTGTCAGAAATCGAAAACCCTAGGTTGGCGTATAGCCAATGCATGGCGATGAACACAGGTTCATGCGCCACAGCCGTCATATAGACTAGGAACGTTGCTCTTGTCGCATAGGCGAAATCTCTCGAGTAGGCGACGATATCACCTTCCAAGGCATACGAGGCATAATTCGCATAGTCGGTTCGAGAAACCGCGAAGAAGAGCACCGGGGCAAGAAAGAGCAACTTTGGGAACCAGAATTGGCGAATGGGCCGCATTCGAAACGCCTTTTCGATTCTTGGCGACACGTGCAATAAACACCTTCATTATTGTCATGTGAAACGCAAGATGCCGACGCCCTCCAAATTAAGTTGCCGGCCAGCGCTACGTGGGCCCGCCAAACATGGTCCTCGTGGTGATCGCCAAGCACGCCGCCCGTGGATCAACGTTGAAAGCGCCTTCGGTGCTTGCCGACCGGCGGTCCCGATTGCGGGCGTCAAAACTCAATGAACTCAACTGTCACGCAAAGCCCTATCAGAGTTCTGCCTGCGCCGACTGAATTTGAGTTGACGAATATGACGTCGCCCGGCTCCAGGTCAGCGCCGGCTGAGTTGGCAGCAACAGCGCCGTCGCGCATGACGAGCGCCGTCAGCCCTGTTGCGCTGGTATCAATGGTCGACACGTTTGCCGAAGCACCTGCCCGGAAGCGTCGCAAGATCAGATTCCGATAATTGGCCGCATCGGCGGCAGCATCGGCAGTCGCTTGGTAGCTGGCCCGAACAATCCGGCCACGGCGACGCGCTACGAACACGCCCTTGTTTATCAACCCGGTTGCAGCATAATCGCCTAGCTGAGCGGCGATGCTTTCGCCGAATATGTACTTCTGCGCGTCACCTTGGAGTGTAACCACTCCCTTGACGTGATTGGTTTTCCCCCATCTAAGGGAATATGGATAAAGCAGATATTCCCACTTCACCGCGCCACCAAATGGCCGCCAAACCACAGTGCCATCGGCGATCCTATGATCTGTCCCAGCCGGACCACCTGCAACCGCCGAAGTGCCTGCCGTCACGCAGATGAAATACGCGTCACCGTTCGATCGCAATGCATCCACAGTGTAAACGGTCGACGCCGCCCACACCGCAATCGATGCCGAGCCGTCATCTGTGACAGAAAGCGCCGTTCCGGTTGGCCCGCCACTGCTGGCCGATTTCCCCTCGGCTGTCGCGCGATAGAAATTCCCGCCGTTGGTCACAATAGCGTTGCGCTTGTAGATCGTGTCACCAGCCCAAGCCGCTATGGCGGTGCTGTCGCCGTTCAACACCACGTTACCGCCGATATCGCACTCGTCGACGGAAGCGCGTCCGGCACGAGTGGCAAGCCCCGTGATTGTTAGATCCGTAAGTGCACCACCAAGCGTGTTGTTTCCCCGCGTTATCAGCCGCCTAACCTTTGCCTGTGAAGGTGTCGAAATATTCAGGCCGCCTTTGTCAGATGCCTCAATGCGTAGTCCGTCGATATCGACGTCGAGATCAGACCAGGCGATCTGATCGGCATTCGACGCGGCCGAAATGCAGTTCACGGCATGGTTGAAGCCGCATTGCGCCCGGCGGGAGGTGATGTCCTTGAGCTTCAGGTTGACCGCCTCGCGAATATCGAAGTAGCCGTGATCGTCGAGCACAATGTTTTGCAGGGTAATGTCCTGCACCGGGGCCGCACCGGCATGATTCCCTGCCGACCAATCCCACCCGATGTAAAAAGCCGGAGTGGCCGCTGAGCCGACCGCCGAACCCGAGATGTTTGACAGAAGGATGCGCTTCCCAACCTGGAAATTCCTGACAATCGTGCCTGCAACATATTCCGCAAACGTATCGGGCGTCGTCGTTTTGTAGTTTATTGTGACGATGTTTCCAGTGTTGTTGACTGAAAAATCACCGATCGAAGCATCGACTTGATCGTTGACGTCGATGCACTGGTTCACGCGCGCGGTCGACTTGAACACTCCATTGCGGATGACAACACGTTGGCTGGCACCGTCGAGATCGATCGCTTCCGAGAAATCTTCGAAAAGGAAATTCGTCATCACGAAGCCATCGACATAGCGAACATTGAAGCCGCCCGTCACCTTCTGATGACGATGTCCGTCAACCTGCACATTTTTGCTGTTCTGGATGTGGGCGTAGTAGCCACGCCGGTTGCCGCTGGAACCGCTCTTAGTATCCAGAAACCTCAGTCCGTCGACGCCGACCGCATAGACAAAGCGTTGGTTGCTGTTCGTTGCATCGGAATTATTTTCAGGGTCGAAGGTAAGACTGTCAAACGTAATGTTCTTCCGGGCGCCGACGATCATGTTCTTGTCGGTCGAGAAGACCGGCTGGACATCCGCCGCGATAGCGCTGGCCCGGCTCACACCGTGCAATACCGCCTCATGGCCATTGAAAGTGACGTTGTCCGCAGTTAGAGCGACCGCACGATAGACGTTCACCGTAGGGAAATTGCCGAAGGTGAAAGGCGAGACTGAACCTGGCACCATCTTGTAGGAACCGGCTGGCAACCTGACCCCGCCCAGCGCCAGGTCGTGTGCCGCTTGCACGGCCGGCGCATCGTCATTGGAGTTATTCTTACGAGCGCCTTTCTGTGAAGCAAGCGGCGTGTCTGCCAGCGTGTACCCCGCCAGCGTCACGCCATCGCTCAGGGTGATCACCAGATCCCCGGCCGAGGTCGCGTTCCTGCGGTAAACGGCGCCGCTGCCTGCAACCTGATGGCTGTCGTAGAACGCGGTGCGGATGTAGGTCGGGGCGATAACCGGCGAAAACGCTTGGGCCGCCGCAAGCGTGGCGAATTGCGGATCGATCACCGTTGTCATGGCCTCGGCCGCGACATTGGCCGCTGCCTGGGCCTGGTCGATGATGCCCTGCGCGGCGTCCCGAATACCCCCGACCGTGTCGTCGGACTGATAGAACGACAGGACAATGTCGTCGGTACCGATCACAGGGTTCAGCGTCTGGAAGGCAAAGCTGCCCTCACCCCGTCAACGACTTTCTGAGAAAAATTCCTATCTCGGTCGACCCCCCTGCCCGACCGGGGCCCGCAAGCCGTGGAATTCTCCGGCCGGCTGGCCATGAGCCGGCATCCGTGAAATCATTAGCGGAAGCTTATGGAATGATTCCCGTCGCGCGGCCTTGTGGGAGAGGACGATGGACAGACCAGCCATGGCATCCGTGTTCAGGATGCGGCATGCATCGGCCACGGTTTCCGGGGTGCGCAGCACCGGCCAGGGCCAAGCCGATCCGATCATCCGCGTGCGTTCGCTCGGCGAAGCGATCCGCTTCGTCGCCCACGCCTACCCCCAATACGACATCAGCGCCGTCGCCATCAGTTGCGGCGATCCTTCGGTCACGCGCCTCGGCAGCCTGGAGGTGAAGGCGCTGTGGCGCGAATATGGCGAGCGCCTGACGCAGGAATAGACCGGTTCCGCGCCGCCTTCCGGATCGGAAACGCCGCTGGCGCGTTTCAACTGGATCAATGGAGGGAAAAATCGCCATGAACGTCGCCAACCTGCAACTCGAAGGCCTGCTCATGGCCGTCGCATCGATCAACCACGTCCTGGTTCGAAAAGGCATACTGACGGCTGAAGAGATCGACATCGCCTTGCGCAAGGCCGAAGCCAGCGAAACCAGCCAGGAGCGATCCGAAGGCATGTCGGCGTCCAGCCGCGATGCCATCAATTTTCCAATCCGGCTGCTGGAACTCGCCAACCAGTGCCAGCCGGAGGCCGACATGCCCTCCTTTTCAAAACTCGCCCGTATGGTCGGCAAGGTGAAGGAGCCCTACAACGACCAGCTGTGATCCCTCGCCTCAAGCCCTGCCCGGCCATCCCAGATTGAGCGAAAGCACCTTGCCCGGCCCGTGCACGGCGGCAAACAGCAATCCGGCCAGGAAGGAAAAATGGTCGACGAAGAAGCCGAACTCGGCCTGGTTACCGGCCCAGTGGCTGGGTCCGTGGAACGCAAGGCCGAGGAACAGCACATAGGCGGCGGCCACCAGGGCGGCTTGCGAGAAGAAGGCGCCAGTCAGGAAACACAGCACCAGGGCGACTTCCAGGATCGCCGCGCACCAGGCCAGGAACAGCGGAAACGGGAAGCCGGCCGTGGCGATGTAGCCGGCGGTGGCCTCCATGCCCATGAACTTGAAGGTCACGGCCATCAGGAAGACGGCGGCGAAGATCAGGCGGGCGATGAGAAGTGCCGCGGTCTGCCACGGCGATTGGGTGATTTGCGACTGTGTGATTTGCGACGGCATGGTCGTTCTCCAGGTTTGCAATGGGTTCCGACCCAAGGACGCGCGACCGACGCCAGGTCCGACACCCCTGGGCAGATTTTTGTCTGGAAGCCGACTTATCCGAGGTGCCTCTTTGAATCCATGCACCGTGCCGGCAAAAACCGATTTTCGGTTTGCCGGCCGATCTCGCCGCGATGCGCCTTAAGCCGGCCTGAGGGCGGATTCGGCGCCGACGGTCCTTCCAGCATCCCGCAATCATGAAACTTGTTGGTAACCGCGAAAATGCTATAGTTAGCTGGGGCTAATGCACAGGTATACCGGTGCAGTTATTCGGGGTGGGGTTGAAGTGGGCACAAGCGTCGGGTTCAAAGCAAAGTCCCGTGGCGTCCGGTCGACGGCGCTGCAATGCAGCGGCTGCGGTGGCGCCGGCCAGGTCTTCCAGTGTCCGCGCTGGACGAGTTCCAACGGCCATTGCTGCCCCGCCGGTACGCACCAGCGCGGCTGCCCCAGCGTCAGCGCAGCATGCACCGAGTGCGACGGCGAGCGCTCGTCCGACGCCGGCCCCAGGCGCTCCTCGGCCTGATACCAGGCGGGTCGGAAACCGCCCGGCCTTATTGTCGTGCTTGTGGAACCCGCGGCGCCGATCTGTGTTATGTCCTGTTGAACGCGGGATCGGGCGCCGACGGCCGCGCGTTTCCCCGACAACAGAAAGCGAGGCCCGAGATGGCTGACGACAAGTCGAAGACGAAACAGGACCGCAAGCTGGTCTCGAGCGAAGAGCCCTACGAGGTCGCTGCCTTTGCCCGCAAATACGGCATTCCGCCAAGCGAGGCGCAGACCATCATCAAACGCTACGGTCCATCGCGCAAGAAGCTCGACGCCCATATGGCGGCCCGCGGCTAAAGCATGGCCGGACGGATCGGGATGGGGCTCGTCTCGGATGAGCCGATGGACGAGCATCTGTCCCGCCCGGCCGGCAGCGCCGCGGGCTGACAGAAACGGAGGTCACGACCATGTCCGACACCATACGCAGGACCGGCAGTTGCCTGTGCGGCGGCGTGCAGTTCTCGGTCATGGGAGCGCCGCTCCGCATTGGGCTTTGCCACTGCAAGGATTGCCGCAAGGCCGGCGGATCGGCCTATTCGGCCTTTGCCATCTGGCCGCGCGAGGCCTTCGAGACCACCGGCCTCATCAGCAGCTACGGCACGCGCAGCTTTTGCCCGACCTGCGGCGGCCGCGTCGCCTGGGTCGACGACAACGAGGCCGAGGTGGCGATCGGCAGCCTCGACATCGCGCCGACCGATCTCGTGCCCGAATATGAATTGTGGACCTCGAGGCGCGAGACCTGGCTGCATGCCTTGCCGGGCACCGAACAGTTCGAGCATGACCGGCCGGCGGCCCAAGACGCCGAAGCGCCGACGCCGAGGGCGCTGTCGGACATCGATGCGGTCGAGTGAAATTTGATTTTGCCGGGCAGGGAACCCACCCCTGCTGGCGGCGTTATCCGGCGCCCCCATGACGGAGACGACCGTTGAACGACAAGATGTTTCCCCGACCCATCCGCCTGAAATTCGCCCCCGAGCGTGAGCGCGTCGTCCGCAGCGCCTGGGAAGGCCTGGAATGTCTCGGCGACTGGCCGGCCGGCCAGGGCCAGCGCTACCGGGCGGCGCTGCGCAGCTGTCGCGATGCATTGGATGGCTGGACGCCGCCGGAAAAGGCGATGTGGGCGATGATCGACGCCGCGCGCGAAGCAAAACTCCTCCAGTAGCGGGAAACAGGACATGTCCGATTTGATGCTGCCCACGCCGATACGGATCAAGCCGCATGGCTCGGACACGATCCGCGACGTCGCCACACTGAAGGATGCCAGCGAAATCCTCATCGACTGGCCGCAGGCAAAACGCGGCCCGTTTTACCAGGCCGCGCGCGAAAAGGTCGAGGCAGCGTTGGAAAGCAATGCCGGTGCCGCCGAGGCGCAGGAGGCGTTCGTTGCACTCTGCAGCCACGCCGGCGTGCTGGTTCGGTAGAGGTGCGTCGAGACTCGGCCGGTCCGACAAGGTCGGTTGATCGAGACCGGGAAACTTGCCACGGCGAAACCGTCGCGGGCCCCCGGCGGGCGAGACTGCCGGCGAGCCCTGCCTCTATTGCTTCGGCGGCTGGGGCGGCACGTCGCCGGGCTTGATCACCGGCGTCTTGCCTTCGTCGGGCGCCGGCGCGGCCATTCCCTGATCCCCCGTGGGGGGCGGTTTCAGCACACCGCCGCAATCGGTGAGCTTCTCCGTCAAATTGCCGCTGTCGGGCTGCTGCCCGGGCTGCTGTTTTGCACCTTGCTCCGTCTGCGCACGGCAATGGTCGGTCGCTGTGCTGTCGTCCTGCTGGTCGGTCTGGGCAGCCGCCGGCGCCGCCAGCGCCAGCATCAGGCCGCATGGTACGATCGCGAGAATTCTCATCCCGGGCCTCCATTCCTTTGATGGCCGCCCGCGGCGGCCTTCCCTTCACAGAGACAACGCATGTCGAGGAAAAAGGTTGGCCGCTTCCCCGCGGGCGCGTGTTGCAACCAAATCCGTTCGCCGGCCGTTGCGCGTGCCGGAGGCGACCATGTTCGATGACTTTCAAAGTGGGGAGATCGACACCGGCGATGCCGTCATATTCTCGCTGCGTGCCGGCAGCGGGCCGCCGCTGCTGTTGCTGCACGGGTTTCCGCAAACGCATCTGATGTGGCGCGACATCGCGCCCATGCTGGCCAGCCGGTTCAGCGTCGTCTGCGCCGATCTGCGCGGCTATGGCGGCAGTTCCTGTCCGGCATCGGCTCCCGATCACGCGCCCTATGCCAAGCGCGCCTTGGCCGCCGACATGGTAGCGCTGATGACAAGGCTCGGCTTCCCAAGCTTCATGGTCGCCGGCCATGATCGCGGCGGGCGTGTCGCCTACCGGATGGCGCTCGATCATCCAGACAGCATCGACAAGCTTGCCGTGCTCGACATCGTGCCCACGGCCGATGCCTGGGATCGGGCCGACGACAGGCTGGCGCTGGGCTACTGGCCATGGTCGTTGCTGGCACAGCCCGAGCCAATGCCGGAAAAGATCCTGGCAGGTGCCGCCGAGGCGATCGTCGACAATGCGCTCAGCGGCTGGGGCTCATCGCCCTCGGTGTTTCCGCCCGAGGTGCGGCGGGCCTACATCGATGCCTTGCGCGCGCCTTCCCACATCCATGCCATCTGCGAGGAATACCGGGCGGCGGCCATGCTCGACCGCGAGCATGACCGTTCGGACAAGGCCACCGGCCGGCGCATCCGCTGCCCGCTGCTGGCGCTGTGGAGCGGCCAGGGCGCTCTCGCGGACTGGTATGCCGGTGAAGGCGGGCCGCTGGCGCTGTGGCGCGGCTGGGCCGATGACGTGCGCGGCCAGGCGATGCCGGGCGGACATTTCTTTCCCGAGGAGAACCCGCCGCAGACCGCCGAGGCGCTGGCAAGTTTCTTCGGGGGCATTTCGCAGCGGTCGGGTTTACCTTCGCCCTCGCTTTGATGGGGCCGAAGCCGCGCCCCGTGCTGAATAGACCTCAAGGGCTGAAAGACGGCTCGGTGTCGGCAGTAGGGATTTCGGCGCCGAGCGGCGGAACGACGATCGATTCCAAAGGCGCCGTCAGCGACCAGCTGAGATGGCCCGGGCCGCGTTCCAGGACCGCCGATCCGTTCAGCGACTGCGGCGCGACCCGCTCCAGGACGACGGTACCGAAACCCTTGCGCGTGCCATCGTCCCGCCGGCTCCCTTCATACACCGGCATCGTCTCGTCCCAGACGAGATGGATTTCCCGCTTTCCCGAAACACCGTTGCCGATCTGCCAGGTGATCTCAAGCCGCCCGGCATCGCCTGCCAGCGCGCCATATTTGGAGGAGTTGGTGCCAAGCTCGTGAAATGCCATGCCGAGATTTTGCACGGCGTTCGGCTGCAGGGTCAAAAGCGGTCCGGAGAGCGATACCTGTTCCTCGCGGCCGAATGGCTTGAGCTGCTCCTGGACCAGGTCGAAGAGGCTGGCACCCGCCCAATCCGAGTTCACCAGCAGGTCGTGCGACCGCGACAGCGCCATGATGCGGGAGCGGATCAGCTCTTCGAACTCGCGCGGATCGGTCGAGCGTTTGCTCGTCTCCCTGATCATCGAGAGGATCACCGCGAACTGGTTCTTGACGCGATGGTTCACCTCGCGCAGCAAAAGCCGGATCCGGCGCTCGCTCTCCCTCGTCGCGGTGATGTCGCGGGCGATCTTCGAAGCGCCGATGATCTCGCCCGATGCGTTCCTGATCGGCGAGATGGTGAGCGAGACGGCAATAAATCCACCATCCTTGCGTCGCCGGATCGTCTCATAGCTGGCCACGACTTCGCCATTGCGAACCCGACCGATGATGTCGGCCTCCTCGTCCCTGAGATGGTCGGGAATGAGCATCAGCACCGATCGGCCGACAGCCTCCCCGGCAGCGTAGCCGAACATGCGCTGAGCCGCTCCGTTCCAACTGGTGATGATACTGTTCAGGTCCTTGCTGATGATGGCGTCGAAGGACGAATCGACGATCGCCGCCAGCCTTGCGTCGGCGGCGATTTCGATCGGGCCATCGATGTTTGCCAATTCCGTCATTGCCCCACCTTCCCCCTATCCGCCTGGCGTCCTGCACCGCTCTCGAAACCATGCGTCAGGCTTGCAGACGGATTTCCGCCGTGCCCTGCAATGCATGGCGGACATTTTGGTTGCAATGGGAAGGCAACATTCCGCATCGCGGCCGAAGCTGCTCGTCGAAACCGGGGCTGGCAGCTCGCCTCGGCCGTTCCAAATTCCGCGAGAGGTCAATCAGGGATGGCCCGTGCGGCCAGGTTCGATACCGGGCTCGTCTGGCGGAGCAACGGACGATGGATTGGCCGAGGCGTCCCTTTGCGGGCAATCCTCGTAGCGGTGTTCGCGGCCGCCACAGAAGGAACAGCACATGGCTTCACGATCCTCGTTTCCGGGCCACCATTGCGGCGTCTCGTGGGGCTTCCGGCCGTCCATCCCCAGCAATGCGCGACGCGCCATTTGGTTGCCCCGCAAAGAAACGGCCAGTTGGCCGTTGCGGAACCACCGGCCGGGATGCGAGTTTCGCGTCATACGTCAGCTCGAGGGAAC
The DNA here is from genome assembly GCF_040317555.1 of Mesorhizobium sp. M1406. Classification (NCBI taxonomy): domain Bacteria; kingdom Pseudomonadati; phylum Pseudomonadota; class Alphaproteobacteria; order Hyphomicrobiales; family Phyllobacteriaceae; genus Mesorhizobium; species Mesorhizobium sp. M1406. The sequence goes on along the minus strand of NZ_JAMYKW010000036.1, from coordinate 18,697 downwards.
CGCCATGCCGATGCGCCGAATTGCTTTGATGACGGCAGCGATCCTGCTTGCCGCGACCGGCCTCGCCGAGGCCCGGCCCGACACCCGCACGATGAGCTGCGAGCAGCTCCAGCGGCTGATCCAGAGCCACCGCGCCGTGGTGCTGAGCACCGGCCCCAACACCTATGACCGCTACGTCAGGCAGTTCGGCAACGAATGCGACTGGCCGGAGGTGCCGATGTCGGCCTATGTCCCAACCCGTGACGGCCGCTGCCCGGCCTACCGCTGCGAGGAGCCTGTCAACAACTTCCCGAACTGATGCCGGCCACGCGCCTTTGCTGCGGCACTGCGTTGATCCCGGCGCGCGAACCGGCTACGGGTGTTGGCGCAGTTGCATCTTCCCGCTTCGTCTAATGGTAGGACAGCGCCCTTTGAAGGCGTGAATCGTGGTTCGAGCCCATGAGCGGGAACCAGCAATCAAGCACTTGGCGGGCCTTAACCGCACAAAGCAGACGATCACTTCGAAGCTGCGCGCATGAGACCGCTCCATCCTGCTTATTAGCAGATGCTTGTATTTCTTCTGAAGCAGGATCATCATCAAGCGGTTAGCGACCTGAAGGGGTGACGCGCCATGCAACTGAGTTGCTTTGACCATGTTGGGGGCATCCTTGCATCGACGATGTTCCTCGACATCACGGCGGTTTTCATAATTTTGGCCGCCTTTGCCGCCGTACGGCTGATTGCAATGTCGGGCTCTATCCAACAGCTCCAGACGGTGTAGCCCGCGAGGTGCTTCCCACCTGGAGAGGTATATGGCCGCGAGAAAGGTGATAGCGGTTAAGGACTGGTCTTGCGGCATGAGCGACGAGCTTGGCCGTGTGGTCCTGACCATCAGCCCGACCGAGGGTGAGCCAATCCTGATTTTGATGACAATTTTCCAGGCGGCGAAAATGGCCGGGGAATTGCGATCGCCGAAACGCGTGCCCTTCTCACCTCGGTAACACCACGAAAGAGGCGACAGGAGCACCCTTCGATGGCGTGAACCGTGGTTCGAGCCATGGAACCAAAATCAATCATACACTCCAGTCCGGTTCGGGTCCGCTGACGTTTTTTAGCGACAGCGAAACCAAGGTCGCACGCCCACGTTGAGGCTCGTTCAACATGGGAGCTCAGGCAATGGATCCGGCAAGCGGGGCTGTGATGCTTTTGCTTTCGTGCGGCACCGGCGAGGCCGCCATGTGCAAACCTATGGAAACGGCGCCGGCCCTTTACGCATCCCTCGATCAATGCCGGGCGTCCTTGGCCGGCAGGCTGGCAAGCTCGCCCAACGGCGAGATCGTCGGCCGGTGCCAGCCAATCGACGCGACCGCCACGGCTTCTCTACCGGCGGACTACACTACGGTCGTCGTCACGCGAGGAACAGATGCCGTGACGAGCTATGTCGTGCCACGCGGGGCGAAATGAACGGATAGCACTGAGCCTGCCGACCAGCCTGGCTATTGGCTGACGGTTTGCGAGGCAACGAGGACAAAACTCGCCGGGCAGCCCCAACGCCCTCCCCGGCGAGCCTGTTGCCCCTCTACGATGAACAATGGAGCAATTCCTGCTGTACGAATTCGGGCGCCACTAAGTTGCATCTGTTCCCCGAAACCATTTCGCGGAGCCCGCGTTGACGACCGGGGTCCGACACAGGAGACACCACATGACCGTCAACTGCCGCATATCGATCGACAACCGACCTGAAGCCACCGATGCGATTTTCCAGGCGGTTCCCCGGATTGGCGAAAGCGTTTCCCTGTCGATCGATGGAAATACACAGGATCTGCGGGTATCACGTGTCGTGCATGTGACCAATGGCACGCTGGAGGGTGCCGCTATCATCGTCGAAGTGACGACCAACATTCTCTAGGCCAACATCCAGGCGCCGGATCGCAAAAGTCGCGGTCAACCGCCGTGGTCTGCGGCGCCGTTGCCATCGGAGCTGCGCAGGATGCCGAAATCCTGCGACTTAACCCCTTGCTCCGCCGTCAGGAACCCGTCCGAGGCAAGGCCGCGCCGCAACAGTTCCCTGACCGCGGCCGAGCGGCTCGGCATGCGCTTGTCGTAGCGCCAGTTTTCCAGCGCGGCCAGTTCATCGGCCGTCAGCATGATTTGCAATCGTTCGGGGCGTTCCAATTCAGCCATGGCGCTTTCCTCGCTCAGGACCAAGAATGCGTTGAGTTAGTATTTAACTCACTTGGCTAATAAATAGGATAAGCCTCATAATGCGTCAAGACCCTGCTATGGGTGGTTCGCGCACCAGGCGCATGATGAGGATTCGGCGCTGGCCACGCATTTGCGTAACTCTGCTAACTAATTGATTTATTTAGATAATATTTAATTTGTGGATTGCCATGGCGGAGTCCTTGCCGCATGATGGAATCTGAACAGAAAACCGTTCCCGTTGGGAGGTTTCGATGCGGTATGATTACTCGACGCGCCTGCGCGATGACGTCAGTTCAGCAGTCCTGATGGCATTCAAGACGGCCGGCATCGTCAACATCACGGCGGTGGCGGAACGGGTCAGGGTCAGGAATCTGGCCGAGAACGTCGCCCTCGAGGACGTCGAATACCTCGTCCTGCAGGCAGCCCAACTCATTGGCGTCGCAATCGAATTCGACGGCCTCAGCTCTGTCGACGGCGTCGCTGGGACGTTCGTGGATGGCCAGGCCGGCGACGATGGCGAGCGCGTGATCGATAGACCTCTTCCGGCTTCCCGGCAGTAGGGCAATTTTGGTTGAACACATTGTCCCACGCAAAGGCAGGGCGTCCTCCTCAAGAGGCCGCCCTGTTGTCCATGTTAATGGTCCTTGCGCTTGCTTCCGTCAGGCGGAGGCAGCGACTTGTGAGGCAAAGTCGCGATATGGGCGCAGTGGGCGGCCCAGAAGCGCGGTCAGGCGATCAACGTCGCCAGCCTCGGGCAGCATTCCGTCGGTCAAGAACCGCTCGCCCATCAAGCGCATGTCGTAGGCCATCCAGGCAGGCAAGAACTGCTTGAGGTTTTGCTCGAAGCCCTCTGTATCATCGCCGCCGTAGCTGATCGGACGGGCGAGCACGTCCGACCAGATCGCGGCGATATCCGCCCCGGTCAGCGTCTGCGGACCGACGAGGTTGATCCGCTCGAGCGCGAGCGGCTCCGCGGCCCGTTCGCGGCGCAGCAGCTCAAGGGCGGCGATCTCGGCGATATCACGCACGTCGATCATGGCGAGCCCCTTGCCGCCGATCGGCATCGTGTAGGCGCCGTAGCCGGTGATGGCGGCTTCGATCATCAGATCGTTCTGGATGAAGTAGGCCGGGCGCAAGATCGTAGCCTTGAAGTCCATCTGCTCGATCATTCGCTCGACGCCGAACTTGCCGGCGAAATGCGGCACGTTCGCATAGACGTCGGCGTGGATCACCGAAAGATAGACGATCCGCTCGATGCCAGCCGACCGGGCGACGTTCAGCGCCACCAAAGCCTGCGTGAATTCGTCCGGCACCACGGCGTTCAAAAGGAACAGGGTGGAAATGCCGGACATGGCTTTGCGCAGCGAATCGACGTCGAGAAAGTCGCCCTGCGCGACCGATACGCCCGCCGGGAAGCTGGCTTTCGAGGGATCGCGGACGAGAGCACGGACATCGGCGCCGCGCTGGACGAGGTGTTCGACGACTTGGCGGCCAACATTGCCTGTGGCGCCGGTGACGAGAATGGTCATGGAAATTTCTCCTGTTGGATTGCTTGACACGCCCAATATGTGTGGCTCACTAGCAGTCCAATAGACGGAAATTTTGGACGCAGCGTCCCACTGGTGGAACGATCATGGATCTCCTTGCCTTCGCCGACTTCAACCTCGTTGCCCGCCATGGTGGCTTCGGCAAAGCGGCAAGGGCCACCGGCCGGCCCAAGGCAACGCTGTCTCGGCGCGTCGGAGACTTGGAAAGCAGTCTTGACCTGCGCCTGTTCGAACGAGGTGCGCGCAACCTGAAGCTCACCGAGGAAGGGCGGGCACTTTTCGAGCGGACGGGGCCCTTGCTCGCCGAACTGGACGAGACGGCCGCGGCGATCGCCTCGGGCGGTCAGAGACCCAAGGGCAGATTAAGGATCAGCGCACCTCTCCATTTTTCTCAGACCGCGATGGGGAGGATCGCCGCGGGGTTTACCCTCAAACATCCGGAGGTAAGGCTTGAGGTCACGACGGAGGACCGGCCTGTCGACATGATCGAGGAAGGCTACGACCTGGTGATCCGGGTCAATCCGGATCCCGACGAAAGCCTGGTCGGACGGGCGTTTCTCCGCGACCGCCTGGTCGTTGTGGCGAGCCCACACCTTCCTCGCACGACCGGTGGACGGGCCGCTCCTGGCGTTGCGCGTGGCACAGGCGAACGGCAAACATGGCACGTGAAGACACAAGGTGGCCGGTCGACGATTACGATCGAACCTGTCCTCGCTTTGTCAACGCTGATCATGGTGCGGGATGCGGTGCGAGCCGGCGTCGGTGTTGGACGTCTCCCAATTTCGCTGGTGAGCCACGACTTGGCTGACGGCACACTGGTGAATTGGGGGGACATCGACGGCCCCGAGATCGCTCTCTGGACGCTCTACCCATCTCGGCGGCTGCTCAGCGCACGCGTGTCGGCGTTCCTGGACTTTCTGAAACAGGCCTTTCCAAATGGGACGCCGGACGAACTGGCCGCCTATATTGGCAGGTGGTGACTGAAGCCGCTTTCGCCGGCAACAGTCGGGGCGACGGAACACAAGCCGAAGGCGAACAAACCGGGTGTCGATGCGGATGGTCGTTGGAGAACGGATGTTTCGGACTCTCACGGCAGAGTGATTGGCACCGACGAAACCTTGGGCCGCCAAAGGCGTTTATCGCTTCAGGCCTGTCGAGGTTCCAATGCAGACTGCATGGTTTTCCAAACCCGTGGCGGTGTCGGTCGGTGTCACCGGTTCCATCCACCATTTGTCCAATACACAGCAAGCCATCGAATTGCTCACGACACATTGGCGTGACGCCGGCAGCCCAAAACATCAATCGGCGTTGCGCGCCTGCCGCCGGGCGACGAGTGGTGACGTGTCCTCCGACATCGCCCGGGAGGCTTTCGTCGAGGCCGCCCGCGAGGCGCATATCCTGATCGAGTAGTCTGGCCGCCCGTGTCTATTCTTGACACGGAAACCCGCCCCTCGCATATTTTGCGATAGCCGGAGCCAGCGTTGCCGGCCAGTTCAAAGCATCGTTCAAGCGATTGGAGGAAGTGATGAACGACAGGCGTTTCAACCACCCCGTTTTCGTCAAGGACGGTCAGATGATCGTCCAGGAAATCACCTGCCTCGACGAGGCCCTCGACTTTCTCGACGAATGGCCGAGCAACCGCCGCGGCCCAATCTTCGATACCGCCCGGCGCGCCTGCCATCGCGCCTTTGACGGGCTGTTGCCGCCGTCGGTTGCCCGGGAAGCCTTCGCCGGCTGGGCAAGATCGGCGCGCATCCTGGAGGATATCTCGAGCGTCCTGCCCTGGATGACCGGGCAGCGATCCGGGCGTGGCGGTATTTCGGCCTGAGCGGCTGGTTTCAGGAATATCGCCCGGCGAACCGATTGTCGGAGGCGCCGGGATAGGCAGCGTGACTCATGGCCGGCGATTGTGGCAGCCAGCCCGCCTTTTGAGAATGGAGCGGACGCGCCTATAGTCGTGGCGAGCTGCACCGGAGAGCGCACCAATGACCCTGAAAACACGCAAGCTCGGCAGTCAGGGGCTGCAGGTCTCTGCCATCGGCCTCGGCTGCATGGGCATGAGCCAATCCTATGGCCCGGCCGATGAGGCCCAATCCATCGCAACGCTGCACCGCGCCATCGAGCTCGGCTGCACCTTCCTCGACACCGCCGAGGTCTATGGCCCCTACACCAACGAGGCCCTGCTCGGCCGGGCGTTGAAGGGCAAGCGCGACCAGGTGACGATCGCCACCAAATTCGGCTTCCGCATAGAAAACGGCAAGCAGGTCGGAACCGATAGCCGGCCCGGGCACATCCGCGAGGCCGTGGAAGCCTCGCTCGGCCGACTCGCCACCGACCATATCGACCTCATCTACCAGCACCGCGTCGACCCGGCGGTGCCGATGGAGGATGTCGCGGGCGCCGTTGGTGAACTGGTCGCGCAAGGCAAGGTGCGCTTCTTCGGCCTGTCCGAGGCGGGTGTGGCCAACATCCGCCGGGCGCATGCCGTGCATCCGGTGTCGGCGGTGCAGAGCGAGTACTCGCTGTGGGAGCGCAATCTGGAGCCGGAGATCATCCCGCTGCTGGGTGAACTCGGCATCGGCCTGGTGCCGTTCTCGCCGCTCGGCCGCGGTTTTCTCACCGGCGAGGTCAAGCGCGCGGAGGACTATGCCGAGGGCGACTACCGCCGCAACGATCCGCGCTACCAGGGCGAAAACTACGACGCCAATGTCGAGGCGGCGGCCAAGGTGCGCGACATCGCGGCTGCCCGGGGCGTCAAGCCCGGCCAGGTCGCGCTGGCCTGGCTGCTGCGGAAGGGCAGCGGTTTCGACATCGACATCGTGCCGATCCCCGGCACCAAGCGGATCAGATATCTGGAGGAGAACGTCGCCGCCGAATCCCTGAAACTCGACGCCACCGAAACGGCCGCGCTCGACGACGCCCTGGCGCCCGGGAAAATCGCTGGCCCGCGCTACACCGAGCGCGGCATGGCGATGGTCGATCGGTAGAGCGGGCGATCCCGAAACGGGAGCAGGATGCTTGCTCTGTCGCCATCGGAGCCGGGCTTGCCGGACCCATTGCCGAACGAGGCGACGGCGACCCTAGCTCGCCGCCGCTGCCGGCACCTTCCTGGGCGCTGCCCGCTGCCGGCGCATGCGGCGTTTGGCGATGACCTTGAGGGCAACCGGCGGCTCGTTTGACAGTGCGCCCAGTACGGCATCCACCATGCCGTGCGCCACGAAATCCGCGTTGATGTCCTGGGCCAGCCTGGCGGCCGTTTCCTTGTCCTCGGTGCCGGTCTCCGACCAGAACACGATTCCCACCCGAAGTGCGGCCTTCGCGCGCTTCAGCCGCCGAACCAGAAAGCGGGCGTGCTTGACGGAATCGCGGTTCAGGAAGCCGACCACGACGGTGTCGATGGTTTCGAGCTCGATGCGGCGGATGTTGGCGGGTTCCATCTCGGCAAAGCCGGCCCTTGCGACTGTCGCGCCCTGGACCTCCAGCACCTGCGCCAGTATCGCGGCAGTGGCATCGTCGAGTTCGCCGCGCCCGCCGGCGCAAAGCACCGATATGCCGGTGCCATCGGGCAGATCGGTCTCGTTCTCGCCGGCGGCATCGCCATGGTCGCCCGCCTCCCCGGCCACGTGCGGGTCCTCCTCCTCCTCGCCTGCCTCCTCCTGTGCGCTGTCGTCGAGATTGGCCACCAGCGTCAGGGCGCTGGCCGCCACCTGCCGCCGTTGCAGGTCGCCCATGACGCCGCGCACACGGTCGCGCTCGCCCAGCAGGAGCGCCGGAATGGCGACCTTGTCGTAGAATTCGACGAGATATTTCTCCTCCAGCATCTCCTCGGCGTGGTCGGTGGCTTCTTCCGGATCTCCGGCCAGCAGCCGCTGGTATAGTCGCGCATGGGGTTCGAGCACCGGCTCGTTGCCGAACAGCACGTCGAGGAATTCAAACTGCGGCACGTGCCTGCCCAGCACCACCAGGCAGACGGTGAGCGGCGTCGACAGGATCAGCCCGAGCGGTCCCCAGAGCCACGTCCAGAAGATCGCCGCGACGATGATCGCCAGCGGCGACAGTCCCGTTCGCGAACCGTAAAGCCAGGGTTCGATGACATTGCCGGTTATCAGTTCCATCACCACGAACAGGGCTGCCGTCCACAGCACGAGCGACCAGCCCGGCGCTACGGCCAGCGCCAGGAACAGCGGCAGCAGCATGCCTATGGCCGGGCCGATATAGGGAACGAAACGCAGCGCCAGCGCCAGCAGTCCCCACAGCAGGGCATTGGGAATGCCGAGGATCCAGAGCCCGATCGCGATCGGTATCGCGTAGACGATGTTGACCACCAATTGCATCAGCAGGTAGAGGCCCACCCGCTTGCCGGCATCCTGAAGTGCCTCCGTGGTGCGGTGGAGGTCGCCGTAACCGACAAGCCTGATGAAGCGGTCGCGCAAGTCCTCGCGTTCGAGCAGCATGAAGATGACGACGACGATGATCAGCCCGGCCGATCCGAGCGGGCTGATCAGCGGGCCGACTATGTTCTGCAGGACTTCGAGCGGCCTTTCGCGCGAGACGATCTCGACGGGCACCGGCTCGCGCGGCGGCTTTTCCGGGGTGACGGCCTGCAGCGTAGCGTCCTGCCGGTCGATTTCCTGGCCGACACGCTCGACCACCTGGCTCAATCTGGCAAGGATTCCTCCCCCGACCCCGGTTTCCTTGAGCGAACGGATCTTGGTCAGGATGTTGGTCTGGTAGACCGGGATGTTCTGCGCCAGTTCGCTGACCTGCGTGGCGACGATGAAGGAGAACAGGCCAAGCGCCGCGAAAGCGCCCAGCACGCTGGCGACGACAGCCGCAATCCGGGGTATGCCGACCTTTTTGAGCGCCGCGACAAGCGGCGCGAGCGCGAAGGTGATCAGCAGCGCGATCGCGATCGGCAGGAAGACCTCGCGCCCGAAATACAGCGCCGCCACCGTCGTGACGGTGGTTGCCACATTGGGCAATACGGTTCGAGGGTGAGGCGCGGCAGCCGAAAACATGTCCTCCGACCCATGAGCCGGAGACGCCGTGCCGTTTCGACGATTGGCCACTCGATGTCTCCCCCGCCAACCGTCATGATCTGATATATTGAGCCGGCATGCAACTTTGTCAGCGTTCCCGTGCCTGCGCCGGGATGGCGAGATCGAATGCTGTTTGTCGGCGTTCCGAATGTTCGACGCGATGAGATCGGCTCGCTCGACATCGTGTTCGGCGAGCGGCCGCTGCTAGCAGACAAGCGGCGTCATCCAGCACAATCGATACGGGGCGGACAGACCCGCTGCCGCCTCATCGATCTTCAAGCATTCGTTCAGCCGAACTCGACGTCGTGCGCGATGTTCGCCAGCCGGGCATCGGCCTTCAGTGCAGAAACGCTCCTCGCAGCCACGCGAGGAAACCGGATCTCGCCGACATTGCCGCGCGGACACGGGATGCGGCCCATCGTGCCGTCATCGTGGCGCCGACATGGCAGTGGCAGACGATTCCGTGGAGCTGCCAATCGGTCAGCTCGAAGAAGCGCTTGGCCTCACCGTAGGTATCCTCCTTCAAGCCCAGCGCGCGAAAGATCGGATCTTCGAAAGCAACTGTGATTGGTGATCCCGCGGAACGCATTCTTTCGCGCACCTCCACGGATTGGTACTCGGTCCCCGTCAGCGCCCCTAGGCACCTGTTGGGATTTTGCTCCAGAAGCTGCGCCCAGCGTTCGAGGCGTTCGCCTCGGGTCGCGACAAGATAGGTTGCCTCGGCGTGGACGTCGGCAACGGCATTCAGTTGGTCAACGGTTTGATGCTTCACGGACGCCTCCTATTCAGTGGCTGAATTCGCTCCAGCCTTGAATGGAATTATGGCGCTCCGTGAGGTCGGCAAGACCCGGAAATGCACGGTAGGACGATTCATTTTTGACGACCTGGCTCCATTCCGCGGCACGGCTCGCGAGAGCGCGTCCGGGTCGTGACCGAAACCGCACCGGAACCATCCGCAAGCACGACCGTTCTGCCCGCATCAGCCCTGGTCGAGACGCCGTCAAAGACGCTGAGGACACCTGGATGTCGGGTTGGTCGACATCCCCCCGGATTTCGACCACCCACCAAGCCCCACGCAGGAGTTATTTCATGGCCATTCTGCCTAACCCCGACCCAACGCCTGTTCCAGTACCCACGCCGCCGCCGCTTCCCGAACCGAAGCCCATGCGCGAGCCGGATCCGGACAGGCTTCCGGATGAAGACCCGGTCCCCAATCCGGATGAAAACGACGTGCCGCCCAAGCGCATGGCCCCGGTGCCTGGAAGGAGCATTGAGCACCGTTCCAGATAGACGCCGCGGATGAAGTCGGTGTAGCGCAGCGTCACGCCAGCGATCTCGGCGGTGCGGGCAATGGGCTGTGCGCCAGGGTTATCGCAGCACGGTCGGAGAACCCGAAGCCGGCGATGCGGCTGCTCGGCGCCCTAGCCGGTTCACTTGGCGCCGTCCGGCTTTTTGTTGAAGATCGTGAGCAGGTCCACCGGCAGCGGAAACACCACTGTCGACGAGCGCTCGCCCGCGATGTCGTGCAGGGCCTCGAAATAGCGCAGCTGCATGGCTTGCGGCTCGGCGGCCAGCATCTTGCCGGCCTCGACCAGCTTTGCCGCCGCCTGCTGCTCGCCATCGGCATTGATCACCTTGGCACGCCGCAGCCGCTCGGCTTCGGCCTGCTTGGCGATGGCGCGGACCATGCTTTCGTTGAGATCGACATGCTTGATCTCGACATTGGAGACCTTGATACCCCAGGCATCGGTGCGCTGGTCGAGAATCTCCTGGATGTCGCTGTTGAGCTTGTCGCGCTCGGCCAGCATCTCGTCGAGCTCGTGCTTGCCGAGCACCGAGCGCAGCGTGGTCTGCGCAAGCTGGTTGGTGGCGGCCATGAAATCCTCGACCTGGATGATTGCCCGCTCGGCGTCGACGATGCGGAAATAGAGCACGGCGTTGACCTTCACCGAGACGTTGTCGCGCGAGATCACGTCCTGCGGCGGCACGTCCTGCACCACCACGCGCAGGTCGACCCGCACCATCTGCTGGACGAAGGGAACGAGGAGGATGAGGCCGGGGCCCTTCACCCCGGTGAAGCGGCCGAGCGTGAAGACCACGCCGCGCTGATATTCCCGCAGGATGCGAATGGTCGCGGAGAGGAACATCAGCACGAGGAGGGCGAGTATCAGATAGGCCACATAACCGATGATCATTGCCTTGCTCCATTGTTCCTGCGCCGGACCGTCAGCATGAGACCCCTGACATCGGCCACCTCGACGCTGTCGCCAGGGGCGAGCGGTTCGTCGGCTTTCGCCCGCCAGCGCTCACCCTGGGCCAGCACATGGCCCTCGCGTCCCGACCAGTCGAGTATCTTGGCCGGCAGTCCGTGCATGGCCTGCGCGCCGACACGCGGCAGGCGCTTGCGTGCCGCCCACAGATAGCTGCCGGCCAGCAGCGCCAGGCCAAGCGTCAGCGCGGCGGCGGTGCCGATGACCGCCCATGACATCTCGAAGCCGGGACCCTCGACCTTGAGCAGCATGGCGGCGCCGAGCAGGAAGGCGGCCACGCCGCCAAGCCCAAGCACCACGGTCGGATTGAAGGCCTCGATGACGAGGAAGGCGAGGCCAAGCAGCATCAGGGCAAGGCCGGCATAGCTGATCGGCAACAGGTTGAGGGCATAGAGCCCGAGCAGAAGGCAGATGGTGCCGATCACGCCGGGTGCCACCGCGCCGGGGCTGGTGAATTCGAAGACGAGGCCGTAGAAGCCGGCCAGCATCAGGATGACGGCGATGTTGGGATCGGTGATGACGGCGAGAAGCCGGATCAGCCAGCCGGGCTCCAGCGTCTCGACCGGGAGGCCCTTGGTCGCCAGCACCTGTTTCTTGCCAGCCACCTCGACCATGCGGCCGTCGGCAAGCTGCAGCAGTTCGGCCGTGTCATGGGCGACGAGGTCGACGACATGTGCCTGAAGCGCCGCGTTGGCGGAAAGGCTGGCCGCCTCGCGCACGGCCTTTTCACCCCAGTCGGCATTGCGCCCGCGCAATTCGGCGAGCGAGCGGATCAAGGCAACCGCGTCGTTCGTCATCTTGGTCATCATCGCGTCGCCCGCCGGCGGTCCGGTGGCGTCCTTCTGGTCGCCCTTGTTCTGGTCGCCGCCACCGGGAAGAGACGGCAGCCCGCCAAGCTCGACCGGTGTGGCGGCGCCCAGATTGGTGCCGGGCGCCATCGCCGCGACATGGGTCGCATAGAGGATGTAGGTTCCGGCACTTGCCGCATGCGCCCCGGCGGGCGCGACATAGCCGATGACGGGAACGGGCGAGGCAAGGATATCGGCGATCATCTCGCGCATCGAGGTGACCAGCCCGCCTGGTGTGTCGATCTCGAGGATGAGAACCTCGGCGTGCCGCTCGGTGGCGTTCGCCAACGCTTCCTTGAGCTGCCTTGCGCTCGCCGGGCCGATGGCGCCGTCCATCTCGACGCGCAACGCCACCCTCTCCGCCGCCTCCCCGGTTACCAAGGAAGAGGGACTGGCGACCGCGGCGGCCATGAGGGCCGCGGCAACAACCGCCATCCGCGCGAGGTTCACGCTCAAAACTCCCCGGGCGGGATATGGGGCCCGATCCCACCGAAATCCATGGCGCGGTACAGACTGCAAGCCGACGAACCCGGCTCCGCGCGGCCTGGACGGCAAACGCATGGGGCGCATAAATTCAAATCCGGAGGAGCCCGCCGCTCGCGCGCCGGACCCCCACCCTTTTACCGGTCACGCATGCGCGTGCGGATGACGGAAGTCCCAGACGGCCCAACCTGATACGGCAACCACCAGCACGCCGAGACCGACGTGGGTGGCCATCGCGTACCCGTTCGCCATGAAGTCGAGAAACCAGGGCGAAACGATCAGCCAGAGCCCGAGAACGACACTGACCCATTCCTCCCACTCGGCGAATGCGGCAAGCGTCGCCAAAGCCATGACGCCCAGCACGACGCCAACAATCCAGGCGTTCCATGCGGGAGCGGTTTCAGCAGCGAAGCCGATTATCCAAGGTGAGATGAACAGGCAGATGGCAAGGACCAGATTAAGCCAGTCCTGGCTCTTCTTTCCTTCCATCAGTGTATTAGCCATGACAACCTCCACAGATGAAGCTTGACCAAAGCGTTAAGTTCGCGTGCAACGCACGCTCAATGATTGATGTAACTACGCTTCACATGGCCTTCAAGACCTGGCCAGAGACGGCCCCGGCAAGGCGTAGACCGCGCCACTCCGCTCCCGAACGGGATCAACGCGCCGCATGCCTTGCCAGCGCATGCTCGATCAGCACGTCGATGATCTGGCTGTAGCCAATGCCTGATGCCGCCAGCGCCTTGGCGTACATCGAGATGTCGGTGAAACCGGGAATGGTGTTGACCTCGTTGACCAGCAGGCTGCCGTCGGCGCGCAGGAAGAAGTCGACGCGCGCCATGGCTTCACAGCCGAGCGCCTGAAAAGCCTGCCGCGCGATCTCTCTCGCTTTGTCGGCAACCGAGGCCGGGACATCGGCGGGCACCTTGACCACCGCGCCGTCGGCATCGAGATATTTGGCCTCATAAGTGTAGAAGCCATGCTTGCCGGCCGGAATGATCTCGCCGGGCAGCGACATCGTCAGCGTGCCGTCGGCCCGCTCCAGCACCGAGAACTCGATCTCGCGGCCTTCGACGAACTCCTCCACCAAAACCTTGCTGTCATGCCGGAAAGCCGCCTCGACGGCCGCGGTGAAGCTGGCGCTGTCGGTTGCCTTGCTGACCCCGAAGGACGAGCCCTGGCGCGCCGGCTTGACGAACACCGGCAGGCCAAGCTTGGCCGCGACTTCCGTAAAGACCACCGACTCGCCGCGCCGCAAGGTCAGCGAGCGGGCGACGGCAAGGCCGGCCTCGCGCATCAGCCGCTTGGCAATCTCCTTGTCCATGGCGGCCGCCGAAGCGAGGATGCCGCAGCCGACAAAGGCGACATCGGCGACTTCGGCATAGCCCTGCACCGACCCATCCTCGCCGAACGGTCCGTGCAGCACGGGAAAGACGACGTCGACCGGAGGCAGGTCGGGCTGCGTTCCATCCCGCGATACGGCGACCAGCCTGCCCTTGCCGCCGGGCAAAAGCGCGACCTCGATGCCGTCCTCGGATGCCGGAGCCCCTGCCCCGTCGCCGGCGGCCGACTGTTGCAGCAGCCACCTGCCGCTGCGGAAAACGGCGATCGGCACGATGTCGTAGCGCGTCCGGTCGATCGCCTTCAGCACATTGGCGGCCGAAAGGCGCGACACGTCATGCTCGGCCGAACGTCCGCCATAGAGGATGGCAACCCTTGTCTTGGCGGTCATCGAAATCCCTCAACTCTCAAAAAGTTCAAATGGCGACGGCAATGCCACGATTGGCAAAGAAGCGATCGAAATCGGCTGGCGCCAACACTGCGTTTGCCTGTGTGGCGCTGGTATGGCCGGACGGATTGTGGAAGCGGAAATCCTTGGCGGAAGCCGCCGTGACCAGCACCAGATGCCCGCCCTTCGATGGCGGCTCGCGCTCGGGCCAGCGGATAGAGCTGCTGACCGACGCGATGAAGAAACGCGATCGCGAAAGGATCGCCGGAATGTCCCCTGTCGCGACATTGGTCATCACCTCGGCGCGCAGGCCGAAGACCTCATCCACGAAGCTGACGAAGGGCGCGTAGATCAGCCCCTTGATCGATCCCTCGTTGACGACATAGCCACCATATCCAGTGCATTGCCTGGCGAGTTCGATCGTTGGCACGATCTCGCCGCGCGTCGCCAGGATCATCTTCAGGCAGGCCATGCCGCAGATGTTGGCGGCCCAGGCCGCGTATTCGTCCAGCGTTTTCGCTCCCGACCCCTGCCACAGCGGATCGCGCCGCAGCGCCACTTCGGCGCCATCGGCGAGCACGTCCTTGGTCATGTCCGGCGTTTCCCACTGGCTGAAAAACGGCACGGTTTCAGGCAGTGGACTCACGCGGTCTCCTCGGGCGGCTGGTTCCATCTCGAATACGAGGATACGAGATGGATGAAAAGCCGCTTGGGCCTGTTTCGCTCTACGAGCCGCGCGGCGTCGTTTACTCGGCCTTGGTCCAGCCGAAAACCAGCCAGGCATATTTGGATCTTTCGTCGGATTCGGCGGTGTAGGTCATCTGCATGTCGCCGTCCTTGGCGTAGATATCCAGCCTGGGCGCCGTATCCAGCTTGAGCCACGCCGAACTGTTGCTGAAGGACCAGGTCCCGCACCAGACGCAGGCCCCCGACGTTGGATCCCCGGGCTGATGGAAATTGTAGCGGCCGTCCGCCGTGATCTCCAGATAGTCGAAGGCGCCGTAAAACGCGGTCACCGTCTGCTGGAACTCATTGGCGTCCGCCTCTTGTTCCGGCGTGGGCGCATTCTTCATGTCGCGCGGCGACCGGATGGCTCCACCGTTCAGTTTCCATTTGCCGATAAAATCCTTCTGGGTCGGAAGATATTCCTCCTGAGCCTGCGCCGACTGGATATGAGCAACGGATAATATACCGCCCAGACCCATACCCCCGGTCACCAATAGAAGTGCGGCGGCATGGAGCGTCCTTGTTGAGTTTTGCATAAAAAATAGTCTCCACGATGGGTAAGGGGAGTTTTATTCAAAGGTTTGTGGCGCGCGTTGCTTCGATGCCGATTCCCGCCCGCCATTTGCACGGTTAGCATCGGAGCCACCAAATTGGCAACGCAAGGCGGCATCTCTCCAGCATCGCCCATGGCACCGCGGTCCGGCACCAACTCGGATGAGCACCGAAGCGCCCAAAGCCGTCGCTTGCGGACTGGATTCAGGTGAATATCGGCACAGCCTAGAAGGTGATCTTCACCGAAGCGGTGCTGCGCGTGTGGGGACCGTGATGAACGGCCTCGATGTTATTGCCGTCCGGATCGAGCAGGAAGGCGGCGTAATAGCCGGGGTGATAGGGCCGTTCCCCCGGCGCGCCATTGTCCGTGCCGCCGCCGGCGAGCCCGGCCTTGTAGAAGGCCTCGACCATGGCGTGGTCCTTCGCCTGGAACGCAAGATGATGGCGGCCGGTGAGTTTTCCCAACGCCGCCCGGCTGTCGGCGCTGGAGATGAACAGTTCATCGGCCCAGAAATAACCCTCGCCGGCACCACCGATCGGAACATCGAGCACCCGGAAGATCGCCTCGTAGAAACGTCGGCTGGCCGGGAGATCCCTGACCACCAACTGGATATGGTCGATGAGCCGGCCGCGATGCAATTCCTGGGTTTCCATGAAAACTCCTCCTCGTGAGGCTTTCGAATTTAGGTTCGGACAAGACGCCGTCAATGTGGACGCGTTACCGTCACCCGCCGCAAGTCCACTGATCCACCTTTCAAACAAAAAGCCCGTCAAACAAAAAGCCCGCCGGGAGGGGGATCCGGCGGGCCTTTGGAAAGCCGACACAAGAGGCTTTCCACTGTCTGCGGGGGTCAGACATGGTGAGAACTCCGATTTACCACAGAGGTTCCACCGGAACGAAAAAAGCCCGCCGGCGGCGGAAGCCTATTCCTTCAGGATGGCCGCCAGCCTTGGGATGCCCTCACTCACCGCGCGCCGGTCGGCGAGCGTGAAGGACAGCCGCAGCGTGTTGCGCCCGGTGCCGTCGGCGAAGAACGCGTTGCCGGGCACGAAGGCGACGCGCGCCTCCTCGACCGATCGCGCCAGCAACGCGGTGGCGTCGGACCCTTCGGGCAGCGTCATCCAGACGAACATACCGCCTTCCGGACGGCTCCAGGTCACGCCTTCAGGCATGTGGGCTTCAAGTGCCGCGAGCAGCCCGTCGCGGCGCTCGCGATAGGCACCGATGAGTTTTTCGACCTGGCCGTCGAACACGGCCTCGGCGACGCGGTGCATCACCACCTGGTTGATCGACGGGCTGTGCAGGTCCGAGGCCTGCTTCATCAGCACCAGCTTCTCGACGATATGGCGCGGCGCGCACACCCAGCCGACACGCATGCCCGGCGACAGGATCTTCGAGAACGAGCCGCAATAGAGCGTACGCGCCTTGTCGATGCCGCCGGAGCGCGCGCAGTCGAGCGCCAGGATCGGCGGCTCGCCTTCGCCGTCATAGCGCAGCGCGCGATAGGCGGCATCCTCGATGACGGCGATGTCGAGTTCGCCGGCAAGGTCGAGCACCGCCTCGCGCTGCTTTCGGTTCAGCGTGTTGCCGGTCGGGTTGGCGAAATCCGGCACCAGATAGGCGAACTTGGCCTTGCCGCCGTTCGCGGCGGCCGCCGCGCGATAGGCGTCGGGCGTCATGTTGCCGCCGGCCGGGGTCAGCCGGTCGTAGCGCGGCTCATAGGCGTTGAAGGCCTGCAGCGCGCCGAGATAGGTCGGCCAGGTCACCAAGGCCGTATCGCCCGGCGAGAGGAACAGTTTGCCGAGATAATCCAGCGCCTGCTGCGAGCCGGAGGTGATGAAGATGTTGGCTTCGTCGCAGGCAACGCCGAGCTTGCCCATCTGCCCGGCGAGCCAGCGCCGCAACGGCGGATAGCCTTCCGAGACCTGGTATTGCAGCGCCGCTCCCGCCTCCGAGCCACCCAGCACATCGGCATAGGCATCGCGGATCGCCTCGGCCGGAAACAGCGCCGGATCGGGAATGCCGCCGGCAAACGAGATGATGTCGGGCTGGTCGAGCAGCTTCAGCAGTTCACGGATTTCGGACGCCTTCATCCGCGACGAGCGCGAAGCCAACAGGTTCATCAAAGTCACGACACGCCTCCCGGACGCTGCAATATAGGTCAACTTGGCTGACCTATATCCTCTATTGTCCCCCAATTGAAGTGTGCCTGAAAGATTTCCCGCATGCGCCAGCCGCTGGCGCTCCGGAACCGCGCAGGGCATCACAAGGCTTTCTTGTAACCGAGATGGCTGCCGGCCACCGCACCCGCCATGATGAGATATTTCATGACTTCCCCCTCGCACATTTGCCGCCGCACCCGCCGGCATTCTATAGGAAAAGCCATCCGGTGGCATCGCCTGTTGCGGCGTCCGGCCCGATTGTGCGGAGAGCGGTGTTGAAAACCTGTGTTCGTCTGTGTCTGCTGCTGGTCGCCCTGCTGGCCTCACCGCTGGCCGCCCATGCCGACTGGAAGCCGGTCGAGAAGGTCGAGACGTACGCCATATCGGGCCAGTCCGGGCCGGAACTCTACCGCTCGATCGGCGACAACGGTCCAAAGCTCGGCATCACCCGCGCCATCGCCCACACCAATTTCAAGCTGACCTGGACCCGGGATTACCAAGCACGGGCCGGCGCCTGCGTGCTGGCGACGGCACGGCCGAAGCTCATCATCACCTACACCTTGCCAAGCCCCTCGGCGCCGCTGCCGCCGGCCATCCAGAAGAACTGGGAGGTTTTCATCGCCGGTGTCAGCGCGCACGAGAAGGTGCATGGCGCTGATATCATCGACATGGTGCGCAAGATCGAGGCGGCGACCGTCGGCCTCAGCGTTGCCGACGATCCCAAATGCAGCAAGATCCGCACCGAGATGACCAGACGCCTGTCCGCCTTGTCACAAGCGCAGCGGCAGGCGAGCCGCGATTTCGACCGCGTCGAGTTCGGTCAGGGCGGCAACCTGCAAAAGCTCATTCTTGCTTTGGTGAATGGCGGCTGACGCGCGTGACCAAGGTGTTGCCAGCGAATTGAACCCTCGCTGTCGGGCTGCCGGCCGCCAAGATCCTCCATTTCGAGGAATGATCGAAAGGCGCAACCGTGGCCTGGGCTTTCTGGCCGACGTCTTTTGCTCTACGAAAGCCCCCTCTCCGGGCGCGTGGCGGGCCCCCAAACCCCCCTACGGGGGGGGGAGGGCCACAAATAGGAAACCCGCGGCGCCCCCACACCCCCCCCCGATCGGGCCGAACACCCAACCCACAAACCCCACCAGGGAAAAAAAATAGT